>JACQEN010000254.1 GCA_016200585.1 Deltaproteobacteria bacterium
TCCAGCAGGTTTCCGTTGGACCGAATGTTCATCTTTGCTTGCGGCGCCTTGTTGAACCACGTGCGCCGCTTCATGAGCTATGAGCTTGGTATCGTGAGCGCTCTGCCCCGGGCCCAGCCAGATGTGATTTCCGTGAGTGAATGCCTTTGCGCTCAAGAGATGGGCATCGGATTGGTCCTCAGCCGAATCATGAACACGCACATGCGCCAGATCTGCACCGAGGCCGGATTCCACGTTACGTCGCACGCTTTCTGGAAGAGCGTGGCCACCGCTCGGCGACTCAATGCGAGAATGGATACCGGCGTCGTGGATGTGACCTAGATCGGTCTTGCGCGACTCGCTTTCGTCGCTTCTCTGTTCAGACCGGTGCAACGATTGACCGACATGATCCCCAGGCAGTCGAGAGATGCGTTTGGCTGATTGGCCAGACGCAATGTCGTCTGCGGCTCTATCAGCCTCCTGTTCAAATGCATCGCCCGGAGGGCCGATCATTAGCTTTGCCTGCACAGGAAACTTCTTGGTCCCAAGAGCCCCGCCCCTCGTTCCTGCACCACTCATCACTTGCGACACACGCGCATTGCCTATGGCCCGCTGCAATGTCCCCATTGTGCGTGCACGACCCGGCGCCCCCTGCGCGGGATCGCCGGACCCAACCATGCTTGCCGGCGATCTGAGTGGCGCGCGCATCACGCGTTGCGGTCCGCAAGCCTTGCAAGGCGCGTCGGGTTGTGGCTGCTGAACAGGGGCAGGAGCCGCCTGGTGCGACTCGCCCCCGGTATCTTTGGTCTTAGTTGACACGACCGATTCCCCGCCTCTGACCGTCGGTGTTCAAAGCAGCTCCTCAACCCAGCGATAGAACTCTGCCCCGAACTCGCTTTGGGTGATCGGCTTGCCGAGCTTCTGGTATTCGCGGGCGGTGCTGAGGACGAGGTGGCGTTGGGTGACCGCCGGAAGCTGTCCGTTGGCCTCGGCGAGGGCGCGGAAGGCGGCGTCGACGACGATGTTCTTGATCGCTCCGCCGGCGAGGCGAAAGCGTTCCGCCAGGGCGCGAATCTCATCGTCGGTCGGGCGTCGCAGAATGCTGGGAAACATCCCGATCCAGATGCGCAGCCTGGCCACGGCGTCCGGAAACGGAAACTCGACGATGACCTGGATGCGACGCAGAAAAGCTTCGTCGATGTTCTGGCGCAGGTTCGACGCCAGCACGACGACGCCGGAGTACTCCTCGACGCGCTGCAGCAGGTAGTTCACCTCCATGTTGGCCCAACGGTCTTGCGCTTCCTTCACCTCACCGCGTTTGCCGAACAACGCGTCGGCTTCATCAAAGAAGATGATGGCGTTGGAGTCTTCGGCGTCGGCGAAGACGCGGCTGAGGTTCTTCTCGGTTTCGCCGACGTACTTGCTGACCACCGCCGACAGGTCGATCTTGTACAGATCGACGCCCTGCTCGCGCGCCAGTAGCTCGGCGGCCATGGTCTTGCCCGTCCCCGATGCCCCGGTGAACAGAACGATCAAGCCCTTGCCGATCGACAGGCGGTGCTGGAAGCCAAGCTCGCTCAAAACCCGGCTGCGGTTGCGAATGCGGCCACGCAGCTCGTCGAGTTGCCGCTTGTTGGTCGACGGCAACACCAGGCTGTCAAACGTCAGCTCGGTGCGCGGCTCGATGCGCCGCGCCATGGTCTGCAAACGCTGCCCCGACTGCCGGCGGCAGCCTTCGTACAAGTCGTCGAGTCGAAGTCGCGGGCTGCCGGGATTGCGCGCCACGGCATGGGCACGCGCCGTGGCGAGCGCGTCGGCGATCTGGCCGGGCGACAGCTGGAACCCGTTGGCCAGCAGGCGGGCGACGACCTCGGGGGCAGGCTTCGGATCCTCGAAGTCGTCGACCGCCTCGAGCGACGCCTGCCAGACACGCCGCCGCACCTCGTAGCTGGCGGCCGGGAAGTCGATGCGGACGAAGGGAGTCTGGCGAAATTGGCCGACAGGATCCCACAGCGTACTCGAAGCTACACAAGTCAATCCGCGAAATGACTCGGCATGGTCAAGCAAGTATCGCCACCGGTTTGGCGGCTGCTCGCGCTCCAACAACACCTCGGCAGCCGACCAGAACACCGCCGCACCGCGTAGCGCCGCCTCGCGATAGAAGAGACGTACGCTCTGCTCCCAGCCACACGGATTGTGCAGGGCTGTCGGCACGTCGCCTACCAGAAGCGGCGTCGCCGTTGCAGCACACAACGCCCGTGCCGCCACCAGACGACCACTGCCATAGAGGCCGTGGAGGAAAAATACCGTCGAGGATTCCGTCTGGCGCCGCCGCTGCGCCCACCACTCGGCGAGTCCTTGCCAGCGCGCCAGACGCAGCGGGTCGCTGCTCAAGTTGCTCCAATCCACCGGCAACTGCGGCTGCGACAACACGCCGGCGAGTCGTCCGTCGGGGGCATCACTACCGAGCAGAAACGCCGCGACGCGTTGATCGATGCGCAGCGGCTTCAACGGCAGCGGCTCATCCGCGCCGTCTCCCTCATTGAAGACTTGACGAGCAAAGAGCGGCGCGCTTGGTGCAAGCGCGGCGCGGCGCTCGCGTGCCGTGGCAAGGACCGGCTCGAGAATCTGCAACAGCAGCTCGGCGCTTGGATGCGCGCGCGAGGCGTCGTCCTGCAGATATCCGTAGAGACGGCGATAGCGGGCATCGAGGTCCGGCAGCAGTGCGGCCAACACCGCGTCGCGCTCGAAGGCGGACAAGCGGAGCGTTTGCGCCAGTGAGTTGACGCGCAGCATCACATCGGTCGAGGTGGCGCGACAGCGAACCTCAATCTGATGCTCCAAGGTCGCTGCCGCACGCCAATACTCGTCGACCGTGGACGATGTTCCCAGCGGCATCTCCAGCGGCAGCTCGAATGGGCTGCGCAAGTACGCCAATACTTCGGCATCACTGACGTGCACCATGCCCCACAGGTGATTCGGCTTGCTCGCCCCGATCGATTGCCGCCAGCGAATCGTCTGCGCCCGCACCAACAGATCGATGCGCTGCAGGTGGTCGGAGAGGTGCTCGTCGCTGTCCGCGTATGGACCTGTGCGCGGGACGATCTGCGGCGGCGCAGAGCTCACGGGGAATTCTTCGTCGCCCTGCGACGTCGGTATGGCGGGAGGTATTGGAGCTGGTACATCCGGTACCTCCGTGCGTCTGCGACACCAACCCAGCAGACCCATCAGCCGCCTCCGAAGCGAAAGCACAGCCGTCGGCCGGACAGCCACGACAACCGCTCGAGGTCAGCGGTGTAACCCGCCATCTCCAGAACGATATCGAGTGGGCGCCGCTCCAGGTCGACAATGATCGTGTCGTCATCGACGGTCAGGCGCCCGGGTCTGCGGATGAACTGCTCGAGCAGGTAAGGCAGGCTCGATTCCGCAAACTGTCGCAACCAACGACCCCATATGCGTAGCAGGGCCATCGCCACGACGGACACCGTCAGGTCGACAGCGGGTAGGCCGAGGTTTCCTGGCGCCAACGTCTCGAAGGAATATCGCAACGCAACGCGCTGAGCTTCAATCGACGGATCATCGGCGACAACCACCGGATCGAGCCCGGTGACGTTCTTCCACGTTCGCATCCAGTCGCGGACACGATGTTGTCGCTCCTCCTGGTCGGAAAACGACGCGGCAAACGCCCACGCCGGCACATGAGCGTCGCCGGCGAGCAGAAACTTTGCCGCTGCGTCGCTGCTACCGCTTTCGATGTCGAGAACATCGAGGTTTTGACCGCCGATCAAGCGTTGCTCGACGAGCATCTGCAGAACACCAGCCTGCAAGCGCATCAAATCGTCGTCGACCACCCCAGCCCAGCCGTCGCGAAGCGAAGCGATCGTCTGCAGGCGCGGCGCATCGGCAAATGCGGCGACGGCAGGGTCAAGTCGATCGTCAGAACAGCCTGCGCCACCCGACCATTGCAAGACCAGGGCTGCCAGCAGCGTCCTGACTTCGATGGGACACGACGACTCCCTGAGAACCGTCGATAGGCGCGCATCGGCAACAGCTCTGGCGATGAGGAAGACACCGGCGCATTGCGAGTCGACGCTGCGATCGACGAGGTCGGCAGTCGGTTGCTCTCGACTCAGCAGCCGCTGCACGACCGTCATTCCGCTCACGCCCAATGCAGTCAGTGCGGCGAGGGACTCCGGTTCACGTTCGGACAGCAACCGCAATGCGCCCGCAAAATCATCGCCGTGCAGACGTCGTAACGCTTCAGCATCGGGTGCGCTCCGGAGCCTTTCCCAGGTAGCCAACACGACGTCGATCAACCGGGCGGCGGATACATCGGTGGCCCACTGAACGTCGCGTGCGACGACGGCCGCGAGCAAGCGCAGAGCGTTTGCTTCGCGGCAGTCGCGAGCATCGATCGCAACATCGCGGTCCGCGATGACGGCTTGCAATGCCGCCAAGAACTGCCGCTGTCGGGGGGTGGCGTCGGTGCGCGGCCGTGTCAGCGGCAGCTCATCGTTGGACAGCTGAGGCAAGCGTAGCTGCTCGAGCTCAGCGCGCAGAACGCCGGCATCGAGCCAATCAACTCCCGCGAGGATCTCGTCGAGCTCAGGCCATCCGCGGGTCGATTCCGTCGTTTGCCAGGAAACTGGCGATGGCCGTGCTCGGCACACGACGAACCGCACGATGTCGACAAAAGCCCGCGTGAGCGCGCTACGATCACTCCAATCCGGGATCTCCGGACACGTGGCGCCGTAGGCCGTAAGGAGGTTCTCGACTTCTTCCCCGGAAGGTCGCCACCAGCCCACGCGCTGAATCAAGCGAAGCACCTGCAGCAGCAACGGACGGTAGAGAGCGCGCCGCGCTTCCGCGTCGCTGGCATGATCACCGCGCCACAACCTGCGCACCTCATCCGGCTCGAGCAGAGAGAGCAGGCGATCCAGAAATCCGCTCCGATGCAACCGAGAAACAACCTGCGGCAAACAGGCCGCGTTGTCGTGCAGGACCCGCGCCAGAACTTCGCCGGTACGGCATCCGCGCAACGATGCGAACGCACCGTAGTACCAGCACCCCCAGGCACGATCGGCGAGCAGGTCTGCAAGGAAGCGCGCGACAAATTCCGCTTGGTCGGCAAAGCAGACTAAATTGCCGCCGTTGTCCTCATCCGCGGCGATGTGCCGCACAATTGCCCCGGCGAGCCGGTCGCCCCACTCTTGTGCCAGCGTCGGTCCGATGTTCGTGACGCGGCCACGCACGGTGAGCTTGGTGGCGACCCGGCGCAGGACATAGACCGTAGGGTCGTCGCCAAGCGCCTCATCCAACGCCCGTTGGACCGCGTCCGGTAGACGCGCCGATAGATGGCGATCCAGCTGCGCCGCCAGCAACGCCGCGGCGCCGGAGCGGTCCAGGACACGGTAGCGATGATGGAGATGGCCAATGCGACCCTCCACAAGATCAGCCTCCCAGCTTGGTAACCCCAAGCAGCGGATTCACAAAGAAGCTGTGCAGCAACACGTTGCTACCGCTCACTCCCGAAGCGGCACCGCCGAGCAGAAAGCTCTTCGCGGAGGCATCCTCGGACGGAGGAACGGCGTCGGCGCTCTTGTCGAGGGTCCCCGTAATCAGTCCGTTAACGGTCAAGTTGCCATTGACCGTAACGGTGGGAGGCGAGCCGGAAATCGTCAGGATCTCGGTGAACGCCTTGTCATCCGCCGACCACATCCCGACGACAACACGATCCGTGGACTTGTCTCCGATCGCGATACGAAGCTCGGCTGTACCATTCGAATCGAAGTGCGAGATCGTCCACGGATCCACTTCGTCTGTCGAACCTGCGACCGGGGGCGGGCCAGGCTTGAGAGCAAGAGCGCCACCATCGAGAATCACGTCGCCTTGTACGGCGGTAGTACCGGCAATCGTCGTCGAGCCGTCCGACTTTACTTCGAGGCAGGCAGCGCCATTCGCGAGCAGCGCAAACGAACGCGCCGCGTCGTCCTTGCTGGGGCCAAGCTCGATCCGCGTGTCCGATGCCGGGTCCTGCACGTTCTGCCCAACCAAACCGGCATAACGCCGCCAATCGCCGGAAACCGTGATCCGCTTGCTGTTCGCATCGTACTGAGCGCGTCCGAGATAGACTTTCCACTCGTCCTGGATGTCGTCGGTAGGAACCAACGTTGGGTCGGATTCGCGTTTTTCCGTCTCCGGCAGCGCATCTGCCTCGACCGCTTGGAGCCGGACCAGCGCATATTCCTGCAGGCGGTCGCTGGCCGACTTCTGGCCACAACCGGCATATGCCGGTTGCGCAGCTCCTGTGGGGAGCTCGGCATAGAGAAGCCAGACATCGACGACGTCGCCGACTTTGGCTTGAAAACCGGTCAGTCCAGTCTTTTGTGGAAATATCAGCTCGCGACCAAAGCCGTCGATCGCCATCCCCGGGGCGACGAACAGCGCTTGGCCTTCCTCTTCGACCAAGAGATCGAGGCCGACGACAATTCCCCACGAGTGCTGTGCGATGTTGTGACGCCGGCGCATCGCCACGTGGTAGGCTTGCTCGTCGACGAAATCCTGAGTGCGCAGGAACTGGTGATCGAAGTAACGAACGCGAGCAACCGAGCTGTTATCCATGTCTGCGCCTCAACTTTCAGGAGACTGGGTTCGAGGGTTCAACCGTAACCGTGTCCGCGCCGATGCCACAGACCAGGGTTTGTTCGGGTCCGATGGCCATCGCGAGCACCGCAACCGTCAGCGGTTCTTTCGCGGGAGTCCCTGCCGGAATCGGAAAGGTTACCTTTAGCGGATCAGTTGCCTTGTCCTTTTCGAGCGACGACGGCTTCACGCCGATTTGGCCGCGCTTCAGAGGAGTCGTTCCAAGGAGGACATTGTCGTACGCCTCCAAATTGCTGATCGTGCCTTTCGAAGAGTTCTTGATCGTTACCGTGTACTCGGCAGAGGCGCCTACCTGGACCGGGGTCGTGACATGGACGGCCACCTCAAGCACGCGCGCCACTGCGGCGCCGATTTTGCCGCCGCCGGCTACCAACCCGCTCAACCATTGATCGGTGAACTTGGACATCAAGCGGGTGTCGTTCGGATCTGCACTGATCGGGCCCTGGATGATCTGACCGGTGACTTTCAGCTCCGCATGAATCGTGACGCTGCGATCGGCAGCGGCAGTCAGAATGGGCTTGCTGCCGTTTGCATGACGGAGACACATTGCGTACCGCGTCGGATCGCCCTTCTTTCCCGGGTCCGCGATTTCGAAGCGCAGCTGCTGATGCGAAACTTCCTTGTCGCCCGCCTTCTCGCGAACGGTCGCCCGATAGATGCTCCATGGTGCAGCCTTATCGGGAGCGTCGATGGGGCGAGCAAAGCGCAGTCGAGCTCGGGTGGAGGTTGGCCCTGCACCGGAGGCCGGCCCCTGGAGCTCAAGATTCTTCTCGACGTGTAGATCCTGAGCAACGTACACTTGACTGCGTCGGTCGATCCGCAACGCATCGACCCATTCATCCTTTCCCTTTTGGATGCTCAGCGCGGCTCGTGTGTCGTCGCCGTGGCGACTCGTACCGAGGCGGACGACGACATCCCCCCGAGGTGTCGTGATGTTCCGGCCGACCAGTGTCGCGTAAGGACGGGTCTTGTCCACCACCAGGTTCCCACTCTCGATGCTCACTGTGCCGAGATAGATCGGCCACTCGATTCTTGGGTCATCGGGCGGCTCGCGATACGCAGCGAAGTCCAGATCAGCGTCGGGAACATCCATGGGCAAACGCGGATCGGCCGACGAGGCCTCCGCAATCAAGACCCGCGCCTCCTCGTAGCCGCGGCTCTCGCGCATCGGGCCGCAGGCGTACCGTCCGCGCTGTCGCGGCGTGGCGGCCATCAAACCGTACTGCAGCCAGACGTCGGCTTTGTCCGTCTCCAACGATTGCAGTTGCGCCGTTCCCAACGAAACGGCTTCGCTCAGTACCAACTGGCGACCATAGCCGTCGACGGCCAAGCCGGGGTTGACGACGACTTCGCCGCCGGCCTCGTCGATCCCCAGCCCATTCACGATGCCCCAGCCATGGCCACCAATGTTGTGACGCCGTTGCATCGCGATGCGATACGCTTGCTCGCCGGCAAGGTCGACGGCTCGCAAGACGTGGCTTTCACGGTACAGGGGACGGTACAAAGGCATCGTCGATCCTCCCGGCGGGTCCTCAGCCGGCTTCCGTCCTTGCCGCGTCTTTCCATTGGTTGAGGACATCGTCCTTCAACGCAGGAAACAGTCCTTTGAGAGTTTCCAACGACGCATCGGCCAATTGCTTGAACGTCTTGATTCCCGAGTCGGTCAGCTTGGCAGCCGTCTTGTCTCCAATACCGGAGATCTTCTTGAAATCAGCCGGCTCCGCTGTGGATTTCAGCGCCGCGATCTTCGCAGGTGGCTTGATGTCTGCCCAAGGGCCTTTGGCACCCGCAACTCCGACAACCCGCTCACCAAACTCGCTCTTCATGATGCGCAGGGAGATCGAATCCGCAGGCAGAGCGAAGAGGCCGTCATCCCACAGGGAGCTCACATCGGCCAGGGTTGCAAATTCAACATCGACACCAACCTGCAGGCCGAGACGAACAAGAATCAAACGTGCTTCTTCGGGCGTGTGCCAGATGACCTGTCCGAGATTCACCATTCCAAAAGGTGCCGGCCAGCAGTCGCGTTGCAGCGGCCGTCGATACGGCGGGTACGAATCGATTCGGAGGACATTGCAACGTTCGTTGCGACCGCCGTCCGGATTGGCATGCAACCACACTCGCGCTAGCGGCACGCCAGAGCTCGCATCGCACGCATGACAGGCGCAGCGCAGGAAAGCGTTGCGGCAATCCTGGACCAGCCAGAAGACAAGTTCCGGCGGCAGTGCGTCTGAGTCCGTGAGCTGGCAGATCCAGTTTTGAAGAAACGCGAACTCTTGTAGCGGGTGACGATCGATCCAACGGCAGAGGGTCGCCTTGACGTTCTTGGGATCATTCACTCCCTTGAGTTGTTGCAAAAGCTCAGCGCACTGGTCGTACTTGTCCTTCCAAGCGCTGGCAGCATTCCACCATGGATCGACATCCTGGATCGCCGGCAGCCAGCTCACTCTCACGCCTTCGTTCACCCGGCCGTATTCGCAGGCCGCTGCCTCTTTGCAGGCACTTCGGCCCAACGCGGTCTGTGGATCGGCGAGCTGTTCTTCGTAGGCGATGTACAGATCGATGCGGCGAACTTGGCTCTCGGGAACCGGCACGCCGCCGAAGTTGACAACCGTCTCTTCCTCGCCATCCTTCTTTGAGCAAGGTGGACATGGTCCGTTCTGGTTCTTGCAAACGCCGCTTAGATCGAGCTTGAAATCTTCGCAGGCGACGAGATCATCGCCACAGCAGCTCAGGGCATAGCCAGGACCGATGATCACGCCGGCGCGATTCTTCGGGTCGGAGCGTACATCGAAACCGCACACCACGCCCCAGCCGTCGCGAAAGCGATTGAGCCGCAGCTTGTCACGGGTCCAGTCGACCAGAGCAGTCAGATCCTGATCGGTCAGAAGCTGGCCGCAGAAAAAGCGCGGCCGTTCGATGCAATCGAGCGAGCAACAGGTCTCGGCGCATGGCACACAACCGCAGGTGCATTTGTGTTCCATGGGGTCGGCTCCTGGAGACGAAACATCGATCTTGTATGCTGCCATCACTTGGCCTCCTCATTGCGGCGGCGATCTACGACGCGAAACCAGCTTTCGAAGGTTCCGCCGACTGTTCCGTCGCCGGATGGCAGTCGCCCGCGCAGGTGATTGCCGTCCACGGGATTGCCGTGACAATCGAGAATGAAGTCGCAGCGCAACGTCACGAACACGACATTGCCGGCAATGTTGTCGCGGCCGCGCACGTAGCTCGGATCGATGGTGAAGGTCGCGCGGTATCCGTCGGCACTGAGCTCCGGATCCGAAGCCGCCGGCAGGAACTCGACATCACGTTGAGCACCTCCGTACTGCACCAGGAACGTGTAGGCGTTGATTCCGGTCGCGTCGCCCTCCGCCGGTCGCAAGGGGCGGTCGAACCACACTTCGAGCTTGTCGCCGAGGGAGATCAGGTCCTTCAGTGAGAGCTCACCGCCGTGCTCCCAGTTGATTCGAACGATGTGGGTTTGGTAGGCGCGCGGCAACGGCAACTCACGGCGGCCGGCGTGATCGATCGTGAACGGCTTGGGAACCCCGTCTGTGGAAGAGTCGGCTGCAGGGCCGATGAGTGCGAGGGGCACAACGTCGCCGCACGGACAGATCGGCTCGAGACACGCGCCATGGGGTCCCGGCGGGCCCATCTTGCAATCATCACAGTCGTCATACCGCTGCGAACCTTCCCGACCATCCCGAATGGGCCAGCAACCCGGTACGTCGTCCAAACGGCGCACCACGAGCTCCGCCGTCTCGCGTACTCGATTCGGCTCGCGACGGGTCGGATCGCAGGCGCCTTCGGAGTACAAGGCTGGAACGTAGTCGATCGGCTCCTCCTTGTACTGCAGGCACAACAAGAATGGCGGATCGTAGATCTCTCCTGGCGGCTCTTCCGTCGTATCACCCGCATCGGGCCGAAGTGGCAGGCGGTAAGCTCTCTTCTTGCAGACGACCAACTCACGTCCCTGGCAATCGATGGCGACACCGGGTTCGATTACCACCCAACCCCGCGCGCAGTCGGAATTCGGCGCCGAAGGCCAGTCCGGGTGATAGTCGACGCGCAACCCGCAGACGACACCCCAGCCATGCAGCAGACGGTTGTGAATGCGGTGGCGGCTGACGAAGTACTCCTGCTCGGCGGAGAAGTCGCGCTCCGTCATGTATTTGCCCGTGAAGTAGCGGTTGCGCTCGGCAACGAAGTCTCCACAGCGGTGATGACAGCAATCGTGCGTGTCTCTCGGCATGGTGTATGCCCTCCCGTTCAGCTCAATCTGGTATCGATGCCCACGCGCAGAGGCGGCTGCAGCGCCAACCCGCCTTGGGGCTGCGGGCGCGTGGCCAATACAATGTCGTAACCCAACAAGCCGTGTGGCGGACGACTTGGCGGAACGTCGCAGTCGTGACGGCATGCCAGCGACGTGCGGAAATACGAACCAAGCACGGTATCGACGCCAACCGTTGATTGGATACCGACTCGGAAGCGCGGCTCGACGAGGCAGAGATCGTAGGTTGTGTGAGCCGGCTTCTCGGCATCGACGGCGCGACGAAGCATGCGCTCAGCTTGTGCGGTTGGAACCCATGCGGAGGGAACAACCACCCGGAAACGGTGGGCATGCTCGTGAAAGAGGTCGCGTTGCGGATCCCCGGTTGAGATCAACCGCACCTCATCGGCGCGCGAATACACGCCGAGTTGCATTCTCCCAACCGCGCTGGGGCCCCAGAGTAGGCCGCTTTGCCCCAGACGTGAGGACCCATCAACCCCGACGAGAAGACGCTCGCGTTCGCGGAACGCTTCAATGACCATCGGCAGGTCGCCCTGGTCCGATGGGGCAATACCGGCGATGTTGTAGATGTACGCTTGCAGCAACCCACGCAGGCCGTCCGCGGTGCCGCGGCGGCCGGCAATTTTTGGAATGGCCGCAAGCAGCTGACGCTTCTGCTCCCAATCCCAATCACCTTCGAGGTTCACGCCGAGCCACTGGGCCAGGTACTCTAGGAACGGACCCGTTGGCACCGCCGCCGGATCCAGATAGCGCGGCTCCTCTTCGATGCGCCCCTCAATCGCATCCCACTCCGTCTGAAACACGGACAAGAAGCGCTCGAGGAACCAGCGGCTCTCCTCGTCGAAAGAATATGCGGCTGGGAGGTCCGCCAGGTAGCTGCGGCGTGGATAGGACGCCTTGATGGCGTGAATCGCCGGCGTCTCAAAGCCGTCGCCAGATAGTTCGATCTTGAGCCAGAGATAACGGCCCTCGCGGCTTTGAACCAAGGACTCGTGCGGCGGCGGAACAGCGACATGGCGATCGGCTGGAGCCTTCCGCTTGCCCACGGTGGTGTAAGCCTGCATCCACGCGTTCACCGGAACCGCACCGACGTCCGTCAGGCAACGATCGTCACTGTACGTGCTGACGCACATTCGGCTGCCCACCGGCAACTCGACGCCCTCCAGCTCGATTCGGTCCCACTGGCAGCGCGGTCGCTTGCCGTCGAGTGGTTCACTGATCCAACTGCCCGCGGCGACGTACACCTGTGGACCTGCCGGCTCGTATGGTTCGACTTTCGCCGGCTCGCCCCACCGATCAAAGATCAAGCTCTCGGCGTCGTCGCCGCCAGTGCAAAGCTGAAGAGGGACCTCAGGCGGCGGACTGACGCTTGGCGGGCGTCGATCGCAGCGGCGCGCCAGCGAACGCGGCAGGCAGAAGCGTCCCGCCCAGTCGAGGCGTAAGGCAACCGGTGCGAAGCGGTCACGTACGTCCGAGGCGTCGGCTACGCTTCCGACGCGCCTTCCTTTTTCGAAGATTTCCAGAACAGGATCCGCGCCCGGATTCTCAGCGAGCAGATACAAGCAACCAGCGCGATCGACGGCGATCCGCGTCCACCGTCCTCGGCTCAATGGCTCATCGAGCACGAGCTCGAGAGCGTCGAGGCCGGGAACATGCCGGTAGACGCGACCCTTTCGTTGGTCGAGAACATAGGCAACTCCATCCGCGGCAGTAACATCCGCAGGAATCCATTCGTCTCGTGCTGGAGCGTCGGGATGAACCGCGGCGTCGATACAGGGTCCCCAAGCATATCGCAGCGTGAAGCTCGCAAGCGCAAACACATGAACGCGATGCGCCGAGGGATCTGCGACGTAGAGGTTGTCCGCCGCAATTGCGATTGACGTGGGACGAGCAAGAAGAGAGGAGGCACTGTCCGGCGCGAACAACAGCAAAGGGACGAATCGGCGCTTGGAAGTGTCGTAGCGTTTGATGAGCGGTGCCTGACGCGCATCGAGGAGAACCAGCTGGCCCTTGGCATCGATCGCGAAACCGCTCGGCAGGACAAGTCCGCCGAGACTACCGTCGGCGGCCGACAGCGCCAGCGGTCCGTCACGACGAGCAACCAGACGCAGTGCGTCGCCGGTGCTCACCATAGACACTCGCCCGGTGCGCCAATCGGCGGCCTGGCTCAAGCGATAGAACGTCGGGCTCGGAATCGCCATTTCAGAGGTCCTGCGCCGGAACCACCGTGATCGCGTGTTCGGCGCCAAACACCAAGCCGTCGACCGGCACCGTGACGACTTGGCGAATGTCTTCAGACGGCACGCCATTTATGAATACCTTCATGGACAGAACTGCTTTGACGTCCTTCACCTCGCGGATCACCCCGTAGAGATTGGAAGGGTACAGCTCCTCGCCAAACTCCCACGGAGCTCTGTCGACCGCGGACAATTCTTGGGGAATCGGCGCTCCGCCCGGCGCGCGACCGAGCGGGCTCATGTACAAGTTGAGCGCCTGCCGAACGTTGGTTGCAACGACGTCGAAGGCAGCATGCGGCTGGGCGGCGACCAGCGCTTCGACTCGAACCGCTTGATACTCCGGACCCTTCACGTACACCTCGGTGGTCAGCAGTCTGAAGTCGTTCAGGTAACGACAGACGCTGGTCAGCAACTCTGGCGACGGTCGGGGTGGAACATCATCACTATCCGGAACGATCACAACCGTGATGGCACCGGGAACCGCAACACCGGGATGATCGGGATGCGCAAGCGGGACGGCCGTGGCACGTGCCACCCCTCCGGCTTGCGCCGCCAGGGCGATGAAGTCCTCCTTGGTTACGGCACGGTTGCGGCAGCGCAGCATGTGCGGCGCCTGCTGCTTCAGCTCTTCGACGTCCTGCTCGTCGCGTCCGCCTTCGGCGCGCCGTTCGTTGATCACCGACTCAACGCCGGTCACCGATGTCATCAACGTGTTGACGAGGCCGGCTTGAACATTCCCGGTCGTACCACCGCCGTAGCGATAGATCCGTGCGACAAGTTCAGTACCAGCCGGAGGGATGCGGCCATGACTTCCGTCGCCGAACTGGATCTCCCCCGAAATCAGGTTCACGACATAGTGTGGGTCATCGGCGTTGGAGGCAAAGAAATCTTCGCGCGCTTCCCAGGGCTCTTCTTCGCTGCCCGGCGCGGTGCCATACAGATCGAGCGAGCCTTTGTAGACCGGTCGATGCCGCAGGCGAATCACTTGATTCGGCGTGCCGTCGCTCTCTGCCACCAACTCGTCACGGACTGTCGACAGATGGATCGCCGGTGTTGTGTTCGGTCGCAGGAAGTCGATGAGCGGCTCGCGACCGGCGGGATAAGCACCGGCGAGTAAGCGGCAGCGCAACCAGATCCGCGGCTCAGTGACTTTCCCCTCTGTCGTCGAGAACGTCTCGCGCGGTCCTTGCACCAGTATGTAGCCTTCACGCGTCAGCGCGGCGGTTTCGTCGGTAAAGGACGTCAATCGCCGCCACCGCGTCCGATCCTTGCTGTCGCGGCATTCCCACACGAGATCGACCGGTGCCGGTGGCGATTGCAGAGCGCTGCTGCACAACTCCGGTGAAATGACACGCAACGGGGCCGGCAGGAAAACACGAAAGCGCATGACTTGCGGGAAGAAGGGCACCGTGTTCGGAACGTTGGTGGAATCGAAGCCAAGGTAAAGCGCACTGCCCAATCGCGGCACCCAACCGAACGGTCGAAAAGGATCCGCGGCGGGGAGGTTTTGCTTCGTAACGATGTCGAAGGACGTCCCGTCCGACACCTGGAGATCGGTCAAGGGCACACGGATGAGATCCACCCCTTCCTGGGTTTCAAAGGTCACGGCCTCGCCACCCGGGGGTTGCCCTTGCACGCGGGAACCCGGTAGGACGCTGGGAACCACCGTCGCGTTCGGTTGAGCGACAAACGTAAGATGCGCCACCGCGGCTTGTGCGGCTCGGAGATCCAGGCCGACGAGTTGCAGGAACTTTATGTAGTTGCGCTCCGGAACCCGATTCATCTGGTACAGCATCATCTCGGTGAGCCAGCAGAAGAGCTGGACCAGTGTCATACCCGGGTCGGAGTCATTGAAATCCGTCCATTCGGGCAAGTAGCGCGGAATACGCAACTGCGCTTCGCGCAGGAGATCTTCGAATGTCCGGGTATCGAGCGTGGGAGCTTCAAGCGGCACGATAGACCTCCTCAGCGTGCGCCTTCCTGTAAGAAGAACGGGTAGACGAGGTTGTAGACGGCGTTGTTGCTGCGCACGCGATAGTCGATGCGGATCACCAGGTGGTTGCGCGCGCCGCTCGGCGTATCGACGCGTACGTCGTCAACCGTAATGCGCGGTTCCCAACGCACCAAGGCATCGCGTACGCGTTCGCGCACCATGCCACGCAGGGCCGCGGTGTTTGGTTGGAACACCAGGTCATGAATCCCGCAACCGAGCTCGGGACGCATCTGGCGTTCACCTGGCGCCGTGCTCAGGACGAGCCAGATGCTTTGGCGAATCTTCTCGTCGCCTTCGATCAGTCGCATCGGACCCGTCCGCGGTCCACGAATCGGGAACGGCCAGCCGCGGCCGAGAAAGCTCTGTTGGGATTGCATTCTAGCCACCGATCAATACCGTCCCTTGCGCCACGACCGTTCCCACAGGCAGGTCGGCGGGATCGTTGCAGGTTGCAGCGATGTCACCGGCGCGCGCTGCGGGCTTCTTGTTGATGAGGACGGTGGCGCTGCCGTTGAGCACGCGTCCCTGATTGCGTGGCGGAACGACAAAGGAGCCGCCTTGCGGAATGTGCGGCGGAGTATTGGTCGCAATGCTTCCGACCGTCGCCGCGGGTTTGCCTTCGATGTTCACGTCAGTGCTGAGGCTCCCATTGAGTAGACCGTCGAACGGGTGCGGAACCGGGACAGGAGGAGCAGTCCCCGGGGGTTGGATCAGGTGCATGTCGGTCGCCGTGATATGGTCCCCTTGTTTGGCTGCGGGTTGGCCCATCTCGACCTCAGTTGATATTGACCGTGGCACCCTTGATCGTGAGCGTCCCCCCGGCCTCGACACTCATATCCGTGTCTGCCTTGATCTGGACGCTCTTGGCGCTCACC
The DNA here is from genome assembly GCA_016200585.1 of Deltaproteobacteria bacterium. Lineage (GTDB taxonomy): Bacteria > Desulfobacterota > Binatia > HRBIN30 > HRBIN30 > JACQEN01. The sequence goes on from JACQEN010000254.1 coordinate 16,042, forward strand.
TTTATGTCGCCGGCGGGGGCGGCAATCTCGACGTCGCCCGTGTCGCAGGTGATCTGGATCTTTTTTGCCGATACGTCGATGACGACCTTGTGGCTTCCTCCCTTGCCGACGATCTCAACCCTCTCTTTGTTCGCCGTATCGTCGAGCTTGATGACGTGTCCGCTGCGGGAGGTGATGAAGCGCCAGTTGTTTTTCTTCTTGTCGCCGTCATCGGCCGGCGGTTGATCCACCTTGCTCCAGAGGCTGCCCAAGATGCACGGGCGTCTCGGGTCGCCATGCTCGAAGGCGACAAGCACCTCATCGTTGACCTCTGGGCGGAAGAATGCTCCCCGTTTGGCGCCGCCCATGATTGTCGCCAGGCGTGCCCAATCGCTCGGCGCGTCGGCGAGGTGAGGATAGGTAACCTTGACTCGGCCGATTCCCTCCGGATCGTCCAAGTCTTTCACGATCCCAACGACGATGCCGTTGCTGCCGTGCTCGCTCATGCCTAGGTTTCCTCGCGCCGGCATTCGAATTGTGTCGTGTAGCCACTGTCACCAATCGCGTGGCTCGTCGCGGTGACGAAGTAACGGCCGCTGAATCGGTCGCCCAGGCCGTCAATCTCAACCACCGTACCGGCGCGCAGATCGGGAAGTCCGACGGTCGAACCGGAGCCCTTGACCATGTCTTTGGCAATGCGCTCGAGCGTCTCCTTGGCAAGCGTCTTTGCCTCTTGCTCGCTGTGAACCGGCTTGGTGGCGACGATTTCCTTCTTCTGGTTGAACGACTGCTCGATTGCCGCTTGCCCGCCACGCTCGCCGACGCCGCGCGTCGACAACTCGCTGCGCTTGACGGTGACCTCGATCTTCTTCTTGTGAACAGGGTCCCATCCGCGGACCGTAACCTCACCGACCTGGTTGGCGGTAGTCAGTGTCGGCTGGAACTCGATCAACGAGCGGCCGTACGTCAAACGATAGGTGGTGTGCTGAACCGTGTCGGAAGGACCGAAGTAGAGCGAGGTTTCCTCCGAGCGCCCGCCCTCACCTTTTTCCTCGACAAGCAGGTCGTACCCGATGCGCCGCGCGCGCTCCATCAGGAACACGATGTCGTACTGATTGTCTTGGAAGAGGTAGGGATATTCCTCTTCGTTTGTCCCCGCCGTGCGAACCGCAATTCCCAAACGGCCGCCGATTTGTTTTGCGATACCGCTGTCCGTCAAGCGCTCGTAGGCTTGCGATTCCTGCTTGGTGCGTAACCGATGCAAGACGTTGAGGCCGCTGATCGCCAACGTGGGCTGACCACCGGCCGGGAACGCCGGCCGCAGCGAGGTGATTTCGCCCTTCAGCATGAGCCGCAGGCGATCCTGCCCGTAGTAACCCATCCAGAGCTCGATCTTCTTGCCGGGATCGAACAGCTGTTCATCGACATACTTGAACCGGCGCTTGTGAGCGTCCCAGTTGTTGATGGAGATCTCGAAGCTGTCGATCTCCTCGATGTTGTCCTTGTAGGTTACCTGCAGGATGTCGCGGACGACGTCCTTCGCCAGGGCACGCTCTTGAAGCTTCACTTCGAAGTACGGAACGTAGAAGTCTTGCCCTTCGTAGATGGGTATGGCCGACTGATTGGCCATCAGTGCCGCTCCGTGGTCGAATGCAGTACGTCGATCGGCGGGATGACCAGGGACATTCCCGGTCGCAGGAGGCGCGGGTTTTGCACCAAACTGGCATTTGCATCTGCAATGCGCCGCCACTCGGCTGGATCGTGGTATTGTCGGGCCGCGATGCGGCTCAACGTATCCCCGTGCTGCACGACGTAGCGTCTGGTGTGATCAGCCGACTGCAGGTTCAACTCCGCCAGCTGCTCTTCGAGCGTCTTGTACTCGCGGAAGGTGACGTTCACGGTAGCGCGCAGCGGCACACCGTGGGGATTGAAGAGGGTGAACTTCTGTTGAACCCCCTCGACGATGGCCTTGAAAGAGAGGCCCTGTCCCCAGGTCACACGCACGCGGGGCGGGGCATGGGTCTTCGGCTGAATCTTGACCAGCTGGTAGATCGAACGGGTGAGAGTTCGCACGTCCGTTGCCGCGTCGCCCATGCCTTGCTCGGTGGTGTCGAAGAAAAGCTCCATGGTGAGCTTCTCGTTCTGCCCCCGGACGAACTGCAGGATCGGTGAGTCGATGCCAGGGATGCCGACCTCGGCAATTTGGGCGCTCTTGTCGAGCGAGTACTCGGTTGGATTGAACTGAACCGTAATGACGGAAGGCAATCCGCGTCCCTCGTCGACTGCGTCCGAATCCAAGATTTCGATGGTGGCCTTGACGAGCGGCACGGTACCTCAGTCTCCAATCGGTGATGTTGGCGCAGCGCTACGCCGAAGTTGCGTCGACTCTCGCACCTTCGCGCCTTCGCGTTGGTGATCGTGCAGTCGCTTCAGCACGAGTTGGACGAGCTTCTCGGTTTGTGCCTTGCCCATGGGCAGATCTCCGTCGAGCACGGTCACCTCGCTGGTCATCTCTTCGACGTGTACCGGCATTGCACGACCTCCGATCAATGGCGGCGCTCGAGGCCTTGGTGGCAAAGCTCGAGCGTTTCAATCGCTACGTTGTTCTGGGCTGCGTTGAGCTCCGGACCGACCCATTTGCACGGAAAGGCTTGGCGGAAGTGCCACTCCATGGTCACGCGGCTCCCGGATGGGTCGCGAACGATGATCGCGCCGTTTCGAAAGTGCATCTCCCCCCGCGCGATGTCGAAGTGCCAATCCCAAAGCACGCGATCGACGATTCCGCGCTTCAGAGTGATGTTGCTTTGTTTGGTGCGGGTCACAAACTTGCGGACGTGTGTGTTGAGGCCGCCCTCAGGGTAATCATGGACCTCGGTTTCAACTTGCATCCCGGTGCATTCGCTGAACCCGCCAACCGAAAGGTCGTCAAGACGAACTTCGAAGCGAAACCCGAGGAACGGATCGCTGCGGTTGCCGGTCTCAGGCATCGACACCTCCATGCGTTTCGTCGACTTGTGTGCCGGATGCTGTTCGACCGATGCGCACGACAACGAATTCGGCCGGCCACGGAGGCTGTACACCGACCTCGCAGGTCATGCGGCCATTCTCGATTGCTTCCGGCGGATTCGTCGTCTGATCGCAACGCACCGAGTACGCCGCCTCAGCGGTCGCGCCGTCGAGCATTCCGCGACGCCAGAGGTCGTCGAGAAAACTGCGGATCACCCGATCCACTTCTCTCCACGACTCAGGATTGTTCGGCTCGAAGACGACCCACTGCGTCGATTCGTCGATCGACTCCTCGACCATGGTCAGAAGCCGGCGGACGCTGACATACTTCCACTGTGAATCGTCAGGTGCAGCCAGCGTGCGGGCGCCGACGACGCGAATGCCACGCCCGGGGAAGGAGCGAATGACATTTACCGAGCGGTCGTTAAGCCGTGCGTGTTCGAGGTCGTCGACATGGTACGCCAAGTCGGCAACCCCTTCGAGCGGCTCATTGGCCGGAGGCTTGTGAACACCGACACGTCGATCACAGCCGGCATAGACGCCAGCAACGTGACCACTCGGGGGGACAAAAGCAAAGCCGTCTGCCGCCAGGGGACTCGCAACGAGCACCCACGGGTAGTAGAGCGCCGCAAACTTGCTCTGTGGCAAGCCGACCAGATCGATCGCCGATGGGCTCGCAGCTGCGAACGGTGTATCGAGGATCGCAAATCGATCCTTCAAATTCTCGCAGTGCATGACTAGGTGCGCCTGCAACTGTAGAACCGCTTCGGAGTCGAAGGCGGGGCGACGCGGTCGATCCAACTCGTAGGGCACGTCGGCATTCGGTGGCCCCTCGAGCCTCGTACATGTTGGTGGCTGCGGACGAAACTTCGGCGCTTTGTCGCCCGGCTGCCAGACAAGATCTGGAATCGCGACGATGCTCACTTCATCGACGGATTCCAACGCCCGCAGGCCGTAAGGAATTGGAGTCAGATTGACGGAGGTGCGATCGCCCGGATCGTCGGGGGGCGGCCCGCTCCCGCTGAAGTGCTCCGCGGTGAGCGTGAGCAAACCGTCGTCGCCCGGAGTGTCGAAGGCGTCGCGAGAGGAAGTTCCAAACCATTTCTCTTCGCTCTGCACGACGTCTGCGCCGATCTCGCCGCCTTCGTATCTGATGAGCCCCGATCCACCGTCACCGTTGATGATCTTCTCCACAAAACGGCGATCACTACGATCGAACGAGAGATCTGGCCACACCTCTTGCCCGACGTTGGCCAGTGTCACGACGAACGTGAAACGGCCGTTGCCCATCGGTCGCAGAAGAACGCGGAGGCGGTTTCCCCAACTCCCCGGACTCGAGGCGCACAGGTGCAGGTTCTTGTGCAAGACACAACGGCTGCATCGCGCTGCCGCTGGATCCGCAACCCGCACGACCCAACAGGTGGTTCCTCCGTTGGCGAAAAAGCCCTCTGCCGCGAATGCGAGATAAGAGTCGGCAATATGTCCGCCGAAGATGCTTTGGAATTGAGGCCAGCTCTCGATCTTCATCGGCCGGTGGAGTGGACCGCGTTCGGCGATGCCGACGAAGCCGGCGATGTCGCTGCGCACAGCACCAATCGCCGGACGAGGTGCGTCCTGCCATTCGAAGTACAAACCCGGGGTTCGGTAGCGGTCCACGATTTCGCCCTACGTGTGGATTGCCTACTCGAGCTCGAGACCCTCGTGGGCGATCTCCATGGTCTCGATCGCCACTTCGTTGTTCTTGGCGTTGAACGTCGGCCCTTCCCACTTGCTCGGCCATCCTTCGCGGAAGTTCCAGCGTATCGACGGCTGGCGAGCCTCATTGAGCAACACGATCGATCCTGATTGCCGTTCGGTCTTGCCGTCGAGGACTTTCTTGCGCCACTCCCACAGGTCCTTGCTGTTGGTGAATCCTCGCTTCAGCGAGATGTTATTGAACTTCTTGAGCCCGGGGAGCTTACGTACGGTGATGTCTTCGTCGCCGGTGCGATACTCGACGATATTGGTCTCCGTGGTCAGGCCGCTACACTCGGAGAATCCCGCCACCGTGACCCCATCGATGGTGACGAGAAAGTTGAAGTTGCCAAACGGATCGTTGCGGCTTCCAGTCTGCGCCATGCCAATTACTCCTTCAGGTTAGGCCTGTGCTTCCGCGGTCTTCTGACTGATGCGGAAGATGACGAACTCGGCGGGCTTCACCGGGCAGATGCCGATCAGACACACCAGGCGCCCGTTGTCGATATCGTCTTGCGTCATCGTGGTGCGGTCGCATTTGACGAAAAACGCCTCTTCCTTGGTCGCGCCGAACAGCGCGCCGCTGCGCCACACCCGTTCGAGAAAGTTCGAGATGCTCCGGCGCACGGCGGCCCAGGTGGGCTCATCGTTCGGCTCGAAGACAACCCATTGCGTGCCTTCGTCGATGGACTCCTCGACAAACAGAAAAAGGCGGCGAACGTTGACGTACTTCCATTGTCCGTCGCTGGACAGGGTGCGCGCTCCCCACAACCGAATGCCACGGAGGCTCGGACGAAAGTCGCGAATGCAATTGATACCCTTCGGGTTGAGGATGTCTTGCACCCCCTTCGGCACCGGGAACTCGATGTCGCGAGCACCGCGAACAATTTCGTTGGCCGGAGCCTTATGCACACCGCGCTCGATGTCGGTGCGTGCGAAGATGCCGGTAACATGTCCGCTGGGCGGGATCAGGCGCGTGTCGTTGATCGACGTGTCGAAGATCTCGATCCATGGGTAGTAGAAGCCGGCGTAGGAGGTATCCCGACCGGGCCTGGCCACGTGCCCAGCGTCGCTCTGCCCTTGGGTCGTCGAAATGATCCCGAAACGATCATGCAGGCGCTCGCATTGATTAATCACCTCGTCGGTAATCGTGCTCAGGCCTTGTCGTACTTCGTCTGGTACGCTCAGAAGGGAAATTTCATCAATCGACTCAAGAGCAGCCAAGCCGGTTAGTTTGTCGACCGGTTTGCTGAGGTCCCCGATGTACTCGGCGGCCGTCAGCGCAGCGCCGTCGTTTCCCTGAGTGGCGAGCGCGGCGAAGTCCTGATTCGGAAGCTTCTGCGCAGCACCCGACCATTCGACTCGAACTAACCGCGACGACGCGTTCAGAACCGTCGCGACGTTGTTCGACGCGCCGCCAAGGTGCGTCAGGTTGTCGAAGACCTCCAAGACATCGGGTTCTCGTCGTTTTGGATTCGCAAGATCCTCGGGTTTAGAGGAAGTCGGGTCAACGAAGTCAGCTGGTGCTGGCGGATTCTTGAAGTACAGGATCGACACACGCGACCAGGGACGTCCGACCTGAGAGGCGTCGGAGACTTTCACCATGATCTTGTTGCCCCACGTTCCGTGCCCGGATGCGAAGACGTTCAACGTCCCTATGGACCCAACCGCCGTTCCCGCCTGGTCGCCAACGACCCGCGCCACAAAGCAGCGCTGGCCGCCGTTGTCGAAGAAGCCCTGGATGGCATGCGGCAGGTATGAGACGTCGGGAACGTACCCACCGTACCAGCGTAAGAAGTCCGACCAGCTCGTGACCAAGCGCGCTTCCGTCGGGCCGCGCTCCGTGGCACCCACGAACCCCGCCGTGCTGGTGCTGACACCTTCTATCGGTCGCGGGCCTGCGTTGACTTCCTCGACGTACACTCCTGGAGATAGATACTCGGGCATTGCTCACCTCCTGTGACGGCCCGCTCAGGCCGTGGCTTTCCTGCCGACTAGAACGCGAACGGTTACGTCTTTTGCGGTCGTGTTACCGAAGTGAAGTGCTTTGGGAGCTTTGCCGAGAAGGCCGACGGCGCCACCGCCAAGCAGAAGATGGGGCTGGTCGAGCGCAACTGCACTACTCGCCGGCGCAGCCGCTGCAGCGCCATCGTCCACTGTGTAGGTCACCTTGCTGTCGTAGGGGTCGGCGGTTACGAGCAGCAGCTGGATCTCCTTGAGCTCTCCAGGCTGGAGACCGATTTTGACATCGGTTGCTCCAGCCTTGATCGTCGCTTCGATGCTGTCGTAAGCGTCAACCTCCATTTCGCGCTGGAGCGACAAATTCGGCCCGCTCGACACCAACACGGTCATTCCAACTTTGATCTTTACAGACATCGCAACTCCTCCCTTTGACTCTTGCGCGCATCGTTAGAAACGCACGGTGGGTACAATCGTCGTCGATCTGGGCACGGGCACGATTCCGGGGACGAGCTGACTCTTCCCGAGTGCGGTGATCTTGACCGCAATGGTCCCTGCCGCTGCCGTTGGCTGGTTCAGCGCAAAGAAGTACTTCCAGCCCCCGTCGGCTGCGCTGACGCTTGTTCCCTGAAAACCTACAACCTCGATCGTTGCGCTCGCTATGGGCAACCCTTTGTCGTTCTGAACCCAGCCGCGCAGCGCAGTTTGCGAAACACTGACCTCGCCGCCCGGGCGAAGCGAAACACCGCTGATGTTCTCCGTCGTGCCATTGGGCAATACGAACCGGACGAGGGCGGTTTCGGCAGTCTCTATGTCAACGTGGACAAGCACCCATTGCCCCGAAGCATCGGTAAAGTACTGGTTAGACTTCCCCGGCACCTCGACACGCGCACCGACGATGCCCGTACCGTCCGTCGCATAGAACCCGCCACGTATGAGCGTCGGTCCCACGACCACCTTGGGCGTCGGATCCGATGTCAAACGACTGCTGGGTGACGGAAACGGATAGTTGTACCCTGGCTGCAAAGCGATCTCGTGAGGCTGGCTGATGGATACTTGCGGCAGCTTCAGGGCGTCGATGCGGACGTCCTGGTAGTACGGGCTTTCGATCGTCGCGCTGAAAGTTCCCTCCAAGAAAAGGCGACGGCGTGTACCGTCGGCGAGACGAATCGCGTCGAAAGCGACGTGGTAGCCACCAGCGTTGCGGCAAAGCTCGACCTCGAAAGGTGAGTCCAAGGGCTGGAGCGAACCGGATACGACCTTGCCGGTCAATCGCAGAGTAACCGGTTCGAAAGGCCTGGGGCGGTAACCACGGGTCCCCAGCGTGTGCGCAAAATCATCGTACAGGTCGAAGACCACCGAGGGGACGAGCTGGCGGTGCTCGTAGCTGATTGCCGCCTCGGTCACGATGCAAGCTCCCTCGGCTTCTGACCGAAACCGGCATCACGCTCGGCGATACGAGCCCGCTCCGGCGCGTTGACGCCGCGGATACGCGTGACTCGAACTTCGTAGCACACCGACAAGCGGTACGGCTCGCGCCGCGCTTCCCAGATTCTGGTGAGCTCCTCGAGAGTCAGACGACAGAGCAGGACATGTAGCTCTTCGGAGAGGTCGTTGACCGGATCGTTCAGAGTGATCGTGTTGTTGTTGTGCAGGATCTCCATGACCTTACCCAGGAGATGAAGGTCGTTTTGATCTCCCCCGGTGAAGGGCGTCACCAAGTAGAAGAGGTTGAGCGCTAACGGCGGAAGCTCTTCGCCCTGCGCAACCTTCGCCGATCGCACCGGTGGCTGATTCTTCACAAACTCGTTCTCCGTCACCTGGTAGAGCCACAGGGAAAGTTTGCGGTCCTCGGAGCTGCTTGTCTTACCCGGATCGGTGAACGTGATCTCGTTTTCGTTGGCGACGAATTTCCCGTCCAGACCTTTGTGGATCACGTCGCGCAGAGCAGCGCTGACGCGGTAGAGAACTTCGTGGCTACTCATTTGAGCTCGCCCTGCGACGACGAGATCTCGGCGGGCAGCTGGTACCGGCGAAGAGTCGCTGCGCGCACACGCGCCCCTTTTCGGTCAGCGAAAATATCGGGGCCGCGCCACCCAAGGCTTTCTTGCGAAGAAGTTTGCGTTCGAACAACCACTCCAACGCAGCATGGATCTCCTGAACCTGCTGCTCGATCACAGCAGGCCGCACGCGCCAGCGGGCGATTCCTTCGAGGGTATCGACCGCCTCCGGATGTCGCAGGAAATATTCCAGGACCTCTCTGACCTGCTTCGGCCATTTCTGCGTATTCTTTGCGGGCAACCACGAGTCTCCAGCGAATCGTGCAGCGAAACGGTGCAAGTGAGCTGCCATTCCAGATTCAGCGTGCAGCAAAGACCTCGACGACTGGCCTTCGTGCCGACCGGGTCAGTTGCAACCCAGGGGTCGACGCAAGTCGAGGGCGAATGGCTTCTTAGGCGTGACTTGGCATTCCGGGTTGCCCTCGACCCACAGCCGGGTCACTCTTGACCCGGCTGTTTCGGGCGAATGCAAACGTACGTGCGCGACCCGACGATCCGGGAAGGCGGCATCTGCACGTGCTCACGAAGATGAACGTGGGTTGGCGCGACACAGCTCAGGCTTGACGCCGATTGATGCCGTGCTTTCGGATGAGTCGTCCCAGGGCGCGACGCTCTTGCTGCGCCGCACGAGCCGCATGCGTGACATTCCCTCCGTGCTCTCGCAGCAACTCTGTCAGATATTGACGCTCGAAGTTCTCCAGCACGGTCTTGCGTGCAGTTCTAAAGGACGGCAATTGACCATCGGCTTCAATTGCATCAGGCAA
>JACQEN010000255.1 GCA_016200585.1 Deltaproteobacteria bacterium
GGCGCCAGGCGTGTTCCGAGCTTGTCTCGCCACAGCGCCAGTGCACGCGACACATTCTGTGTATTTACTACGACATGATCGATTGCTTCGACATTCTCGGAAGGCGGCAGCGCAAATGGGGGAAGCGCCGGTGAGAACCACACTGAAAGGCCGTTGAGCACATCGCAACGGGCCGGGGCATCTCCTCCACCTTCCGCCACAAAACGGATCGACCTTATCCCCGGTTCACCTTCGACCAATTCCACGGCACCGATCTCCAGCTGAAATCGAGGCAGCCCATCCGGCGTGCTCCGCGGGATGGTATCCAAAAGGTCGGCATAGTTTGCCGCGGCCTCCCTGATATTGGTTGCTCCGATCTGGACGCTATCAAGCCGTATCTTGTAGAATTCCGTCATGGAGACACTGACCATCTACCACAATCCACGTTGCTCCAAGAGCCGGCAAGCACTCGCCTTGTTGCAGGAGCGAGGCGTGCCGCTGAACGTCGTCGAGTATCTCAAACATCCTCCGACACGCGAAGAGCTGGATTCGCTGCGCGACAAGATCGGCCTGCCGCCGCAGCAATGGGTACGCAAGGGTGAGCCGGATTTCAAAGCTGCCGGCCTCACGTCGGGCAGCACCGAAGTCGAAATTCTCGATGCAATGGCCAGGAATCCGGTGCTCATCGAACGCCCTATCGTGGTGCGCGGCTCGCGTGCCGTCGTCGGTCGGCCGCCGGAGCGCGTCGTCGAGCTGCTCAAATGAAAGGTTGATCCAGCAAGCCGACGATCCTTGGGCGTGCCACACCGCCGACGCCGACGGCCCGTTTGTCCGCGCAATATGCACGGTCCGCCAAAGCTTTCGTAAGCAACGCCGACCTGAGCCGGAGGCTCCTATTTGCGCAATCCCAGGATCTGGTTTGCGATGATGTTGCGCTGGATCTCCGAGGTGCCGCCGGAGATGCTAGCGTGGCGGCTGTTGAGGAACGTCTGCTGCCAGCGGCCGTGCTCGACCGCATGCCGGTCGCCGCGCATGAGCTGAGCCGAAGGCCCCTGCAGGGCGAGCGCTGTTTCGTGGAGATGCTGGGTGAGAGCAGTCCGGAACAACTTCTTGAAGCTGCTATCAGCGCCGGCGTTCTCGCCGCGAGCCAATCGGGTCATGGTATCGAGATTGAATAACCGCAGGATCTCCACCCGGATATACGCGTCGATCACATCATGGCGCAGCGCCGGATGCACCGGGCGGCCTTGAACGCGCCTCCGGCGCAGTTGCTGCAGCAGCCGCTCGACCGCGATCTTCTCCTTCACCTGCTCCTTGAACAGGAAAGCAGTGCCGCGCTCGTGGGCCAGGGTATTCATCGCCACCGCCCAACCGTGGTCCACCTCGCCAATGATCAGATCGTGGGGCACGTAGACCGCGTCGAGAAACACCTCGTTGAACTCGGCGCTGCCGGTGAGCTGACGTATCGGGCGGACTTGGACGCCCGGCACGGACATATCGACGATGAAGTAGGTCAGCCCCTTGTGCTTCGGCGCGCCGGCGTCGGTGCGCGCCAGGCAGATGCCCCAACGCGAGAACTCGGCGTAGCTCGCCCACACCTTCTGGCCGGTGAGGCGATAGCCGTCGCCGTCCTTCTCCGCTCTGGTCTGCAACCCGGCGAGATCCGACCCCGCCCCGGGCTCGCTGAAGAGCTGGCACCAAATTTCTTTCGCGGCCAGGATGGCTGGAAGAAAACGCCGCTTTTGCTCTTCGGTGCCGTGCTCCATCAAGGTCGGGCCGACGTTGTTGATTCCAACCCGGTTGATCATCTCCGGCGCCTGCGCCCGGGCCAACTCCTCGTTGAAGATCGCCTGTTCGACCACGGTGGCGCCCGCCCCGCCGTATTCCTTCGGCCATGTCAGCCCGCACCAGCCTGCGCGATAGAGCTTGGCCTGCCAATCGCGCAGGAACGCCGCTTCCTCGTGAGGGCCGGCGAACGGGGCGAATGAGTCGGTGCGCCAGTCGCGTGGCAGGTTCTCCGCCAGCCAGTGGCGCAGGCGCAGGCGAAACGCATCTTGCTCAGGGCTGAAGGTGAGGTCCATCTGATTGCATCCCGTTTCCGGCACGCTCTCGGCCTCATTCGGCGAAAGGGTCGAGGTCACCTCCCACGAATTGCCAGTTCTCGAGCGCCTGCAAACCAGGCGTATCATCCCGCCACGAGAAGGCATACATGGGACGATCCGAGGAAAGAGATACGAACCCGGAGGAGCGCAACAGCAGCCAATGCCGCCACGCTGGGGAGGCCGTGACCGCCAGGTGCGAGCACCCTGCATCCCTCGCTACCTTGATCCCATGGAGGAGCAATGTCTGAGCGGCCCGTGGCTGCTCGCGGGGCGCAACGAGCTCCATGAGCGACGCCCGTCCTCGGTGCACCCGTATCACGCTGTAGCCGACGAGCATCGTGCCTACCGTCAGTGCGAAGCCGACGTGTTCCCGAACGGGGTCGTCGAAATAGCGCCAGTTTAGGAAATCGGCGTCGTGCGGCGACCAGTAGCCTTGCCACGACAGGCAGCGGCATGTGACTTCGTCAAAGGCGCTGTCGAACCGTCGTATCTGTTCCACGGCACCGTTGCTGGGCTTGCCCAGGACGAGATTCGACCAGGTTGCGAACAGCCTGTCGAGGATCGTGCCGCCGGCAGAAACGAGCAGCCGGGGGAACCCGCGGCCGTCGAGGTAGGTGCGCGTCCGCAAGGGCAAGACGCGCCGCGACAGCGCGCCCATCAGCCGGTGATCCTTCCCGACCTTGCGGACGCGCTGAACCGAGGCGGCGTTCGGCCATCCATAGTTCACGATGGAATGCATCCACGGGTGTGATTCGCGGATCTGGCCAGCGCGCTCATGAATCCGCTGCCGCTGCCATCCGCGAACCACGGCAGCATCGCCGCCCTGCGCCGCCGGCAGCGGGCGCATCCCATGCGCCAGGGGCCACGGCCAGTTGACCACCGACCCCACGAATCTGCCGGTCGCGCGCTCGACGCTGATCCAGCAGCGCGCCACGCCATACGGATTGCGCCGGTATACCCAGTCGCTCAGCGCGCGCGAACGTTTGAAAGCGAAGGCGTCGTCGACCAGGTCGTAGATTCGCTCGAACTCCGACGGCAGCGCCCGCCGTACCTCAATGCGCGGATCCGGCGACACAGACGGCACCGGCGTGCGCAGCCATTCCTCAAACCCGTCACGTGTGTGTGACGGAAATGGGCTACCTCCTGGATCGGTCATCGTTCCCGGCATTTGTCACAGATCTATCGACGGAACCACGCCCCGTCGAGGACGGGAGCGAAGCTTTCGCACACGTTCCCCCCACGAAATCCCACGACCCCACCAAATCCGGTGGCGCCGACTGAGGGGTCGCGGGCATAAATCCACGAGATTTCGCGGATCGATCGACCGTTCGAACGTGGCCTCGAGAACCGATCCCTGGCACGCAACTTGGTTTGTGTAAACACAGAAGGAACGAAATGTAGAATGTTGCGGATTTCACTCATTGACGGAGACGATGGCCAAAGTTTGCGACTCGAGGGCCGGGTAGTCGGTCCGTGGGTCGCCGAAGTACGGAGGCTCTGCCAACCGCTGTTGTCCGCTAACGGACAACTGACGCTCGATCTCAGTGACGTGTCGTTCATCGACAACAACGGGCTAGCGTTGTTTCGCGAGCTCCAAGCGCGTCGGGTTGCTTTAACCAATTGCTCGCCGTTCGTGGCCGAGCAGCTTAAGGGGGGAAACTCATGATGAGCACGGTCACATCATCCACTCAATTCAGTCGCGTGAGGTACGTTGCCACCAACGATACCGATTTGCTTCAGGGTCTGCGCAACGGTGATTCCGAAGCCTACGAGCGGCTGATCCGCAGCCACGGCAGCGCGATGCTGGCGGTCGCTCGGCGTTTATTGCGCAACGAGGACGATGCCCACGACGTGCTTCAGGAAGCGTTCCTGCAAGCGTTTCGGAACATTGACCGCTTCCGTGAGGACGCTCGATTGTCGACCTGGTTGCACCGCATCGTCGTCAATGCTGCCCTGATGCGTCTGCGCTCGGCCAGCCGTCGCCCTGAACAGTCGCTTGATGACCTGCTGCCGCGGTTCGACAGTGAGGGACACCACGCTAGCAGCATCGACGAGTTGCCCATGGGCATCGAGGCTGCGTTCGAGCAGCGAGAGATCCGCACCAAGATCCGCGAATGTGTCGAGCGCTTACCGGAGCAATACCGTGCTGCCATCGTACTGCGTGATTTCGAAGAGCTGAGTACCGAGGAGGTCGCCACGATTCTCGGTGTAACCGAGAATGCCGTGAAAATTCGGTTACACCGAGCACGCCAAGCACTGCGAACCCTCTTGGTCCGCGAATTGGCGGAGGCTTCTTAACGAGACGGATCAACCTCGCAGTAGGTCGATTGACGAATTGTCCGGGCTAGCTCGCGCCCTCGGATGGGCCAGGGCCCGCCGGGACCTGTGCACCCGACGATCCCCCGCTTTGTCCGCCGCCACCTTGCCCGCCACGGCCGCGGCGGCGACGACGGCGCTTGCGCCCGCGACGCTTGGGCTCGGGGCGTGCAATCGGCTGGAAGAAGGTGACCGGACGCTCTTTGGCGCCGCGGCAAATATCGCACAGAGCACACGGTTCACCATCCGGTTCACCGAAATATCGCCGCAGGAAAACAGCCCGACATTCCTTGGCGTTGACGTACTCGCTCAGGCGGTCGAGGCGGCGACCATCCTGCGTCCGCAACGTGACGAATCGACCCGCCAAGCTACGCGCCAGCTCTTCGAACTCGCCGGCAGGTACGGTTACACGAATCGACCCCTCCTCCATGGCGATCAATCCGGCTTCTTCCAACACGACGAGGAGCGCTTGTGTCTGCCGGTCGCCGAGCTGAGCCGACAGCGTCAACCCTTCGAGATCAGGTTGGCGTCCTTCTCCCGCATAAGCGGCCAACGCGCTGCTAATGCGGTACAACTGGTCGGGCCGGATGCGACTGGTTTGCTGCAGCACCTCGTGCACCTCGCGATCGGCCGGATCGTACAACAATACGCAGTTCGCCTTGCGCCCGTCGCGCCAGGCACACCCTGCTTCCTGCACATACTGTTCGAGCGACGCCGGCGCCTGAGCATGCACGATGTAGCGAATATCGGGCTTGTCGATGCCGAGCCCAAATGCGCTGGTTGCAACCATGATGGTGCGCCGCTTCGGGCGCATATACATCTCTTGCTCGGTGTTGAGATCCTTCGCCGCCATGCGCCCGTGATATCGATGGACCGGCAAGCGCAACAATCGCAAAGCACCGTAGATGTCATCGACCATCTTGGTCGTCGCGCAGTAGATGATCCCCGGACGCTGCAAGCGTTTGATGAAGCGCGTCATCGCCCGCAAGCGCGACGCCCCACCAATCTGCATTACCTCGAACGCTAAATTGGCACGGTGCGGCGAGCTGGCGACGATCTCTGGATCGCGCATTCCAAGGTAGCGCACGATGTCGTCACGCACCGTCTGCGTCGCCGTCGCCGTCAGCGCCAGGACCGGCGGCGATCCGAGCTCGCGCAGGCGTTCACCTAACCGCATGTAGGCAGGCCGGAAGTCGTGACCCCACTCGGAAATGCAATGCGCTTCGTCGACAGCGGCAAGAGCGATGCCGGACTGGTGCAGCGTGGCGCCCATCTCCTCGTTTGCCAAGGTCTCCGGGGTGGTCATGACCAACATCGAGCCGCCCGCAGCAATCCGTTGTAAGGCCTCGCGACGGGCAACACCACGAACGGTCCCGTCGATGCGTTCGACGGGTATGTTGCGCTTGAAGAGCTTCTCGTGCTGATCGCGCAGCAGAGCCAGGAGCGGTGACACCAGTACCACTGGCTTCGCCATCATCATCGACGGCACCTGGTAACAGGCCGATTTGCCGAAGCCGGTCGGCTGCACGACCAAAACATCGCGTCCATTCAACGCCGCAATGATCGTCCGCTCTTGCTCCGGGTAGAGCCGATCAATGCCGAGGCGACGAGCCGCCATGTGTGCCGGATCGGTTGGGCGGTCATCTCTCGGTGGAGGCGCCGGTGGTTCTTGCCGTTGCGCCTGGTTCGTCCCCGCCTGAGCCCCTAGCGCCGACTTGCGACCGCCACGCCGTCGACGTCGCCGCGAGCGTCGTGAACCGCTGCGTTCCTGTAGCGGACCAGGCTGGGGCTGCCCGTTCCGCGGTTGCCCCTGTTGGGCCGGATGTTGATGCCTGTGCTGTGATCTGTTCTGTGCGGTCTGCGCCCGCCTCGGCACTTCCGCCGGCTGGCGATGCAAATCGCTGCGCTTGGTGACCTGCGGTTTCGCCAGTGGCTCGGGCGGCGGCGCAAGCCCCAACAACTCGCCGTGCAGGTCGGGCAATTCCTTATGCTCGCCCAGAACTTCATCAAACAGTTGCGACTCGCTCGCTACCGTCCCTGGTGACGGCTGATCGTACCTCTCTTCAGCATTCACGTCGGACGCCGGCATCGCTACGAATTCGGCGGTTCTCGACGCTGGCGGCGGCACTGGCAGCGCCGGAACATCCGACTCGCCACCCAGACCAACCTTCTTCCTTGTGACGCGTGGCTTACGCACTGCCGGCGGCTTGTCTGCTGCCGCCTTGCGCGTCGCGGGCTTGCGCGTTGGCGCCTTCTTTTCGATCGCCGGCTTGGCGGCCGCACGTGGCTTGCGCGTCCGAGCTGTTTTGCGCTTCGCCGTACCCTCGGCGGGTAGCTCGTCGGCATTCAACGTCTGGCCCATCGCTTCGACGGAACCCTCGGCTGATGTAGCGCTATCCGCCGCAGTCATCGACGACGGCGCAACAGCTGAATCCTTTTTTGTTCTCTTCTGTACCACCGACTTTGCACCTCGCCACGCGAAGAGACTCACACGCAAACACTCCAAACGAACCGAGGGCATTCCGTGGCGGAGCGGTGATGGTCCGGCCAAGGGCCAGGAGGCTCCACTACGTTGCACCCTTCTGCGTGGCCTATTGTTCTGCTAACTCAGCAGCCGCCTTACGTCGAGGGGGAGGACAAAAATGAGGTTGGCCTATAGCCAAGAGCATGAAGCGCTGCGTCAAGAGCTGCGCGCCTACTACCAACGCCTGCTGACACCGGAAATCCTCGATGAGGTACGGCGCAGCGAGGGCGTCGGGCCGACCGTGCGCAAGGTCGTCCTGCAAATGGGAGCCGACGGCTGGCTCGGCATCGGTTGGCCCAAGGAGTATGGCGGGCGCGGCATGACACCGATCGAACAGTTCATTTTCTTCGACGAGTCGATGCGTGCCGGCGCACCGGTGCCGATGCTGACCGTAAACTCGGTCGCACCAACCATCATGCAATACGGCAGTGAAGAGCAGAAGAAGTTCTTCCTCCCGAAGATCCTCCGGGGCGAGATCCATTTTGCGATCGGCTACACAGAGCCGAACTCCGGCACCGACCTGGCGTCGCTGCAATGCAAAGCGGTCCGCGACGGCGATTTCTGGGTCATCAACGGTCAAAAGATCTTCACGAGTCTGGCAACCGACGCCGACTACATCTGGCTGGCGGTGCGAACCGATCCGTGGCCGGATCCAAATGATCCAGCCAAAACCAAGCACAAGGGCATCTCGATGATCATCGTGCCCGCCAGTACCCCCGGATTGCGTTGCGTGCCCATCAAGAACATGGGCGACATGAATACCAACCAGACGTTCTACGACGACGTGCGCGTGCCCGTCGGCAACCTGGTCGGCAAGCTCAACGGCGGTTGGAAACTGATCACCAACCAGCTCAACCACGAACGCGTCACGCTGTGTAGCTCGGGCATGATCGAGGGTGCGTTCGAAGACGTCATCGCCTGGGCCAGAGAGAAAAAACTCGACGACGGACGCCGTGTCATCGATCAACCGTGGGTGCAGCTCAACATCGCTCGCATCCATGCCCGCTTGGACTTTCTGCGCCTGATGAACTTCAAGGTCGCATGGGGCGCGGAGCAGGGACAGCCCCTCAATCCCGCACACGCGTCGACCATCAAGGTGTACGGCACCGAGTTCTACCTCGAGGCATGCCGCCTGATGCTGGAAATCCTCGGTCCCGCAGGCACCTTTCGCACCGGCTCGCCCGGGGCCGCACTCAACGGTCGCGTCGGCTTCCTGCTGCGCGGCATTCACATTCTGACGTTCGGCGGCGGCACCAACGAAATGCAGCGCGATCTGATCTGCATGTTCGGCCTCAGCATGCCGGTGATGCCGCGATTCTAAACGACAGGGGTTAGGGCTTACGGGGTTAGGGATCGATGGCTCACTTGGCGGCTCATTCCCTCAACCCCGAACCCCTAACCCCTGAACTCACAAACATGGGGGTTCTTTCACATGGATTTCTCTCTCTCCGACGAACAGAAAGCGCTGGCCGAGCTGGCCGGTAAAATCATCGGCGACCACGCCGCCCTCGAGCGGCTCAAGAAGGTCGAAGGTAGCGACTCGCGCTACGACCGCGACCTCTGGCTCGAGCTCGCCAAAGCGGGACTGCTCGGCGCAGCATTGCCGGACGACGTCGGCGGCAGCGGCGGCGGATTCGTCGAAATGTGTCTGCTCCTCGAACAACAGGGCAAGCGTGTCGCCATGGTTCCACTGCTGTCGACAATCGTCGCGGCGGCACTGCCGTTGGCCCAGTTCGGCTCGGCAGAACAGAAGTCGCTGGTGCGGCAAGTATTGAGCGGCGACCGCATGCTCACCGCTGCCCTTGTCGAGCCTCTGAGCGATCCGCGTCTGCCGTCGACGACGGCCACGGCCGAGGGCAAAGATTGGCGGCTGAAAGGCGTCAAACTTGCCGTGCCGTTGGCCCGGCACGCAGAACGGATACTGGTCCCGGCACGCACCGGCGACGGCAAGATAGGCGTCTTTCTGCTCGACCCGAAATCTTCCGGGGTTCGTCTGACGCAGCAGGAAGCGTGGAGCTGGGAGCCACAGTTCATCGTCGAGCTCAACGACGTCAAGGTCGATACCAGCGCCATCGTTGGCGCCCTCGACAGTGGTGCTGGCGTGCTCAATTGGATCATCGACCGCACCATGGTCGGCCTCTGTGCCATCGCCTCCGGCGCCTGCCAGGAGGCGCTCCGCATCACCGCCGAGTACACCTCGAACCGCAAGCAGTTCGACAAACCGATCGCCATGTTTCAAGCGGTCGGCCAGCGTATGGCCGATTCCTTCATCGACAACGAAGGCGTCAATCTCACGATGTGGCAAGCCGCCAGCCGCCTCGCCGACGACATGCCATCGGATCGAGAGATCGCCACCGCAAAGTACTGGGCTGCGGAGGGAGGCAGCCGCATCGGTCATGCCGCACTCCACCTCCACGGCGGTATCTGTATCGACGTCGACTACCCGATCCACCGCTACTTTCTGTGGCTCAAGCAGATCGAAAATACATTAGGTGGCGCAACGCCCCAGCTCGAACGGCTGGGCAAGCTGATCGCCGCGCAATCAGCGTAGGGATCAAGCTCGGTAGACGCACCGCAGCGGTCTTTGAAGCCGCCGAACGGCGCGCCGGCCTCGTCTACGTGCCGGTGGCGGTCATGTGGGAGTGCTCGTTGCTCGCGCGAGTCGGACGCATCGAGCTACGGCGCTCGGTTCACGCGTTCTTTGACGACCTATTCAGCAATCCCGCTTATCAACCCGTCGACTTGACGCCGGAGCAACTCTATCTCGCTGACGAATCACGTTCGAACGACGACCCCTTCGATGCGCTGATCTGCGCCGCGGCTCGACACCTCAACGTACCGCTACTGACCCGGGACAGTGACATCCACGATTTCGACCTCGTCAGAGCTGTCTGGTAAGTCCCTGTAGCTCTGGACTGTAGCTCCGGATGATTGATCGTGATGTTGCTTCGTTTTGCTAGTACCCTTAACGGCGGTTCGAGATCAAGGCGACCGTCGAGTGGTGAGCCTAGAGCAACCGACCGTGAGAGACTTTATCGTCAAGCTCATCATCGTGATTTGCGCGCTGCAACGGATTGTCTTCGCTCAAGCGCCGGCTTACCTCGTCAAAGACATTAATCAGGCACCCGACCGCAACGCCTCTTCTTCGCCCGAATCTCTGACGCGTGCCGGTGGACGGGTCTTCTTTGTCGCCGACGACGGAATTCACGGTCGTGAGCTGTGGGTTACGGATGGCACACCTCAAGGATCATCCCTGGTCAAAGACATCAACTCGGGAGGAGTCGGTTGCAGGTGCCGCGCGCTCACGCCAGCCGGCAATTCAATCTACTTCATCGCCGACGACGGAGTGCACGGCGAGGAGATCTGGCGCAGCGATGGTACGGAGGACGGGACCAAGCTCGTCAAAGAAATCCTTCCAGGGACCGATAGTCCGTTCCATATCTCCTTGCACGGCGCGAACCGCGACTTCCATCAACTCACGGTTGTCGGCGAAGAGTTGTATTTCCCCGCAATCTCAGCCGATCTGAAACTGTCGATCTGGAGGACTGATGGCTCGGATGCGGGAACCGCCAAGATATTTGAGTCGGCGTTTAATTTCGCCGGCGGCTCGCTCGCGCAACTCGGACGGAACCGAGCTCGGGACGAAGTTGGTCAAGGATCTCAATCCCGGGGAGTTTGACTCGGACGGTATCGAGAGTCCGGCCGACGTCGATGGCCAGCTGTTCTTTGTTGCGCCGTTCACTTTGGGGACATCGTCGGTGTGGCGCAGCGACGGAAGCGAAGCAGGAACGATCGAGATTGCCTCATTTCCGGTTGGCAGCATTCACGGCATCGGCAGAGCTGGCAGATACTACTGTCTGCTGCAGGATACTCCTTCCGGCTCCGGTTTGTTGGTTACCGACGGCACACCGCCGGCCGGTCAACCTCTGAAAACGTTTTCCCCCGGCCTTACACCAGGCGCCACAGGGAATGCCGGCGATCACCTATACTTCACGCTGAGCGGAAATTCCGTCGACAATGGCGTATGGACTACCGACGGCAGCGTCGAGGGGACCCGCAAAGTCGCTCCTTTTGCTGCCGACCATTTCCTGGCGGTCGGCGACACGATGTTCTTCACCACCGGCGGGTTATGGCGCAGTGACGGTACGGTCAAAGGGACCATGCCACTCTGTCCGATCTGCACGCCGGGCGCACCTTCCGGAGGTCTCACCTACAGTAACGGGAAGTTTTTCTTCAGCATAGAAACGGTGCTTGGTGTCAGCGACGGAACCGTTGCGGGGACCTCACTGCTGATGAACCTTCGATCGGCCGCTTGCCCACTACAGCCGGTCGCTCTTGGAAACAGCGCTAGGGCGATCTTTGAAGCTTCGGGTCTGTGGGTGACAGATGGAACGATCGCCGGCACGAATCCTCTAGCAACGATATCCGGCTCCCCGACCTCCTTCCCAGAATCTTCTCCGCCGTGCTTCTCGCAGCAGTACGTCTACGCACCCGTCAACGCCGGAACAGGCGTCTTGTTTTCGAGCTCAAACGAAGAAGGATTGGAGTTGTGGTTCACCGACGGCAGTGTGGACGGTACCTTTCGACTAGCTGACATCGATCCCGGGCCGCGGTCTTCAAATCCAATCTATCTGACGCGATCCGGATCACGAATCTATTTTTCGGCGAGTACTAAGTCGCAGGGGTCAGAATTGTGGGCTGTTGATATCAATGCGTTGCCGACGCCCCCGTATCCGCCCCGCAGGCCGCCGGCGACGGCATCGCCGACTTTGACACCACGTTCTACAGCGTCAGCCACAACAAAGCCGCCGGTAACCGCAACCATCATGGCTGAAACTTGTCCAGGAGACTGTAACCACGAGGGCGCCGTCACCATCGATGAGCTGATCCTCGGTGTGAATATCGCGCTGGGTATCGAGCCCTCCTCTCGCTGCCCAGCGTTCGACATAAACGGCGACGGTGAAACGACTATCGACGAATTGCTGGCTGCGGTGAACGCAGCGCTCGACGGATGTTGAAAAAACGACGGCAATGCGGGCGGGACAGCTAGACAGAGCGCCGCTCAATCACCAATCGTCAATGACTCAATCGTCAATCCTCCTATCGCATCTCCTCCGGCGTTTGCTGCAACACGAACTTCTCGGCCATCAAGATGAGCACGGTGCGTGGCACCAGCCGAGCAAATGTCGCGCGCGCCCAGTTGAACCACCCTGAGATCACCGACGGCTGACGGCCAAGCGCGTCGAGTGACAGCTGCACGACGTTTGCCGCGGGCTCACCGACTTCACGGATCTCTCCGGCAACGTCGCGGAACTCGGATTCAGTCGGCCCCGGCTCGAGCACCAGAATGTCGACGCCGGTGCCGCGCATCTCGGCCCACAGGGCCTCCCCGACGTGCAGGTCGAACACCTTGGTCGCGCTGTACAGCGCATGGTAGGGCAAGGGCTGGCGGCCGGCGATCGAGCCGCTGATGATCATTGCACCGCACCCACGCTGGCGCAGACGCGGCAACAAATGACCGGCAAGAACGACCGGCGCCACGCAGTTGACCTCGATCATGGCCCGTAGGCGCTTTGGATCTTGCTTGTCGAAGCGCCCGGAATATCCGAAGCCGGCGTTGTTGATGAACACCGCCAGGTCGATGTCGCGCAGCGCTTCGACGAGGTGTTCGACGCCGGCTGACTGTTCGAGGTCGGCAGCAACGACACGCGTCGCAACTCCATATTGCTTCTCGAGCTCGTCGGCCAGAAGACGCAGGCGATCGTCGCGGCGCGCGGTGAGGACGCACGACATGCCCTCGCGTGCCAGTGCACGCGCAAACTCAGCACCGATCCCTGCGGACGCACCGGTCACAAGAGCCCATTCGCCGTAGCGCTGGCGCATCGTCGCGCGCTTGACGCCGAAGCGCGCGCGCGTGTTCCATATCCCGACCGCAACCATCGCTGGGACGACGGCACCGGCGAGGCCGGACAACCATCCGACTGCACCCCCCTTGTAGACGATGCCCCAGACGACCATGCCGAGCGCGACCTGCGCCGCGTACAACGCCGCCCACGGCCACATCCAACCACGCATGCGCCAGAAACCGTAGGCGCCGGCGGCGTAGATGGCCCAATGCAGCGGCTCCGTGGCTTTCGCACCCCAGCCGCGCAAGAGGAATCCAAACCAAGCCTCGGCGTCGCGATCGATGGGCTTGAGGAAGAAGTCCCACGGCATGTACAGCGTCGCCATGTAGAAGCAAAACGCCATCAGTGCGTTCATCCACCACGGCCGGCGGGCCAGGCAATCATGCAACCAGCTACGCATTCGTCTCCTCCTGTGCGATGCGCCGAACTATCGCAAGCTGACACTTTGGGTGCAATATGTCAGAGGGCGACAACGCGGCCCGTCGGGTGTTCGCCAACCAGCCGGAGTCAATCCCGTCAGAGCAGATCGCTGGCGAGCTGTGCCAGCTCCGAGCGTTCCCCCTTCTCGAGGTTGACGTGCGCGTAGAGCGGTTCACCTTGCATCTTCTCGATGAGATAGCTGAGGCCGTTCGACTGCGCGTCGAGATAAGGATGATCGATCTGGAAGATGTCGCCCGTGAAAACGATCTTGGTTCCCTCGCCGGCGCGCGTGATGATCGTTTTGACCTCATGCGGTGTCAGGTTCTGCGCTTCGTCGACGATGAAGAAGATGCGATGCAGGCTGCGGCCGCGGATGTACGACAACGCCGAGATGACCAGCTTCTCCTCTTCGAGCATCTGCTGGATTTGCTGCGACGGCGGGCGGCCTTCGCCGTTGGCGCTGTGGTTCATGATAACCCCGAGGTTGTCGTAGATCGGCTGCATGTACGGGCTGAGCTTGTCGCCGATCTCGCCGGGCAAGAACCCCATGTCCTTGTTGCTCAACGGCACGATCGGCCGCGCCAAGTAGATCTGCCGGTAGTTCTTGCGTTGTTCCAGCGCCGCCGCCAGTGCCAACAGGGTCTTGCCGGTGCCGGCCTTACCCACCAGCGTGACCAGAGGAATTTCCGGATCGCTGAGCACGCTCAACGCAAACGTCTGCTCGGCGTTGCGCGGTGAAACGCCGAACACGTGCCCCTTGCTGACGCGACGCACCAAACCTTCCTTCGGATGGAAACGCGCCAACGCCGACTTCTGATGGTTGCGTAGAATCAGGTTCTCGTTGGCGATCAGCGGCGTATCGAGAACCAGCTGCTCGGGCGCGAAGCCGTTGGCGGCGTAGAGCGAATCGATCAGCGACGAATCGAGATTCTCGACGACGCGGCTGCCGGTGTAGACCACCGAAAGGTCGCGCACGTGGTCGGTGGTGTAGTCTTCGCTCTGCAAACCCACCGCTTTGGCTTTGAGCCGGACGTTGACGTCCTTCGAAACCAGAATGACCGGGCCGTTCCTCGACTCCTTGGCCAGCAGATAGGCGCAGTTGAGAATGTGATGATCGATCTTGGAGCGATCGAAGTTCGACTCGAGCTTGGGATCGAACTCACGCTCCAGCTGGATGCGGATCGAACCGCCGTCGTTTCCGACCGCTACGCCGTTGTTGAAGATCGCATCGCTTGCCAGCGCGTCGAGCGAACGCAAAAACTCACGCGCGTGGTAGTTCGTCGACTGATTGCCTTTCTTGAACTGGTCGAGCTCTTCGAGGACGCTGATCGGAATTACAATGGCGTGCTCTTTGAACTGAGTGATGCAGGAACTGTCGTGAAGAATAACATTGGTATCGAGAACGAAGGTCTTCCGCACCTCACTACCCACCATCCACCGCTCCCTTCACTTATGTCTATACGGCACGACGGTGGAGCAAGACAATCACCGAATCGAAAAAATGACAGGCGGCAATCGTGGTCAGTCCGGGTTCCTATCTCGAACGCGGCTCGCTAGTAGGAGAAACGATCCGTGTCCGATCTCGACATCCTCGTCGTTGGCGCCGGAGCCGCCGGGCTTGCAGCTGCCATCTTTGCCGCCGAAACAGCGGCTGCGACGCACCGCACCGCTCGCATCGCGATCCTCGAAGGCGCAGCGACAGTCGGAGCGAAGATCCTCATCTCAGGCGGCGGACGCTGCAATGTCACGCACGACTCGGTTTCGGCTGACGACTTTGCCGGCAACCGTACGTTCATCCGCAACGTGCTGGCCGCTTTCGGTGCTGGCGACACGGTGCGCTGGTTCACAGCCCTCGGCGTCGAGCTCAAATGCGAGGAAACCGGCAAGTTGTTTCCGATCTCCGATCGCGCCCGCACGGTGCTCGACGCGTTACTGCAGCGCTGCAACGACCTCGGCGTCGGCTTGTACACCAGCCAACGCGTCGACCAGGTCGAACGAAGGGATGACGGCTTCCGCATCGCAACGACGACCGGCGCGTTCGAAATACGACGGCTGATTCTGGCCACCGGCGGGCGCTCGCTGCCACGCACCGGCAGCGATGGCTCCGGCTGGCAAATCGTGCGGCACCTCGGGCACACCGTCACACCCACCTACCCCGCCTTGGTCCCACTCGTCCTGCACTCCGATTTCTTTCACAGCGCGCTTTCCGGCGTCTCGCATCCGGCCGAGCTGTCGACGTTCGTCGACGGCAAGCTCGCCGACCGGCGCAGTGGCAGTCTGCTGTGGACGCACTTCGGGATCAGCGGCCCGGTGGTCCTCGATGCCAGCCGCTATTGGGTCATCGCCCACACCGACGGCCGGCAGGTCGATCTTCAATGCAACCTGTTTCCCGGCGCCAGCTACGAGTCGATTGACGAACGACTGCGCGGCGCCGCAAATGAACGGCCGCGACAGTCCGTCGCCCGCTTCCTGGGAACCGAACTGCCCGAACGGCTCGCCGAGCTTTTGGTGCAACATGCCGGGATCGCTGCAACGACAACACTCGCTCAATTGCCGCGCGCGCAACGACGGCAGCTCGTGCACACGCTGACGGCGCTCAAGCTGCCGGTGGAACGCGAACGAGGTTGGGACTACGCCGAGGTGACGGCCGGCGGAGTGCCGCTGCAAGAAGTCGATTTCCGCACCATGGCGTCGCGACGCGTCGACGGCCTCTACCTCATCGGCGAAATGCTCGACTGCGACGGCCGCATCGGCGGCTTCAACTTTCAATGGGCTTGGTCGACGGGATACGTGGCCGGACGAGCCGCGGCCGCACACACCGAGCGAGAAGAAAATAACCGATGACTGACGAC
>JACQEN010000264.1 GCA_016200585.1 Deltaproteobacteria bacterium
CAAGGCAATGACGAACAAGCGCTGGCCTTTTTCCGAGAGGGCCTGAGAACGGCCCTGGAGGGCCGGCACCAATTGAGCCGAGTCGAAGCGCTGGAGGGCATCGCTGATATCTTGGCTGGGCGTGGCGAGGCGCAGCGGGCGGCGCGCTGGCTGGCCGTGACCGAGGCCGCGCGCGAAACCCTGGGCGCGCCCATCCCGCCCGTGGAGCGCGAACGCTATGACCGGGTCACCCAACAACTGCGTAAGACACTCGGCGCCGAGCCCTATGCCGCGCTGCGCGCGGACGCCGCCGGTCTTAGCCTGGAACAGCTAGACATCGAAGCATTGGGCACGGCCCAAAGCCATACCTTATCACAGGCTACGGCCGCAGCGCCCGCCAGCGCCGAATTGCGCGTGCTGGCGCTGGGCACTACGCGAGTGCTGGTCGGCCAGCGGGCGCTGCTGCAGTTGCAGAGCCACCGCAAGGTGGTCGGCTTGCGATTGCACGAGATCGATGTCGTCGGCCCGTTGTTGCAGGCCTTCGCTTGCGGTACGTGCCGATTCGGCCGCTTGCACCGCCTTGTCGGCCCGCGAACGTGCGCCGGCCGCAACCGAGCGGACGCGCTCCAACTCCTCTTCGAGCTTGACCGTCACCGGGCGGATCGAATCGGCGGCCGTGCATGCCGTATCGGCACGCGACCTGGCCTCCTCCGTAACTGCACCGATCTCCTCGACTCGCTGCCGCAGCATGTCACTGCGCTCATCCCGTTCGTGAAGCATCGTCTCGGCCTGGGTCCGAGCGGCCACCGCAAGCGCCTCGACTTGCTGCAAACGTGAATGAACGCTTTCGGCGGCGGGGCGGATCTCCTCGACCTGCCGTTGCGAGGCTTCGGCCTGCGCCAGTGCACCCACCGCCGCCTGTCGCACCACGTCGATTTCGTGCTGCAATCCTTCGGTGATCGAACGCAAGCCCTCGACGTCGTGCAGCGAAATTTCGGCTCGCGCGTGCGCCGCTTCGGCAAGCGAGCGAATCTCGTGCTCGGCGCGCAGGTGCGCGTCCTGATTTCCCTCGACATGGTGGCGCAGCTGCTCGATGCCTCGTCGAGTCGCTCCATTGGCCCGTTCGAGCTCTTGCGACTTTTCGGTCAGTTGGTGTCGCAGCTCTTGAATTCCGATTCGCAACGCCGAATGTTCGGAGTCATCCTGTTGAACCTGGCGAGCCAGCTCGTCGGCCAGTACACGCTGCGAAGCTTCGACGTCGGCGACCCCGCGAAGCGCCGTCTCGGCGCGCTCGGCGGCTTGCAGTGTCTGCGACTGCACGTGCGACGTCGCCGACTGCGTCGCAGCCAGTGCCGCACGATGCTCGACCTCGATTCGATCGACCGCGTTTCGGATCTCCGCCACCCCCGCGTTGAGCTGCTCGCTGACTTGTCGGCCGGCGATGCTCTCGAGCCGTTCCTGCGTCAGGAGGACCGTTTGACTGAGCGCGCCGTGATCAGCACGAACGCTTTCGATTTGACCATTGAGGGCCAGCAACGCTTCCGATTGCAACGAAGTCGCGTCTTGAACCCGTTGAGCCAGCGCTACGAGGCGGCTCTGGGCGTCGTCCAAGGCACCACTGGCGTGTTTCCGCGTCTCCGCAAATTGTTGCTGCAACTGGTCGACCTGCGTGCGCAGAGCAACCCACTCGGGGTTCGTCTGTGTCTGTGCCGCATCGATACGCTGAGTCAACTCGTCGAGGCGCTGCTCGCAGACGGCGATCGCGGCGGCACGCTGGTCTTCTTCCACAACCAGACGCCGGCTGACTTCCGCGGTGAGGTCGGCGCTGGCGCGTTGCTGATCTTGCAGCGCATCGAGACGCTGAGAATCAGCGCGCACGGTTGCTGGCAGGCCATCGACGGCCTGCAGGGCGTCGTTGTGTCTTTGCGCTTGAACCTGCAAGGCTGCGGTTGTCGTGCGTAGCTCCTCGACTTCCGAAAGACTGGCAGCCGCACGCGCCTGAGCCTCTTCGGCAACGGCGCGAATCTCTTGTTCGCCCTTCCAGCGCTCGTTCCGCACCTGATCGAGAACATGTCGTAGCTCGGCCAGACCGGCATGGGCTCGGTCGACGGCCTGCTCGACTTCCGCGGAATGCACCCCGACAGGAGTGTCCTGCAAACTGCTGCGTAAAGAGTCGTGATCGGTCCGAACGGCGTCGAGCTGCTCGTGCAGTGCCAGCAACGTTGCGGACTGTGCCGTTGTCGCTTCGTGGACGCGTTGCGCCAAGGCGATGAGCCGCGCTTGGGCCTGATCCAGTGCACCACCCGCTTGGTTCTGCACGTCGGCGACTTGCTGCCGCAGCTGTTCAAGCTCGGTACGCCACTCGCTCGCTTCAGGAGAGTCTTGGGTATCGTGACTGCGCAGGTGCTGGGCAATTTCAGCAAGCTGTCTTTCGCATTCGCGGATTGCGGCGGCGCGCACCTGTTCTTCGACGGCCAACCGCTCTACGACGTCGCCCGTCCATCGCGTCAGCGACTCTTGTCCGGCTTGCAAACTCTCGACACGGACCGGCTTGGTCATCAAGCTGGCGCTGAGCCGATTCGAGCGCACCGCTTTGCGCACGCGCCGCTTCAAGATCGTGGCGAAGCGCGGCAACCGCGTCGTCGAGCCGAGTCGTCTTCTGCACGGCGCTCTCGACGGTCGCTTGCACGGCATCGAGGTTCCGGCGCGTCTCCTGCCGTCCAACCTCAACCAGCTGTTGGACCTCTTCGACAAGCAACCGGCGGCTGTCGATTTGGGTCGCCAATTCTTGGCCGAATGCGGCGAGTTGTTCACGGCAGTGAAGTAACGCAGCGGTGGTGTCGACCTCGAATTGTTCCCGCACTGCACCGGCGACTTGGTGCGTTGCCAGCCCTTGCTCTACGATCACCAGGCGCCGCAACACTTCGTCGGCCTGGGTCGCCACCTTGGCGAGCTCGAGACGCGCTTCTTGCCGTTGTTGCTCGCTGAGGACCTGCAGCTGCTTGACCTCTTCCGCCAGCGCGGTTGCATTCGCGGCCGAGGCTTTGCTGGAATCAGCCGCGTCTTCGAGCGCCGAAATGCGCTGCCGCGATGCTTGCAGAGCGGCTTGGAACTCGGCTTCTTGATCGGCCAGGAGCTTCGCCAGCGCCTCGGCGTCGGCTTCGGTCCGACGCTGTGCCTCCGCCGCTGCCTCAAATCGTTGGAATGCGGCCAAGGACTGTTCGGTGGCGCGGTCGATGAGGGCGTGGCCTTTCGCTTCGGCATCGATCTGCGCCTGGCGCAGTGCTTCGACCTCGGATCGCAACTCGGCAAAGGCAGCCTGGTTCGGTGCGCTCCCCTCTTCAAAAAGGCCGGTGAGCTCACCCAGACGGAGCTGCATGTCTTGAATCGCGGAGTGAAGCTGCTGGCGGTCGCCCGTGGCATCGGCGAGTGCGGCTTCGACACCAGCGCTGTTGTCTCGATGCGCTGCGGTCAATACCTCGACTTGCTGGATGGCGGCTTGGGCGGAAGCCATCGCTGCGGTGAGAGTGGTGTTGGCGTGTTCGGCGGTGTTGTGCTGTTCCTCGTGCAGCGCGCTGAGGTGAGCCTTGAGCGCTTCGATCTCGGGATACTGCTTGGCGTGCAGGGCCTCGATCTGCTGCATGAGCGCGACAACCTGCTGTTGGGTCGCTTGCAGCGCCTCGTCGAGCTGGCCTTGGTGGCGATCGAGCTCCGTGCGATGATCGACGGCTTCGCCAAGTTGCTGTGCATGTCGATCGACGACGTGGCGCAGCTCAGCCAAGGAAGCGTCGGCTTGTCGCGCCGCCGCCGTGAGCTCGTCACGAGCGATCGACTCCAATTCGCCGCGCAGCGTTGCAAGTTGATCGACGCGCTGGCGAAGGTCTGCGAGCTGCGGGAAGGCTCCACTCTCGACCGAGTCGACGCGTCCGCTCAGCGTGTCGAGTTGGGCCCGACAGGCGCTCAACCCCTGGATGAATTCTTGTCCTTCGCTGCCCAGGCGTTGATCGACGGAGGCTGTTACGCCGTTCAATCGGTTTGTCAGGTCGAGTGTGGACACCTCGAAGCGGTGCGCCGTTTCGGCGGCAACGTTTTGCGCCTGCGCCAACGCCGCGCGGAGATCATCCGCAAGCCTCTGCTGCGCGGATTCATGAAGAATGATTTGCTGCTTGAGGTCTTCGACGTGCGATGATTCGCGTTCGCGAGTTGCGTGCGCCTCATCGGCCAGCGTCGCGACGTGTTGGCGGGTTTGCTCGATCTCCAGCGCCAGTGCCTCTTGACGGGACCTCAGCTGAGCAGCTGCGTCTTCCGCGTCTGCGAGTCGATCGAAGCGCTCCGTCGCGATTTGCTCGACTCTGTCGACGGCGTCCCGTGCGCGGGTCTGCGCCGCCTCGACGCCTTCGTGCAAGCTCTCCTGAAGGTTACGTTGTTCATCGACGACGGCATCGAGTCGGGAGCTCAGGTCCGCGAGCGACCCGACTTCGCCTGCAAGCGTGGCATCGAAGCGGCCACGAAGCGCCGCCAACTGTTCCTGGCAACCGGCCAAAGCGGCAGCGAACGAGTCTTGCACCGCGGCAATACGCGCCGCCGTATCGTGGCTTCCCTCGGCGAAGGTACTGTACTCGGACTCGATTTTCTCCAACCGGCCGACCGTTTCGGCGATCTCAGCAAACGCCTGCGACAGGCTTTCTCGCAACTCCCCTTGCCGCTTCTGGTGCTCGCCGTGAATCTCCTCAATCTGCTGTTGCAAGCCGCCAGTGGATTGCTCTGTCGCAAGCAGCAGAGTGTGGACGCGCTCGGCAAGCTCTTTGAGCTGCTGCTGTGTGACATCGAGGGCCGAAGTGACGGCCACCTGTTCCGACGCCAATCGCTGCACCAGCTCGTGCTGCTCCGATGCGTCGGCAACGGCTTCCACCGGGGGCACCGCAGCCACCGCGGATTGCAGGCGCTCCAAGCCCGTCGATAGCGGCTCGGTTGCCTCGCGGATTCTGGCCAACAGCGATTCTTCGAAGGAACCGCGCTCGGCGCGGACCTCATCGACCGACTGGCGCAAGGTATCGATCTCAGCCGAGCGACGGTGCAAGGCATCGACGCGTGCCAGCAGATCGTTCAGCTGCTGCTCGCAGCGCACCAGCGTGGCAGTATGCTCGTCGCGATCGCTTTCCAGCTGCGAAAGCATGGTACTGACTTCCGCAAAGCGTTCGCGCGCCACTTCGATTTGCTCCTGGTCCTGGCGCATGCGCTCGACCAGGTTCTTCACCTCGCCGAGCTGATCGCTGGCGTCGCTACCGCTGTCGATGCGCGACGCAATCGAGGCCAGTTGCTCCTGGCATTCTTGAATCGCCGTGATCAGAGAGTCGCGGTCCGCCGTGAAGCGGGCCAGCATCGTGCTCAAGGCTTTGCGTTGGGCCGCAAAACGATCAACTTCGTTGGGATTAGCCACCGGCAACCCTTCCACTCTCTAGACGACACGGCTCGAGCGTTGCGGCTCGACCTCGGTAAGAGTCGGATCGATATCCCCATAGGTGCGGTGAATCATCCGACGGATTCGAGCAATCAGCTCTTCACTGCGAAACGGTTTCACGACGTAGTCGTCGGCGCCGTCGCGAAAACCGCGTGCGATATCTTCGGTTGTATCGCGCGCCGTGAGCAAGAGAACGGGCACGCCGGCGGTTTGTTCGTCGGCGCGCATGCGGCGGCAGACCTCGAATCCGTCCATGCCGGGCATCGCCACATCGAGGACGACAATGTCCGGTCGTTCGATTTCGATCATGCTCAGCGCTTCCATGCCGTCCTGTGCGGTGATCACGGCGAGACCCAATCCGGAGCGCTCGAGCATGGTGCGCACGATGCGTCGCAGGTCCGGGTCATCGTCGACGACCAGCGCTTTGTTTGTGCGTAACTGCGGCGGTGGAATCGCTTGGTTCGAGTATTTTGCGCTCGATGCGTCGAACCCCTGAGCGGACGCCGCGGGCGGTATAGCGACAACCGGAACGGGTTCCTGATCGAATACTTGAACGACGCGGAGAACCTCTTCCGGTGTCGTCAGGCCGGCGATGATCTTGGAAACCGCATCCTCCATCAAGTTGGCGCAGCGCTCGGCGCGCGCCTGCTGGCGCAGGGAGCTTTCGGGACTTCCGGACTCGATCAGGCGGGCAACGGCGGGAGAGACAGGGAGCAACTCGTAGACGCCAAGGCGGCCACGAAAACCGGTCTGCCGGCACTCGTTGCAACCGGCGCCGCGGCGAACATGGACGACTTTCGGATCGATGCGCAGCATCCGACGCGCCGTCTCGCTGATTTCCGCCGGTACGGCGCAATCGTTGCAGACCCGGCGCACGAGGCGCTGGGCAACCACGAGATTGAGGGACGACGCGATCGAATACGGCTCGACTCCGAGATCGACAAGGCGAGAAATCGTTGCGGCGGAATCGTTGGTGTGCACGGTGCTCAGCACCAGATGGCCGGTTTGCGCCGCCTGCATGGCAATTTGTGCCGTTTCGGCGTCGCGAATTTCGCCGACGAGGATGACATCGGGATCCTGGCGCAAGATCGAACGCAGAACGTTGGCGAATGTCAGACCCTGCTTCGGGTTGACTTCCACTTGCGTGATGCCGCGCAATTGATACTCGATCGGATTCTCGACCGTCACGATGTTTCGCGTCGGCGTCCACATCTAGCGCAAGAACGAATAGAGGGTGGTGGTCTTGCCGCTCCCGGTTGGTCCGGTCACTAGAATCAAACCCTCCGGCCGAGCTAACGTGCGGCGGATGCGTTGCAGATCAAGGTCGCTGAATCCGATATCGACGAGCGCTTTCAGCCCCGTGGTTGCGTCGAGGACACGCATCGTAATCTTCTCGCCGTGTTGCGCCGGCATGCTGGAGACACGGAAGTCGACCAAACCGTCGCGGTAGCGAACTTGAATGCGCCCGTCTTGCGGAACGCGGCGTTCGGTGATGTCGAGTTTCGCCAGCACCTTGAGCCGGCTCAAGAGCGGATTTTGCACCCACTTTGGAAATGTGAAGCGCTCTTCGAGCACACCATCGATACGATAGCGGACGGCGATGCCCTCGGTGTTGGGTTCGATGTGAGCGTCGCTGGCGCCGCTGCGAATCGATTCAGCGAGGATCAGATCGGTCAAGCGCACGACCGGAGCGAGCTCGGCATCACGAATGCTCGTACCCAGGTCTTTGACGTCTTCTTCGACTTCCTTGACGTCCAATCGTTCCGCGGCGGGGACCGTTTTCAGGAACTGATCGAGCGACTCCTCCAACCGATAGGTATGTTTGATCGCTTCTTGAATTTCGCTGTAGGTCGCGACCGCCAACCGCGGCCGCCTCCCCGTGGCGAATTCCAAGGCGCGAATCGATTCCACGTCGAGGGGGTTTGCGGTTGCCACCTCGATGGTGCGTTCGTCGACACGCAATGGGGCAATGGCACACTTGAACGCGACCGCTTCTTTGACAATCTTGACGACCTCATTGTCGATGGGCAGCGCCGCAGGTTTTACGAGCGGCAAGCGCAAGCTCTGGGCCAGCATCTCGGCAAGGTCGGACTGCTGAATGACTCCTTCTTTTTCGAGTAACTCGTGCACGGACATACCGGTGCTGGCAACGGCTTGCTCGAATCGAGTCGCGGCGGTCGCCGTGATGCGACCGTTGCGCAACAAGAAGCGGAGAATGGCGCGATCGCCGCTTTCGTTTTTTCCGCTCGTCGCCATGATTAAGCCCCTGCCATTTTGCGCAAACAGCAAAGCCTGTGCCTTTGGACGCACCGTAACGTCCAGAACGATTGGCCGGCAGAACGAGACGACGAACACGCAACTGAACTGTCAAAGGCTACACTTTTGTAACGGCAAGCACGATCAACTGCTGATTTTTGGGAGCAAATCCGTACGTCAATGGACGCCGTACCGTGCACAATCGTCCGCTTCTGCGCCGCGTAACGAGATCGTCCGGCCATTCGATCGGCCGGCAGAGGTCTTCGCTATGGCGTAGAACTTGCCACAGCATTGCGAACATGAGGGCAGAAGAGCTGGAGATGCGGCATTTGGGCGGGGGGCGCAAGGGTCTCTTTCTACTGTTGCGGTATCTCTTCATCATCGCCGCTTCCTACATTCTGGTTTTTCAGGGACGTCCCCTCGTCCCTGCGATCCACGCAGCATCGATCGCCATTGCCCTTGCCAGCAATGTCTTTCTCTCCTTCGTAAGTGAGGAAGTGCTGTTCGCGTGGTACGTCGAAGCGCCGGTGTTGATCGTCGACACGTTGTGGGTGTCGTGGGCGATTCACTCCAACGGCACCGTCGCCGGACAGGAATTTTTTCTCCTGTACTTTTTCGTACTGTTTCTGGCGGCGCTGGGCGACAGTCTGCCGATCGTCATCCTCGGCTCGACGGTCGTGGCCACCGCAAATCTCGTATTGTCGGCCTCGGCAGACCGCTGGACCACGCCCAGCCTATTGAAGCTGGTGTTCTTCTACACCGTGGCACTGTTCTACGGTCATGTAATCGCACAAACAAAGCGCGAACGACAACGTGCCGATCGCGGCGTCGCCTGGGCGCGGGCGCTCGAAGGCAAGGTCGCCGACCGGACACGCGAGTTGGGTCGCCTTTACGATGAGTCGCTTGCGGCAAACAACGCCAAGACCGAATTCATCGCCAACATGTCGCACGAACTGAGAACACCGCTGAACATCATTCTCGGATACACCGAGTTGTTGCTCGACCACGACGGTGGACCGAAGATCGCCGAGGAGCGCGACGACATGCTGCGACGGATCCAATTGTCGGCCTTCGGCCAGATTCGCCTGGTCGACAGCGTTCTCGACTTGGGACGAATCGATGCCGGCACCATGCCGGTCGACCATTTCCCGGTCCCCTTGCGGCGTTTGATCGACGAAATACAGCGCAGCTCGCAAGCACCTCTCAAACCCGGCGTCGACCTCAAATGGGAGCTTCCGACGACGTCGCCGCTGTTGGAAACCGATCCGAGGAAGTTGTCATTGGTGCTGGGAAACCTCATCGACAACGCCCTGAAGTTCACTCACGCCGGCAGTATCACCGTAGCGGTACGCGACCTCCCGCAAGATCGAAAAGTTGAGTTCTCGGTTGCAGACACGGGCCCGGGAATTCCGGCTTCCGATCTGCCCTCGATCTTTCAACCCTTTGTTCAACTCGATGATCCGGCGAATCATCACAAGGGGGGGGCGGGTTTGGGACTCGCGGTTGTCGACCGCTACGTCAGGCTGCTTGGCGGAAAGATCAGTGTCGAATCAACGATGGGTAGGGGCAGCCGATTTGCGGTCGCCTTTCCCTACTGGACCCCGACTGTCGATCCAAAGACAGCGGCTTCGATTGTACAACAGTCGCCATTGACGATCGACGCGTGGGGCGCACAACCGGCAGCGCGAGCGCTGGCCGAAGGTGTTTGCTGAACTCCGTCGCGCTTGTGTGTCAGACCCGTCTGACTTCCCTGGCTCTTGAAGCGATGCGCTGATATCAGATCCGCGTGTTCGCCAAAGTTCTGATCGCCAACCGTGGCGAGATTGCCGTTCGTATCGCGCGTGCCTGTCGCGAGCTGGGGATACGCAGCGTCGCAGTGTATTCCGAAGCCGATGCACATGCGCCGCATGTGCTGCGAGCCGACGAAGCGATATTGCTCGGGCCTGCCCAAAGTCAGCAAAGCTACCTCGATATCGGCAAGGTCATCGCGGCGGCAAAAGACAGCGGTGCCGAGGCAATCCATCCCGGCTACGGGTTCCTGGCTGAGAATGCCGGTTTCGCCCGTGCGGTGGTCGACGCGGGGTTGATCTTTATTGGCCCGACACCCGAGGTGGTGGCCGGCATGGGCGACAAAACCAATGCCCGCCGTCTGGCGGCGGCTTCCGGCGTTCCCGTTGTACCGGCAGAAGAGGATCCACCGCATGACATCGACGGGCTGACAAAGAGCGCCGGTGTGATCGGCTATCCGCTTCTCATCAAAGCCGCAGCCGGCGGCGGCGGGAAGGGAATGCGGGTCGTTCGCAGCCCAGCGGAGCTTGCTGCGGCATTTGAGTCGGCGGGTCGGGAAGCGAAGAACGCATTCGGCGATGGACGGCTGTTTCTCGAGCGTTATATCGACCGGCCACGGCACGTCGAGGTTCAGGTTCTGGCCGACCACCACGGCAACGTCGTTCACCTAGGCGAACGCGAATGCTCGATCCAACGACGGCATCAGAAGATCGTCGAGGAAACGCCGTCACCAGCGGTCGACGAGGACCTGCGCCGGCGTATGACCGACGCCGCCTGCGCCGTAAGCCGGCGGGTTGGCTACCGCGGCGCCGGCACCGTCGAGTTTCTGCTTGGTCCGGATTGCCAGTTTTATTTCTTGGAGATGAACACACGTTTGCAGGTCGAGCACCCGATCACGGAGCTGGTTTCCGGCATCGACCTCGTACAAGCACAATTGCGAGTCGCCGCCGGCGAGCCGCTGTGGTTTCGGCAGAACGAAATCGACGCGCGCGGGCACGCAATCGAATGCCGCATCTGCGCCGAGGATCCGGCGCAGCAGTTTTTGCCGAGTCCCGGACCGATCTTACGTTTGCGCGAACCGCACGGGCCCGGCATCCGCGTCGATTCAGGGATCGCCGAGGGATACGAGGTACCGATCCACTACGATCCGATGCTCGCCAAGATCTCCGTGTGGGGAGAAACGCGCGACGCGGCGCGACGGCGCATGCTTGGGGCGCTGACGGAGTACGTCATTCTCGGCTGCACCACGGCAATCCCCTTTCTGCTCGACGTTCTCGAACACCCGGCATTCATCAAGGGCGACACGCACACGCATTTCATCGACGAGCATCTGCGCGGCTGGAAAGCGCGCGAGGATCACCAGATCGTCGCGTTGGTTGCGGCGGCGCTGGACGCGGCGCGACCGCAGCGCGGGGTGGTTTCAAGCGCAACCGCTGCAGCACCCGCGGCGCAAACGACACCTTGGGCGAGCCTCGGCAGCTGGCGCTTAGGGAACGGATAACATGCAGATCGGATTGCGACAGCGGCAACAGCATCACATTGTCGAGGTGCATGCCGATGGCAGCGGTTATCGCCTCCATTACGACGGACGTGAGTACCGTGTCGAAGCGAGCACCACTCCCGACGGCGCACAGTTGTTGATCATCGACGGGCAGCGCCATCTGGTCGATCTGGTACGCAGCGGCAGACAGTGTCTGGTGGCTGTCGGCGGAGAGACTTATCGATTCGACCCGGAGAGCGCGGTCGCCGGAGGCCATGAGGTTGGTACGGTAGCCGTGCCCGAGATCACCGCGCCCATGCCGGGCAAGGTGACACAAGTCCTGGTGAAATCCGGCGACCAAGTCATCGCCGGCGACGGACTGCTCATCCTCGAAGCGATGAAGATGGAGAACCGTCTGGTCGCCGAAGCAAACGGAACGGTCACGGACGTTCGCGTTGCCGTAGGCGATATGGTGGACGGTGGCCAGGTCCTCGTGGTTGTGCGCTACGTGGAATAACTCGATACCTGTCCGCCCTGCCCTTCAGCCGAGATTGGTACCAACCCTCAACCCTCGTTCGGCTGCAAACGCTGCGGCATCGACCTTTTTGTCGGCGCCGCGTACGCGTTGGGCGCGAATCGCTCCGCCGTTCGCTCCGATCAAAATCCCCTGTGGCGATACTTCTTCGATCATCCCGGCCCGATGGCTGCCACCGCGCACGGCGCGACAATCGAAGAGGCGCAGCTTCTCGCCGGCGAGTTGCGTGTACGCTCCCGGCTGCGGGTCGCAGCCGCGGATCTGGTTGTAGACCTGGTCGATCGGGCGCGACCAATCGATGGCCGCGTGTTCGTCGCGGCAGAGCGGATCGTACGTCGCTTTGGATTCGTCCTGCGGCAGACGCGGCGCGTTGCCGGCAGCAATGAGCTCGACTGATTCGATTACCGTGTCGACTCCGAGCCCGAATAGTTTGTTGAAATACAGCGAACCGGCGGTGTCGTCCGGATCGATGGTGGACGTCTTTTGCAGAAGGATGGGCCCCGTATCAATGCCGGGATCGACCCAAAACATGGTAACGCCGGTCTGTGTCTCCCCCTTGATGATCTGCCAGGGAATGGCGCTGCCACCGCGATATTTCGGAAGCAACGACGGGTGGAAGCAGATACTGCCGAGGCGCGGCACTGCGAAGACGTTCTGCGGCACGATCTGCGTGACGTACGCCAGCACGGCGAGGTCGGCGTTGAGGTTCTCGAACTCCCCCTGCACCTCGGGGCGCTTGAGAGACGCATGTTGCCTTACCGGAATTCCGAGTGCCTGCGATCGCGCTTTGACGGGATCGATCTTGCCGCCCGCAGGATCCGGCGGGCAGTAGACGGCGAGAACCTCGTGCCCCTTGGCGCGCAAGCCATCCAACACTTTTTCTGCGAATGCCGCTTGGCCGATCAGAATCAGACGCACGTGCCCTCCCACCAATCTCGCAGTGCCGAATGAACCGCAGCCGCGATGCGTTGTACCCCTGGCGCATCGCGCAGCAGCCGGTTGTTGATCTCGATTTCAAGGTATCGTGCAGCGTGGCGTTGGCCGTGGGTGCGCGCGCTGTAGATCAGTCCGTCGAGCCCGGAATACGGCTCGTTGTAACGCACCGCCAGGCCGTTGCGCGCCAGCGCATCGCCGACACGGCGGGCATCTGCCGCGAACTCGTCGAACAACACGCCGACGTCGAACCGACGCTGAGCACCGTTCAAACTGGGTGTAAAGCTGTGCACACTCAACAAGAACGACCGCGGGTGCTGCCGCATCACTTCGTCGACCGCCACGTGGAACGGCTCATAGAACTCGCCGATGCGCCGGTGTCTCTCGGTTTCGTCGACGTGGCGATTGCCCGGAACGGAAACACCGTGGCTCTCGGCGGCGATCAAGTCGTGATCGCCAAGATCGCGATTGCAGTCGACCAGCAAACGCGACACGCCGGAGAGTACCGCCGGGGCGTCAAGTCGTCGGGCCAGATCGATGGTCAGGTCGGCGGCACCAATGTCCCAACCGATATGCTCGCGCAACTCCGTGGCCGGCAAGCCGAGGTCGCCATACTCCGGCGGCACGGCGCACGAGGCGTGCTCGCAGCTCAGGACCAGCGGCCGGCGGCCGCTCGCCGGATGAACGGCAAAGGGGTTCATAAGCGCTGGCCGAGCGGTCTCCTCACCGTTGCAGATGTTTGGCGAAGAACTCGAGCAAGCGATCCCAAGCATCCTTCGCTGCATCCGCGCGATACGAATCACGTTCGTTGCAGAAGAAGCCATGCG
Source organism: Deltaproteobacteria bacterium (assembly GCA_016200585.1). Lineage (GTDB taxonomy): Bacteria > Desulfobacterota > Binatia > HRBIN30 > HRBIN30 > JACQEN01. Next base: position 13,260 of record JACQEN010000264.1, read on the forward strand.
GCGCACCGGGATAGACGACAGTCTCAGCGTTCTTCCCCAACTCCTTCAACCGAGCTTTGATACGATCGACCTCCTCAAGCGGGATAAACGGATCGTCGCCGCCGAAGAACAGCAGCATCGGAGCGCTCAGCTTGTCGGCGTATTCGAGCGGGGCTTTCGGCGTCCGCTCGCCCGGCTGCATGACGCTGCCGATCCCGCCGCCGTAAAACGGCGCAGCGGCTTTGATTGCCGGGTTTCGGCAAGCAGTGAGGAAGCTGATTCGTCCGCCCATGCAAAATCCGGTGATCGCGATACGGTCGCGTTGGACTTGTGGCTGACCTTGCAAGAACTTGACGACGCAATCCATGTCCTTGACGACCTTCTCGTCGAACAAGCCGGACATCAAACGGATCGCGTCTGGCAGATTGTCGTAGCCAACGACGGAATTCTGCTGGCGATAGTACATATCCGGGGCCAGCGTGACATAGCCTTCTCGGGCGATTCGCTCGGCCACTTCCTTGATGTGACCGTTCAGGCCGAACGCCTCCATGACGACGATCACGGCCGGGTAGGTGCCGGCTGTCTGCGGGCAGCTGAGCCACGCCGACATGTGCCCCGACTCGGCCGAAACGTGTTCCATTCTTGAAGTGATTTCCACCGTTTACCTCCTGAGGACGGAGCCGGGTATAAGGGGCTGGGAAAGCCTTTGCAATAGTTCACCGAGACCCGACCGCGACCGGGCGGGAGCCGCGGATTTCTCCCTCCGGGCGCTCAAAAGACGGCGTTTCGATTTGCACCGGCGCTAGTTCTCAACTAGATAACCCGCCGCTTCTGCCCCTGGAGAGCGTCATGGTTCGGCGTGAAAAAAACAACTACGTCATCCAGTCTGTTTCACACGCCCTCGACGTGCTGGAACAGTTCGCCGGTGAGCACGACGAGCTCGGCGTAACGGAGCTGAGCAAGCGCCTCAAGCTGCACAAGAACAACGTATTTCGGCTCCTCGCAACGCTGGAGGCGCGCGGCTACATCGAACAGAACAAGGCCACCGAAAACTACCGCCTTGGAGTCCGTTGCCTGCGCCTTGGACAGCGATTCGTAAGTCAGCTGGGAATTCTGCGACAAGCTCGCCCGGTCATGAAACAAATCGCGCAAGCCAGCCGAGAAACGGCGTTCATCGCCTTGTTGCGCAACGGGTCGATCGTGCCCCTCGACGCGGTCGAGCCCGAACAGGCGGTCCGACTGGTATCCCGGATCGGCGATCCGCTGCCGCCGCACTGCACCGCGGTCGGCAAGCTATTGCTCGCCTTCGCCGACGACGAGCTACGCAACTCGCTGCCCGATTCGCTGCAGAAGTTCACCGACAAGACGATCACCGATCGTCAGGTGTTATCGCAACAGCTGAGCAAGATCGCCGAAAACTCCTATGCGCTGGAGCTCGGGGAGTACATCGAGGATGTGCGTTCGATTGCGATTGCGGTGCGCGACTACACCGGCGCTGTCGTCGGCAGCGTCGCCATCGCCGGCCCCGCCTATCGGCTGTCGCACGAGCGCATCGAGAAGGAAATCATCCCACTGATGATCAACGCCGGGCGTGACCTATCGTCGCGCCTCGGTTTCGATGCAGCGTAACCCCACGGCGCACATGCGGCAGCGTAATGCTTCAATAAGCCGTTCTCGGAAGACGCTACCTTGACCGGTAAATACCCCTGTGGTACCCGACCGCAGTTCTGAATTTTCCCCCAAAAAAGGAGGCTTTCTGTGAAGATTCTCGTCACGGTTAAGCGTGTGCCGGACCCCAATGCCAGCATCAAAGTCAAACCGGACGGCACGGGCATCATCACCGACAATCTGAAGTACGTCGTCAATCCATTTGACGAAATCGCCATCGAAGAGGCCCTCCGCCTCAAGGAAAAGAGCGGCGGCGCGGAAGTCGTCCTAGTGAGCGTCGGTTCGAAAACGGCACAAGAACAGCTGCGCACCGGGCTGGCCATGGGCGCGGATCGAGCCATTCTTGTGGTTGCGGAGCAGGAGCTCGATTCTCTCGCTGTTGCCCGCATCTTCCACAAGCTGGTGCAAGACGAGAAGGCGGACCTGGTTCTGCTGGGCAAACAGGCCATCGACGACGATGCAAACCAGACCGGCCAGATGCTCGCCGCTTTGTTGGGTTGGCCGCAGGCAACCTTCGCATCGAAAACGGATAGTCTCGAATCCGAAGCTGAAAAGAGCGGTACCCCGGGAATCCAGATCAGCGGCGGCGCGGCCAAGGTGGTGCGCGAAGTCGATGGCGGGCTCGAAACTCTCGAGCTGCCTGTTCCGGCCGTGATCACGGTCGACCTTCGCCTCAATGTTCCGCGCTACGCTTCCCTGCCCGGCATCATGAAGGCGCGCAAGAAGGAACTGAAGGAGCTAGCGATCGACAGCCTCGGCGTCGACGTGAAGCCCAAGCTGAAGATCCTCAGGCTCGATCCGCCACCCAAGCGTCAAGCCGGTCGCAAGGTCGGCTCAGTGCAAGAGTTGGTGCAGGCGCTGCACAACGAAGCCAAGGTCATTTGAGGGCGGCGAACGCTCTCTGTAAGGAGCTAGGAAAATGGGAAACGTTCTTGTCTTTGCTGAGCATCAGCACAACAAGTTGATCAAACCGACGTTGGTCGGCGTGACTGCCGGCCTGGAAGCGGCGAAGAAAAACGGCGGCGACTGTTTCGCCGTGGTGCTCGGGTCGGGCGTCGACGCGGTGGCTGCGGAAGTTGCCGAGTGCGGCGTAAAGAAGGTTTTTGTCGTCGACGACGCAGCGCTGGCCAAGTATACCGCCGACGCCCATGCCGCCGCCCTTGCCCAGGTCGTCAAGGACAAGGGGATCGAAACACTGGTGGCCACAGCCACGGCGGTTGGCAAAGACCTGCTGCCGCGTGTCGCAGCGCTGCTGGGAGCCGGAATGGCGGGCGAAGTCATCGGTTTCAACGACGGTGGAACGATGAGCCGACCGATGTATGCGGGCAATGCCATTGCCACGGTGAGCATCGAAGGGAGCCCGAAGGTCGTCAGCGTCCGTTCAACGGCATTCGACCCGGCCGCGAAGGGCGGCGCCAAAGCCGAAGTCGAAAAGGTCACCGTCGGCATCGACGCATCCTCCAAGGTCACCAAGTCAGTCGATTTCAGCGAAACAAAATCCGATCGGCCGGTACTCACCGAGGCGAACATCGTCGTATCGGGCGGCCGCGCATTGAAGTCCGGTGAGAATTTCAAGACCGTCCTTGAACCCCTAGTCGACGTGATGGGAGCAGCAATGGGCGCGAGCCGAGCGGCGGTCGACGCGGGCTTCGTCCCCAACGATTTGCAGGTTGGTCAGACCGGTAAGGTGGTCGCACCGCAGCTCTACATCGCCGTCGGAATCTCCGGTGCCATCCAGCACCTCGCCGGCATGAAGGATTCGAAGATCATCGTCGCCATCAACAAAGATGAAGAGGCGCCGATCTTCCAGGTCGCCGACTACGGTTTGGTCGCCGATCTCTTCAAAGCCGTGCCCGAGATGACCGACGAGGTGAAGAAGCTGAAGTAGTATTGGCATCGCCTCCGCAAAACGAAAAGGGCGGCCCGTTCGGGTCGCCCTTTTTTTCGAGGGGAGAGTTTGCTCAGCGCATGCGCTCGGCGACCACTTCCATGATGTCGACCGCTTGCACCTGCTCTTCCATGTTCTTGGCCTTGATGCCGTCGTCGACCATGGTCATGCAGAACGGGCAGGCGACGGCAACCGTATCGGGGTTGGTTTCGAGCAGTTGTTCGACACGCTTGATGTTGACGCGCTTGTCGGCCTCTTCCTCCATCCACATGCGTCCGCCACCGGCACCGCAGCACATACCAAACTTGCGGCTGCGTTCCGGTTCTTTGAGCGTGAGGCCGGGTATCAGCTGTAGTATCTCACGCGGTGCATCGTAGACTTCGTTGTAGCGACCCAGGTAACACGAATCGTGGTAGGTGACGGTTTGTGAGCCGTTCTTGTTGAACTGGACTTTGCCTTGCGCGATCAGGTCTTTGACGAACTCGGTGGCGTGCACGAC
>JACQEN010000265.1 GCA_016200585.1 Deltaproteobacteria bacterium
CGGCGATTGTGCCAGGCCTTCGAGGGTCGCCAACGAGTCGTCTGCCACCGGTTGAACCAAAAACGCCCGCGCCGCGGCAAACAGACGCTCGTTGACTGCGACCTGGTCGATGATGTTTTGCTCGCCGCTGTTCAGCAAGAAAAATAGGATGCCGCCCAAGAAGGTGGTCTCGACCGCGCCTAGAAACAACAGGGAGAGGCGCAGCGCTGTGCGCGGTGTGGTTGTTGCGGGTGTGCTGTGCAGCGGCAGGGCGCGAACCGTCAACAGCGGGAAGATGGCCAACGGCAAGACGACCAACGCCGGCGAGATAGGACCGCTCATCGACGGGTAGATGACGAAGATGATTCCGGGCAGTGTCGACGACAAGAGCAGGCCGATGAGCGGCAGTCGCAAGCGTCGCCGCTCGGCGGCGGCTTTACTCGCCCACCAGGCTGCGCCCAAGCGTGTCGCGTAGAGCAGGAGAGCGTTCGCGAGAAGCAGGTAGACACTGTAGATGAACGGCAAGAAGATCGAGGGATGGAATTGCACGCGGTTCAGGGCGACAGCGCAGAGGCCGACGGCGCCGTAGATCAGCGCCAAACCGATGCGACGTTCTCGCGACCCAGGGGCGATCGGTTCCGGGTAGCTGCTGGCGAGATGCAGCACGGCGGCGGGCATCACGGCATGGGCCGTAAAATAGAGGCTGGTGAACCAATAGGGACCGTAGACATCACCGCCGCTGAACAGCAAGACGCTTGCGGTTTCACAGGTGATGAAAAACGCGGTCACCGCCGAGCCTTCGCCGTTGCGCAACGCCCACCAACCCGCCAGGGTGAAGCACAACCCGGTGAAGAAGTAGATACCGTAGACGGCCAGGAAATCGGCAGCAGTGAAGATCTGCGTCGGCACAGTGGCCTCGATGAGGTCGGCGCCGCGCAGTGCCCAGTAGGTTACTGGTGTTCCGGGTGGAACCGAGCGCGCGTGTGCGTCCAGCGCAACCGCATTGGTGACCGGTCGCCCATTGATCGCCACCAACTTTGCAAACGGCAGGCGCTCGGCATCTTGTGGCGCCCAGCCGTGGCGGCCGATCGATACGATAATGAGATTCTGCGCGGTGAAGAAACCAGGAAATGCTTTTCCGACGCGACGCGCGCCGTTGAACAGGCAAACGATCCCCAGCAACAGAACCAGGGCCGTGATGACTGAGCTTGTCGCGGCAAAGTCGACAGGCGGCTTGCTCTTGCCTTTGGCTGCCGGAGTCACGTCGGCTTTCCTACTGATCGTCGCCCCACATGTCTACGGCGCAACCGCTTTCTTGATTTGTGCGCCGCTCGCCGGCGCTTTCGCTCGAACGTACCGCGTCCGTCAGTGGTTGGCGTTCGGCGCCGCGTTCGGAATTGCCGTCGCCGTCGCTGGGTACGTTCCGTGGTTGGCGACGCTCCTGAGCCGCTACTTCGGCCTCGGCATGGCCGGTTCGCTGGCGCTGGCGTTGGTGCTGGCCTTGACCATCGCTGGAGGTGGGGGAGCCACTCTGGGGTTGATGCTCGCGGCAGCGACGCGTGTTCGACCGGTTTGGCGAACGCTGACGGTTGCTGCGGCATGGACGCTCTGGGAGGCAACACTGCAAGCTCTGCCACCGTACTACCCGTGGATCTCTCTGCCCGCCACACAGCCCGCCGGAGTGCCGTGGTTGATCCTGGTTCGTTTCGCCGGCGCCGGAGCGCTGACATTCGCCGTCGTAGCCGCCAGCTGTTTGTTGACGACGGGCCTTCGGGGCCAACTCACTCGCGGCGCGGCTGCCTTTCTCATTGCAACGATAGCTGCAGCGAGTGCGTCTGCGCCGGCGCAACGCGCCGACCGCGGTGACGGATGCACGGTTGCTGCCGTCGACGCAGGGGTCAGCCTGACAGCACACAACCTCGGCTCGTCACTCGAGCGCTACGAAATGCTGAGTGAGGCAGCGGTCGAGCCAGCTCCTGATGTTTTGATCTGGCCAGAGTCGGCGTTGCCGGGGCCGTTGAACATCGATGCGACGTTGCAAGATCGGCTGCGTCGTCGGGTTCAAGCATGGGGCGTCGGCCTGATTGCCGGCGGCCGGCGCTTGCAGTGGGATGGGCAATGGCGCGCGCGATACTACAACTCGGCGTACCTCGTCGATACTGCTGGAACGCTATCCGGCTATGACAAGCAGCGTCTGGTGCCGCTGGCGGAGTACTGGCCGTGGTTGCCCGTCGAGCGGCCTGCATGGCTGGCAACCGAGGAGGTGCAGCCTGGCGACGGCGCCATGATTTTCGCCGCCGGGCGGTGCCGGCTTGGCGCTTTGATTTGTTTCGAGGGCGACCAAGCGGATCTGGCGCGCTCTGTGGCACGGCAAGGTGCGCAAGCGCTTTTGGTGTTAACCAACGACGCCCAATTGCCGCCGCAAGCCGTCGAACACGAGATCGCGCAGCTACGACTGCGGGCTCTGGAGACGGGGCTTCCGGTAGTACGTGTCGCGAACTCGGGTCCCTCGCTCGTTCTCGACCCCTACGGCCGAACCACGATCCTGTCTCTGAAAGCCGTCATGACCGCGCATTTGCCGCCGGCGCTATCGGCAGCTGCCGTCTATCTGGCGCAGCCGTTTCTCTACACGGTGGCCGCGATCCATGTGGCAACCTGGCTGGCCGTGTTGGTAGCAAGACGAAGCACGAGACGGGCGGCGTCTCGCTGACCGCGAAGCTCAACGCTGGCCCGGAATGCAGGGGTTGCCGAAGCTATCGGGTGACGACTGGGCATTCGAGTTGCGCTGACTCGGGTCGGCCGCGGGGGCGGTAAGACGGACCCGCAGGGGGGATGAATTGCTTGCCACGGAAGCGAAGGGCGACGCCTGTGGATTGGTCCAGGATGCATTGCCGGGGATCCGCAGCACGAGGTTCGTGGCGTCATTCAGGCGGCAGATGCTCACTCCTTGTGTGCCGTCGGTGTGCACGAGCTCTATGGGTTGCGGTACGAGCATGCCGTAGAAGTCGGTGCCGTTGATCGTCATGTCAGCGAGGTAGCCGCTGATCGGTTGCCCCGGTTTGAGCGGATCGATTGCTCGACTGGCGCCGAGAACGACGGCGGCATGGATCTGAAGGTGTACTGGGTAGATGAAATTGCCTTCACACATGGGCATCGCCATCGGATCGCCTTGGAAGGAGATCGGCACCCACATGCTTGCGTCTGCGGCCAGCGCTGCGGTTACGGTCAGATCGCTGTCTGGCCCGAGCATCAGGTCGGTAGCATCGGTTGTCGGCGGCAATGCCACCAGATCCGTTGCGGCGATGAGCGCCGTCGTGTGTCCGTTGGTGACGACCTTGACTTCTACGGGTCCGCTGAGAAGTCGCCCTGTCTCTTCCTGTGTGTCGGGGAAGGGAAAGCTGAGAGCGTTGACGCTGCTGGCTGTCGCCATGCGATCGATAAGGCTGATCGGCGTGCCGAAAATCGATTTGAAGGTGATCGAAATCCGATTGTCTGTCGCGATGGTGCTGAAGCCACCGCTACCGGCAACTTCGGTGTCGTTTAGAATGATCAGGAGATTTCGGTCGGGCTGGATGAACGGCGTGGTCGTGCCGCCGATGACGGATGCGTGCACGGGTAGCGGAGGCACTGGACAGCTGCTCCACTTGAACGCGTGACTTGGCGACGAAAACGTCAGCAAGGCGAACCCGGTCAGGACCGTTCCCGCTGGCCATCTGGCGGCGATCGCAGCACCCCGATCGATACTGCCAAAGGCTCTCTTTTGGTGCGTATTCATAACTGCTTCGTTACGTTGCTGGGGCAAAGAATGCAATCACCAGGAAGAGCAAGAGCGCGGTCAGCAACAACAGAACATGCCGCTTTCTATCGCCTTGTGTGCACCACTTTGCTACTTCGGAGTCGACATGGCGATTTCAGTTTTTGTTGTCGATGATCACGTGATGGTTCGGCAAGCTCTCGTGCAGGTGCTGCGCCTCGAGGCTGACATTCAGGTGGTGGGCGATGGTGACGGTTCGGCGGGAACCATTGCCAAGATCCAAGCGCTGAAGCCCGACGTCACAGTGTTGGATCTCGAGATGCCGGGTCTGCGCGGGACCGCCGTGATCTCGATCCTCAAGAAAGAAAATCCCGACGGTGGCATTCTTGTCTGCAGCATGCACAGCACCTACGCCCACGTGTCAGAGGCAATTCGCAGCGGCGCCGACGGCTATGTACTCAAGAGCAGCCCGGTCGACCTGCTCTTAACGGGGATTCGGCGTGTGGCGGCCGGCGAAGGTCACATCGACCCGAGTCTGCAGAGCGACGTCATTCGCCTGTTACAACGCGAGCCGGCAGAAGTCGACGCCGAGCTCACGACGCGCGAGATCGAAGCGTTGAAGCTGGCGGCGAACGGTCTCAGCAACGAAGAGATCGGTGCGACGACGGGGCAATCGGTGGAGACGGTGAAGCTGCGCTTCCGGCGCAGCTTCCGCAAGCTCGGCGCCGTAGATCGTGCCAACGCGGTTGCCGTGGCGATGCGGCGCGGTTTGATTCCGTGATCGACTCCGCCGGCGTTCAGCGGTAGTTCTGCACCTTCCGCACCAGCGGCAGGCGCAGCTTTTGGATTTCTTCAAACTCCTTGCTCAGCCTGTCGACGGCCGGCTGATCGTTGCGCATACGCGCTTGCATCAGCTCCTTTTGCTTGGCGATTGCTTTCTCGTCCAATTCCTTCAACGTGTCGCGCGGATCGACCGGATTCACGACGGCCGCGTCCGGTGCATCTTGGGCCAGCGAAGGTTTCTGGCTCAAACTTAAGCCCATCACGCATCCCAAAAGCAGGGGAAGAATGAATCGCTGTGCGGACATCACAGTATCTCCTGCCACGACGTAAGCGACATGGCTTTAGGCATGTAACCTCCTCCATTGGGTGGGACCACCAGATTGAGACACCACGAGCAGTAATCGCCGACGGCGCTGCCGCCGACCTTCACGGTCATGTCACCGGTCCAAAGCGAACCGTAAATGCTGGCATTGCCGAGGAAGTCGGTTTCGGTCCCGTCGTTGATCGTCGTATTACCGCGAACGATGATCCAACCGACGAAATCGAAGCCGCCGTTGATGGTGATCGACCCGTCGACGATGAGAATTCCAGCCCCCGAGGCGTTGCCGTTGGCGTGGATCTTCACGTTGTTTGCGGTCATGTGGGTGATTTGCGGGCTGGAGGTAGTTCCGAAGGTTTGGTTGCCGTTGATGTCGGAGACGTTGTTCACCTGCACGCGCGGATCCGCGAGAATATTGCTAATGATGTTGTTGAGGTCGGAAACGCTCGGGCCGCCGGTGGTCACGACGCTCGGGTTGAGTGGGCTCAGGGAAAAGCCGAGGCCTTGGACGTTGTCTTCTTGTTGCGCGTTGAGAGAGCTTTTTACGCCGGAAGTCACTGTGTCGTTGCGTGTGGCAATTCCCGGTTCGACGTCTCCGCCAGCGACGATGGCGCCGTTTTGATCGTGATCGTTGCCGTCGACCCAGAACGCGTTGCCGGAGAACTGTGTGGAGACCGAATCGGCGGCCAGATAAATGGCGCCCATGCCCTTACCAATCGTACCGCGGCGGACACCGACGCGAATGACACGCTGTGCGCTGTACGGGGCCTTGCCCGTCGAAGTGATTGTGCCTTTATCGGCCGGTTGAGTCGCATCCGAGGCCACGGTGACCGTGTAGGTGAATTGCGAATAACCAGGCAGGCTTTGGGTTGCAGGGCTGAAAAGGCTGCTCCAGCGCTGGGTCACATCCAGGTCGAAATTGGTGACGCCGCTCATATTCATACTGTTGACCGCGTCGAGAATGCCGGCTTCGGCGGCGTACATCGCTTGATTGCCGGTGTTGTAGTGATTCGTCGATTTGGACTCGAGTGTCGTGTACATCATGGCCCCGGCGCCCATGGTGGCGAGCAGGGCGAAGAGAAGAAGGACACTTGCCAACGCGAAGCCACGGTCGTCGGTGTATTTCGGTTTCATGAGTTGCGTCCTCATCAGTCTTCTCGGGAATTACGAACAGTTGACCGCCGCAACAAAGAAGCGGTTGCGCAGGTCGACGGTACTCTGGAAGGTAGCGGCCAGACTCCGGGTGCTTTGCGGATCGGCGCTTTTCGACTGCAGCGCCAGTGTCAGACGCACACGACGGATCGACGCCCTCTGGGTCGAGGATAGACCCCCGGTTGGCGGCACGAGCTCGACGTTGCTTCCGTCGTAGTACTGGATGGTGACCGAGCTGACGCTGACCTGGTTCGCGTCGAACAGCGTCTCGGTGACGCCGTTGTTGAGCCGTGTGAAGGTCCGCCCTGAGGAATTGTAATTGTAGGTTACGTCTTCCCCTGGGGCGCCGATGATTCCTGACATGTTGAGATCGGCGATGAGGTGAATCCGAGTCGAGGTCGCTTCGGAGATCGCTTCGAAAGACTTGACGCATTTGGGATCGAACCCGGCCCGGCGGACCTCGCCGGTGAACAGATCGAGAACGTTGCGGGCCGTGGTTTGCAGCTCCAGTTGCGTGCTTTGTGTCCGCACCGCGAAGAGCTGGACGCGGTTAAAGTCGAGAAACGCGGCGATGGTGAGCAGCCCGAGGGTCATGCCGACAAGCACCTCGGGAACCGTAAAGCCGGCGTTGCGGCGCCGTCGCGACGAAGCGGTTGCCGCCCGCCTCAGCTGCAAGTGTTGGTTGAGCATAAGAGGGTGACTCCCCTGATCGCGCCGCTGGCTCCGGGCCAGGTGACCAACACTACGATTTCTTCCAGGCCGCTGGCCGGCGTGTTGAGTGTTACCGTCCACGTACGAGTGAAGTTCCCACCGGTTTCGCCGGTCGCATCGAGCGGGTTCTTCGCATCCGTGTGTGTGCCGGCGGTCAAATCCGCTGGATTCTTGGTGGCATCGAGAGCGCGCAACTGTTCGATTTTTTCTTGGACGAGAGCCGATGCGGCAGTGAAAACTTTGCTCTGCCCGTTTCTATAGGCTGAGTTTACCGAAGAGGCGGTGACTGCCGCTGCGACGATGCCGAAGAGAACCACGGCGACCATCGCTTCAATCGTACTGATTCCTTTGTTGTCGATATGCTTCATTGGACTGTAACTCGCCCCATGGTGGTGACGCTGATGGTTTTGGTTGAGCCGGTGCTGTTGCGAATGGAGATCGACGCTGCCTGCGATGTCAGACCCTGGCGCGTGAAAACCAGATAGGCGCTTGGAATCGAGTTGAATGCGGTGCCGTTCGGAAGGTATTGCGTGGCGCCGTCGGCCAAGTAGTTTGCTCCGCTGTCGGTGCTCTTTTCCAGCCAGAAAGCGGCACCCTGCTGATTCGGCGCCGGGTTGGAAGATGTGGCGTTGGTGAAGCGTACGCGGATGTAGGCGTTTTCGCCGATTGCTTTCATCCGCGCACGGCCGACCTCGAAGGCGACCCTGTGGGCGCCCTGGGTAAGTTGATAGCGTGCCGTTAGCGAAGAGAATCCGGGAAGCGCGATTGCTGCGACGATTGAGACGATCGCCAAGCCGGTGAGCAACTCGACGAGGCTAAATCCTCGCAAACCAAAATCCGAGCGTCGTGAGCGTTGCGCAGCCATGACGACTTAAGACAGTGCGACACTCGTGCCAACTCTTGCAGTCCTCAAGACCGACGCTTGGCAACACAAGACTGCGACGCGGTGAAATAGGGAAGGCGAAATCGGCCCTTCGAGCCCTGGGGGTGAGCTTGGGGGTGACATCGATCAAATCGCCATCTCATCCTTTCCACGTTTCGGAAGAAAGAATTGCCTGAACGGGTAGCCGCCATCCGGGTGCATTCGATGCGTCGACACGGTGGTGGCAGCGTTCCGACCATCGTTTGTCCGTCGCCGGTTCATGGTGCCGTTACATTGCTGACGTCGAGTCGAATCGGTGTCGCCGTGAGCATTGTTTGGCCAACGTGCAAAAAAACGCTGGCTTGCTGCCTTCGGACCAGATTGAAGAGACGTGCTTTCGGTTTGTCGACGGTATGATACAAGCTGCGCCGCGATGGAATCGTTGGCCGCTGTTTTGCGTCGTGTTCCAATTTTCGCCAACCTGCCGCGCGGGAGTTTTGCGACCATCATCGCCGATCTGCGCGAGGAGCAACACGCCCCGGGGGCGGTGATCTGCTACGAAGGGGATGCGGCGCAAGATTTCTACATCATCAAGAGCGGCAGCGTCGCCGTCTTCGTCAACCGCGGCAACCAGCGCGAGTTGATTGCGGTCAGCGGACCTCACGAATGGTTCGGTGAACGCGCCTTGTTTTCGGATCGTCCGCGATCAGCCACCGTTGTGGCACGTACCGAAGTCGTCGTCTGGCGTCTTACAAAAGAGAAATTCGACGGGTTGATCGAGGAGAACCCTCGACTGATCCTGCACTTCACCCAGGTTTTGAGCGATCGGTTGTATCGCGGCAATCAAGACTTTTCGAAGGTTCAGGCGGCTTTCAGCAACCAGATGGAAGCCTTGTTCCGCAAGCAGTCGGAAGAGCGCCGGCGTCTTCTGGCGCGCTCGGCAATTCTCGGCCGCTTGGAGCCACGCGTCATCGAGGCGCTGACCGATGTTGCCGACGCCGCCGACATGCTTTCCGACCTCGAGCGCGACGGCGGCTTTGTGATCCGGCGCGAGGGCGCTCTGAGCTATCTCGATGCCGTACGGGAGTACCTGTTGTCGCAGCTGGCGCAGGAGATTGGTGCCGACGGAGTCAAGGCTCTGCACCTGCGCGCCGCCAAGATCTACGTCGCGGAAGGGCGTTGGGACCGGGCAGTGGTTCACTACATCGACGGGGACGACTTCTTCGGAGCGACGACTCTGATCGACAAACATCTCGAACCGCTGATCGCCGACCGTCGCGTCGATCTGCTGCGCGGATGGCTCGAACAAATCCCCGCCGCTATCGTCGCCGAGCAACTACCGAACGTCTATCAGCGGCTCGAAAGGGCAGCCGGCGGGAAGAAGCGCCGGCCGGTCCCGGGGATGCACGGTCTACGAGCCCGCAGTGCCATTCTCGCTGTTGCCTGGCCGTGGATCGGGGCCGCCCTCGGTTTGATGGCCGGCGGCTTCTTCGCGCTGCGACCGCCGTTCGAAGGTTTGAGCGTCGAGGGTATGCGTATGCTGGCGTTGCTGGCTTGGGCAGCGGTCTTCTGGGCCTTTGACGTGCTTCCCGACTATGTCGTCGGCCTCGTAATGATTCTGGGTTGGATCATCTTCGGTGTCGTGCCGGCTGAAGTTGCGGTGTCGGGGTTCACCACCGGACCTTTCTTCTTGATCATCGGCGTTTTGGGGATAGGCGCTTCGTTGCAAAGCTCGGGCTTCTTGTTCCGTATGGCACTACAGATCCTGCGGCGGTTCCCGCTGACGCATCGTGGCCAATCGCTCGGCCTGGCTCTTAGCGGTACGGCCATCACGCCGGGAATCCCCGACGTAACCTCCGGAGTCGCCATCGCCAGCCCGATCATTCTGGCCCTCTCCGACACGCTCGGCTACGCCCGGCGCAGCAACGGTTCGGCCGGATTGGCGATGGCGGCAGTTCTCGGCTTTGGGCAAATGAGCCCTTTTTTCCTGACCGGCGCGGCGGAGAATCTTCTCGCTTGGGGTCTGCTCCCCGAAGCATCGCGCGGCGATATTACTTGGATGGGATGGTTTCTGGCGGCGTTGCCATTGGCCGTCGTGACTTTTGCACTGGCGTTCGTGGCGACGATGCTGCTGCTACCGCCCGAAACCCAGCCAACCGTGTCACCCGGTCTCATCGAAACCCAGATCGAAGCCTTGGGGCCCCTGTCGAACGCCGAGATCGTCAACGCCGTCGTACTGATCGGGGCGGTGATCGGCTGGGTGACCGGGCCGTACCATGGCATCGACGCCGCATGGGTGGCGATGATCGGATTGGCGATTTTGCTTGCGGCAAATTTTCTCGACCGTGTGACCTTTCGGTCCGGAATCTACTGGGACTTCCTCTTCTATCTCGGTGCTGTCCTGAGTCTCACCAGCGTCGTCCGTCATCTCCACGTCGACGCCTGGGTCATTCGTCTTCTGACACCGTTTGTCGAGCCGATGACGGCGCGGCCAAGTGTGTTCCTGTTGGCGCTCGCACTCTCGGTGTTTGCGTCGAGGTTCGTGTTGCCGAGCTTTCCATTGGTGTCGGTGCTGGTGATTACGCTGGCTCCGATCGCCATCCCGGCGGGCATCAAGGCGATGGCATTGACGTTGGTGATCTGCACGACGACCGCGGTTTGGTTTTTGCCATACCAGAGCACGTACTATCTGGCGCTGTATTTCGGCACCAAGGAGAAGGCGTTCTCGCACAGCCAGGTTCGATTGGTCGCATGGAGCTACGGGCTGATCTACCTGACGGCGATCGCCCTGGCGCTGCCATATTGGCGCTACCTCGGTCTTCTGCCATGAGAGATTGATGGCGCGTCCGAGCATCGATTTCGGGCAAACGGCCGGCGACTACGCTCGTCATCGACCCGGTTTTCCTCCGCAGTTCTATGAGCGTGTACGCGGATACGGCGTTGGTATTGCGGGGCAGGAGGTGCTCGACGTCGGCTGCGGTACGGGTACGCTGGCGCGTGGATTTGCGCAGCGCGGTTGTCGCAGCACCGGCCTCGACCCGTCGCCCGAGATGTTGTTGCAAGCGCAAGCGCTGGCACGGGAGGAAGCCCTGGCAGTCGGCTACGTCCGCTCTTGGGCGGAACAGACGCCATTTTCGGAGGCATCTTTTGACGTGATGTGCGCCGGACAGTGCTGGCATTGGTTCGATCGCGCTCGAGCGGCTACCGAAGCGCACCGGCTGCTGCGCGCCGGTGGCAGGCTCGTCATTGCCTACTTCACGTATCTGAGCGACCCGGGGACGATCGGTCATGCCTCGGAAGAGTTGTTGTTGCGCTACAACCCTGGCTGGCCGGCGGCTGGCAGCGACGGTCGATTCCCGATGTTCGCCGACGAGTTGTCGCCTGCGGGCTTCGGATCAATCGATTCGTTC
>JACQEN010000257.1 GCA_016200585.1 Deltaproteobacteria bacterium
GCGGCGGACATCGCCGAGCAGGGGTGGTGCTGCTCGGGGGCTCGCAAGTGGCGGCGGACGGGTTGATTCATGGTGCCCAAATGGCCGACATGACGCCGACAATTCTGGCTTTGTGCGGCTTGGAAGCGGCTTCAGAATTCGATGGAGTAACGCTGCGCAGCATTGTAAGTGCAAAAGATCGATCACCGCGCGCAAGATCTCAGCCAAACGAAAAAGAGAAGGTTTACAGAGAAGAAGAAGAAGCGGAGATTGCATCACGCCTGGCAAATCTGGGTTATTTCTAAATCTGGGTCCTTTCTAATGATGAGTGACGTTCGAGGTGCGGACAGCACGCTGCGCATAGCCATCGTTGCGGCATGTCCGTTTCCGTCGGCTCGCGGCTCGCAGGTGCTGATTCGCGAGTTGGCACAGGCGCTTGCGGCGCACGGCCACGAGGTCCATGTGGTGACGTACCCGTACGGGGAGAACCTGGTGCCTCTGCGCCGAATCCACGTGCACCGCGGAGTTTCGCGGCCTTGGAGCGTGACGCGTTACCTTCCCTACCTTTTGAAGAAGCTGCTGCTTGATTTTCAGCTCATCGGCACTCTGAGTCGTGTTGTGCGACAGCATTCGATCGACGTCATTCACGCGCACAACTACGAAGGGCCTTTGATTTCCTACGTCGTCCGGCGGCGCTGGTCTGTACCGATCGTTTATCATTCCCACAACGCTCTTGGTGACGAGCTTGCTTGGTACGTGCGCAGCAGGATTCTGCGGCCCCTCGCACGAGCGCTAGGGCGGTTCCTCGATCGTCATGTGCCAAAGCATGCCGACTACTCGATCGCGCTCACACCAGAGCTGGGGAGTTACCTGGGCGCCAACGGGGTGCCGGCCTGCAATCTCAGTGTCCTACCTCCCGGCGTGTCGGCGCAGTCAGAAGAGGAGGCCGACGGTTTCCAGCCTCTGCTCGGCCAGGCCTTCGTGGTTCTGTACGCCGGCAACCTTGACTCTTATCAGGACCTCGCCGTGTTGGCGCGTGGCTTCAAGGCCTTTGCGACGACGGCACTGGAGGCCCGTTTGGTCGTCGTTACACACGATCCCGGCGGGTGCAGCAGGCTCTGTCCGGAGCTCGACGAGCTGCGGCGAGCCGGCAAGCTCGATGTGGTCATTGCTCGGTCTTACTCCGTGGCGCGACGTTGGATGCGCAGGGCGGATGCGCTGGTTTGTCCCCGCAGTTCTTGGTCGGGTTATCCGATCAAACTGCTGAACTATCTGGCGTCGGGGCGGCCAGTCGTTGCGGCCGAGGGTTCGGCCAAGGGTTTGACCGCCAACGTGCACGCTCTTGTCTTCTGTAATGGCGACCATCGAGGGTTGGCCGCGGCTTTGTCCCAATTGTACGATGAGCCGTCTTTAGGCACCCGACTGGCAAAAGAAGCAAAAGAGTTGGTTGCGTCGCTGCCCACGTGGGAGGAAACAGCTGTGGTGCTCGAACAGATCTATTCTCAGGTTTGCCGGAAGACACGACCGGCAGCCCTTCCGATGTCGAGGAGTGACAATCGTCCGCAGGGATTGATAGGAATTTCAAGAGATCGTATAAGCGCAGCGTCCGGGAAGAGGGCGGGGTAGTGGTGCGGGGTCCATCTAAATCTTTCAAAATTAGCTCCTGTTTGGTCTTGTTGCTGATGCTCTTGTGCGCCTGCTCGCGCCGACCGCCGATCGCGCCCTTGCCGCCGCTTGATGCTGCGCCGCCCCCGCTTCCAGGCGAGGGCGGGCCGTATCGATTGCAGCCTGGCGACCTCTTGCGCATCAAGTTTCTCTATCACCCCGAGTTGGATGTGAAGGTTCCGGTGCGTCCCGATGGCGGCGTCACTTTGCAGGTCGGCGGCACCGTTCACGCGGCGGGTATGACCACGGAAGAGCTGGAACAGGCGATCGTCGAGCGTACCAGTGACCGCTTACGCGAACCAGAAGTGTCGGTGCTGGTGGCACAAACCGCAGATCTCAAGGTCTATGTCATCGGTGAGGTGCGGCTTCCCGGGATTGTTCCATTTCGCGAAGGTCTGACTCCGCTGCAAGCGATCGCCGATCGCGGTGGGTTCAGCGATACGGCGCGCGTCGATAGCGTGCTGCGCTTGTCGCGATCCAAGGAGGATTTTCAGGGGACGCGACTGGACTTCACGCGGCCGTTGTCGGCGGGTGATCCGGAAGGCACGGAGTTGGAATCCGGAGACGTTCTCTACGTGCCGCGGACCTTCATAGGCGATATCGACACTTTCGTCCGACTTTACATTCGCGGCATCCTACCGATCGAGCCGCGCATCGGTGCAGGGACGAGCTTCTAGGACCGCGCAAGTATGGCTCTTGAACCCCAACGCCGTCCGAATGGTGGGCGCAACGGCGGCAACGGCAACGGGAACGGGAACGGGAACGGTCCTGGAAACGGAAATGCCAACGCCCATTTTGCAGCAGGTGCCTGGCCGGTCGGCGGCAGCGAGCAGCTGCGCGACATTCTGCACGTAATCTTCAAGCGGAAACGCACGATCAGTCTGCTCTTCTTCGTAGTCGCGGTGCCCGGTCTGATCAGCACCGCACTGCAAAAGCCGAAATACCTGGCGAGCGCGAAGGTGATGATTTCTACGACGCGTACGGATCCGACCGTACAGCCGACCGATGTCACCAAGCTCGATACGATTCAGCTCAACGAATCGTTGGTGAATTCGGAAGTCCACGTCGTGGGCAGCCGCGACTTGTTGGAGACGGTCGTGAGAACTCTGGCGATGGGCGGCGACGGGAGCGGTCCGCCGCAATCGGGCAGTCATCCGTTCGGACAGCAAGTGATTGATCTGGCGCAAAACCTGGGCGTGACGCCGATCAAAGCGTCGAACGTAATTCAGATCGATTACAAACATTCCGACGCTGGTTATGCCGCGCGCGTCGTCAATCGGGTCGTCGACCAATATCTCGCCTATCATGCGGAGGTTCACGGCAGTAAGGGACTGTCGCGGTTTTATGACGAACAGCGGCGCCTGCTCGAGCAATCGTTGCGACGGGCCGAGGACACGCTCATCGAGTTCTCCAACAGCGAAGGAATCGTCTCCCCGAAAGATGAGATTGCCGCAAACGTGAGAATGGTCGGCGAGGTTTCCGGTGCGCTGCGTGATGTGACTACCGCCGTCTCCGGGGCCGAGGAGCGGGTCCGTGTGCTGCGTGATCAGATCGCTTTGCAGCCGGAAGTGGTCAAACGATCACAGTATCTCGAAGTCAGCCCCGTGGTTACGCAATTGACCAACCAGCTGATCGACCGAGAAGTTGACCGCGTCTCTCTGCTGCGCAAGTACACCGACAAGGATCGCCACGTTCGAGACAACGCCGAAGAGATCAGTGAGCTGCGCGAACAATTGAACAGTGAGCTGCGGGAGCGGCCGACCATCGTGTCGCATCAATTGTTTCGAACCAATCCGCTGCGCGAAGATCGGCTGCGCCAATTGCTCGAGCTGGAAGGGTCGCTCAGCGAAATGCGCGCCCGACAGGCGGCTTTGGAGGACGAGCTGAGCCGCACCAACCGACGATTGATCACCCTGCAGCAAAAGGGCGTCGAGTTTGATCGTTTGGAGCAGGAAGTGAAAAATCGCAGAGAAACCTACGAGCTGTATGTGAAGCGCGAGCAGGAGGCCCGCATCAGTCAGGCGATGGACGAGCAGAAACTGGTCAACGTCGACGTCGTCCAGCGCCCGGCGCTGCCGCTGCAGAGGGCCGATACGCAACGCGTGTCGCTGGCATTGTCTCTGATCGCAGGCCTGGTCGTCGGAATTGCCGGAGCGTTTGCGCGCGAATATATGGGTCGCTCGCTACGTTCGGAAGGCGACGTCGTGCGGCACCTGGGGTTGCCCCTGCTTGCGAGCATCGGTGAGGCGCCGAAGGTCTGAGCTGGGACGAAGAGCGAGTCGGTCGTGAGCAAGATCTACGAAGCCCTGAAGAAGGCCGAGCAGGAGCGCGAGCGGAGCCGACTGCGCCCGACGTTGCGTGCGGCGGCTGGTGCGACGGAGGATCAGGCGAGCGCGAATCAGGAGGACTACCAACGGCTGCGCGCCAGCGTGGTGTCGATGGCCGTCCCGTCGGGGCTGCATACGGTTCTGATTTGCGCATCGCATCACGGGGAGGGTGCAACGACGGTTGCCGTGGGCTTGGCCAGCGCTCTCGCGAAGGAACGCGAGACTCGGGTTTTGCTCGTTGAAGCAAACGTCCGTACGCCGTGTCTGGGGGCGGTTCTGCCACTGTCGACAACGGCAGGACTGTCGGATTTCGCGCAGGGTCGGGCTGCACCGGAGGCGTTGGTCACGCGGTTGGACGACGTGAACCTCTCGGTGATTGCGGCTGGTAATGCGCCGAGTCCGACGATGAATCTCGAAGTCATCGATTCGTTGCTGACACGCCTGCAATCGCAGTTCGACTTTGTCATTTTGGACGGTCCGCCGGTCAACAACTATGCGGATGCCGCGGTGATCGCGACCAAAGTCGACGGGGTGATCTTGGTGATCGAGGCGGACCGAACCCCGGTAGCGGAGGCCGAAGCCGCCAAGCGTCAGCTCGACAAGGTTGGGGCTCGCATCCTAGGTGTGGTGCTCAACCGTCGACGGTCCTACATCCCCGCTTTTCTCGAGAGCATTCTGTAGTTGGAGTCAAGGGTGCAGTCGGTCGGAACGACACATTCATCGGCGAATCGTGGACTACTCCCCGTGCTCGCCTTGTTGGCATTGGCACTCGCGGTTGCGGTCGGAACGGTGTTGCGCGGGGTGTTGGCACTCTTGCCTCTGCTCGGGGTGCTTTTCGTGTCGCTCATCGTGGCGCGACCGGAGTACGGTATCGCGCTGTTCTTATCGACGTTCTTGATGACGTATCCAGCCGCCCTTCAAGGAGCAGGGCTCCTGACGATCAATAACGTACTGGGCGCTATCTTCTTTGTCCTTCTAACGTACAAGCTCTATCAGGAGGAAGACTTCTGGTTTCTGCGTAGCCGCGAGCTGCAGCTCTTCGGGTTCATTATTCTCATGTATTACCTGTCCGACCTCTTCAACAGTCCCGACAGACACGTCGTTGAGCTTCTGGGGGTTCAGGAACACAGTGCTGCAAACCTCAAGACGTTTGTGAATCGCGTACTGTTCACCGTCTTTTTCGTCAATTTCGTGCGCGCTCCGGAACATGTCCGCATGATCTATCTGCTGGCGCTCGCATTCATGATCGCCAGCGCGCTTGCCGGCGTCCAGGGCGTCTTGCGCGGCGGAGGGTTGTA
>JACQEN010000273.1 GCA_016200585.1 Deltaproteobacteria bacterium
CACTTCGACCGTTTCCTCTTCCGTCTGTTCGGCGATGGTGTCTGGCAAAACACGTTCGGCGTCGACGTCGGCTCACGTTCGTTCCTCACCAGCATGGGTTGCCCGCATCGCTGCATCTTCTGCACCAGCAACCCGGGGTGGCGACAGAACGGGCGCAAGCTCTACCACGCCATTCCTCTCACCCGGTTGAAACACTGGGCGTACTTGCTGCGCACCGTTTTTGGCGCTCGCAAACTGGTCGTGCTCGACGAGATGGCCAACGTGCGCACCGATTTCAAGGCCCTGATCCAGGTATTCAACGATCTCGATTTGACCTACGAGTTTCCCAACGGCGTCCGCGCCGATCATTTGAACCGCGAGACGCTGGCACTGATGCAAGGGCGAATCAGCGTGCTCAGCATCTCGGCGGAGAGTGCGACGCAGAGCGACCTGGATGGTCCGATCGGCAAAGGCCAGAAGCTCGAAGCCATCTATCGGGTTGCGGCCTGGTGCCAGGAGCTGGGTGTGCCGTTGATGATCCACTACATCATCGGCTTTCCGTGGGAGACGCCGGCGCACATCACCAAGACGTTGGACATGGCCTACGAGCTGACGACGCGTTACGGCGCCTGGCCGTCGATGCAGTTTGCAACGCCGATCCGTGGAACCCAGCTGCACGAGCAGTGTGCTGCGCTCGGGTTAATCCCGCCCGAGGGCATTGACCTCAAAGACGGCGCCTTGTTCCAGCATCGACCGTGTTACGATCCACCCAACTGCCCGCCCGGCTACGTCGCCAAGGCCCGCGCCGCTTTCGATATGAAGGTGTCGGCCCACGCAGCGCGCAAGCTGATCATGAACATCACCTACAAGTGCGCCAACCGGTGCGTGTTCTGCGCCACCGGCGATCGCGTTTCAGCAGCGCTGAGCTGGGAGAAGATCGACGGCATCCTGCGCCAGCATCGCGACGAGGGGACCGAGCATCTCGACATCGACGGCGGCGAGCCGACCTTGCACCCGCGCCTGATCGACGCCATTACCCTGGCCCGCGACCTCGGCTACCAGTCGATCAACGTGACCACGAACGGGCGCATGCTGCGCGACCGAGCGCTGGCGGAGAGCCTTCTCCATAGCGGCGTGACGCATCTCTTGATCTCCGTACACGGTGCGACGGCTGCGGTGCACGACGAGCAGACGGGTGTGTCCGGCAGCTTCGAGCAGACGATCCGCGGCGTCGACAACGTCATGGATCTGCGCCCGGCGCACTTGCCGGTCGGCCTGAACGTCACCATCACGCGCGGCAACGTCGACCATCTGGGTCCGTTGACGGCGCTGGCCGTTGCCAAGGGTTTCTACAAGATCAATTTCCAGTTCATCACTCCGTTCGGCCAGGCCTGGGAGGACGTGGTGCCGCCGCTCGAGGAGGCGGCGCAGGCCGTCATGCAGGTGATCGACGACTACGCCGAGCAGATCGAAATCGCCGTGATCAACGCGCAGCTGTGTGCCTTTCCGGGGTACGAACGCTACGTCGCTGCCGATCTGCAGAAGCTCGGGCGCGTCATGGTGTTTGCCGCCGACCCGCGTTTTCCCGAGCAGGTCAATCTCTACGAATGGCTCGGCTCGCGCCGCGAGAAGCGCGAGGTCTGCGACACCTGCCCATGGACGACGGTGTGCGAGGGCTTCCAGGTGTTTGCACAAGAAAAGCCGGATATGCGCGTCGAGCGCGCGCGGCCCGTAGTTGCGGTGGCTTGAGCGATGGCGACGGTCAAGCTGGGCGAACAGTGGTTCGACTATGCCGACGTCCTGATCGATGTGATGATCGGCTACGCCTGTAACGTCCAGTGCGACTACTGCTCGATCACCGACGAGATGCGGCAGGAGGGGATGCCGACCGCGGTGATTCTGGAGAAGCTTCAGGAGGCGCGGGCGCGCGGGGCCACCAAAGTCGCTTTCGGGGGTGGCGAGCCGACGATTCGCAAGGGCCTGTTGCCGCTGGTGCGCTGGTGTCGCGACCGCGGCTTCCGTTCGATCAAAGTGCCTTCGAACGGACTACTGTACTCGTACCAAGCGTTCGCCGAAGAAGCCTGCGAAGCCGGTATCAACGATTTCCACATCTCGTTCATGGCGCATACGGCCGAGTTGTACGAGAAAATCATGGGCAAGGTCGGGGCCTTCGATCTGGTCAATCAAGGGGTGCGCAACCTGATGGCCCTGGGCCACAAGCCGGTCGGCGACTTGATCATCAAGAGCGATACCTGGATGCACCTGGCGGAAATTGTCGAGTACTGGGCTGGGACGGGTGTCGATGAGTTCAATCTTTGGTTGGTGTCTCTGTCGGATCGCAACAAGGACAACCTTGCGTCGCTGCTGCCGGTGAGCTCGATGCGGGAGGGAATTTTCGCCGCCTTCGAACGCGGGCGCAAGCTCGGGGTCAAGGTGCTGTCGCGTCATATCCCGCGCTGCATGCTGCCCGGCTACGAAGAACATGTCGCCGATCTGCGCGAAGATAGGGTGCTGGTCATTTCCCCGGGCGCTACATTCGCGCTTTGGGAGTCGAAGATCTCTCCCAATGTCTACGGTGAAAAATGTCAGGGCTGCCGGCATCAACACGGCGTCTGTCTGGGTCTGCGAAACGATTATCTCGAGCGCTACGGCGACGACGAGGTGCGGCCGCAGTATGCGGCGGCCGCCGAATCGGCGCCGAGCGCCGCGTGAGGACGTCGCAGCCGGTCGGTGCTGTGTGTCGAGAGATTCAAAACTGGAATCAAGAATGCAAGCGGAGCGGGCGCCGACATGGCGCACTTGCTCGGGCGTGTCGTCCGTGTCTCCTTTGAGAGAAGCGAACGGCCGCGACGATCGATAGCCGGCAACGACGAGGAGAAAGAATGGCTCAAAGCAAGATCGAAACGATTGATGCGAAGACGTCGACGCTGACGCTTGCGCTCGATATCGACCTCTATCCGCGCGACGTGCTCTACGCCGCTGCCTACGTCTTTCTCGACCGCGCCTACGTTCTGCTCGACCGCGATGGCCAGCGCTTCATCGTCCATGTGCGCGGCAAACAGCCGCTCGAAGAAGAGACTCTGCGCGCGTTTGCCGGGGAGTTCGAGAACGAGCTTCTGGCTCAGGCCCTGCGGCAGAAGGTGTTTGCCGCCAATCAGCGGATCATCGAGAACGTCGCCAATCTGGCGATCTTCGGCGCCGTCGGCAGCGAAGCGGATGAGGAAGGGGAAGCTGCGGCCGGCGACGAAGGGACCGATCTGAGCGGCCTGCATGGCGCGGACGACGACGGTATGGACTTTCTCAATGACCCGCTCGGGATCGCCAAGCCCTGGGAAACCGGCAAAAAGGGCGATGAGTAGGGGAACGCGCGATGAGCAACGCCACGACTGCCAGCGTCAAGTTCCACCGCGATTTGTACCACGAGCAAGCGATCACAGAAGCGGCGGCCAGCTTTGCGGATTTCGCTTCGTTTAAGGTCCGCAGCGACGGCGAGCACTACGTCGTCGACGTCGCCGACATCAACCCCGAGGTCGAAGGCGACGTGGTCGCAGAGTTCTGCAACTTCGCCCTGGCCAATAGCGCCATGCGCCTGAAGAACAGCGAGACCTGAGCGAATTATGATGAACAACGAAGTACGTTCGGATACGTCCACACTCCTGCCACGCGGCCGCCAAGTCGACTTCGCGCAGCTCTCCAGTCCTTCCCAGTGGAAGCCCGACTTTGCCGTGCCCTACAATCAGCGGGTCATCGGCAAGAAGATTCTAATCTCCAACGACTTCGGCGACTGGTTGCTGCTGACGCATGACGAGTTCCGCGATTTCGTCGAAGGGCGCCCGCTGCCCGGCGAGCCTCTCTACGAAAAGCTCAAGAAGGCCAACTTCGTCGCCACCGACGTCGACCTGTGGGCACAGGCGGATCGCTGGCGGCGCAAGAAACGCTACCTGTTCTTCGGTCCGACGCTGCATGCCTTCGTGCTCACCCATCGCTGCAATCATGGTTGCCAGTACTGCCACAGCTCGATCGTCGGTATGGAGCGGATGGATACCGACATGTCGATCGAGGTGGCGCGCCGTGGCGTCGATGTCGCCTTCTCGACGACTAGCCCGGCGCTGACGATCGAATTTCAGGGCGGCGAGCCGACGGCGAACTGGGAGGTGCTCAAGTTCATCGTCGACTACGCGCGCCAGAAGAACCTCGACGCCAAGAAGGTCCTGTCCTTCGCGCTGGTGACCAACCTGTCGTTGATGGACGACGAGAAGCTCGATTTCCTGCTCGACCGCAAGGTGCAGATCTGCACCAGCATGGATGGCCCGGCCGATCTACACAACAAGATCCGCATCTTCCGCGGCGGCGACAGCCACGAGCTGGTTCTGGCGTGGATGAAAAAGATCAATCAGCGCTACGCGCAGATGGGGTTGGACGTGAACCAGTATCGCGTCGAAGCGCTGCCGACGATTACACGTCCGAGTTTGACGCGCTGGAGAGACATCGTCGACCAGTTTGTCGACGCCGGTTGCCGCGCCATCTTCCTGCGCAAGCTCGATCCGTTCGGCTTTGCGGCGAAGAGCGCCAAGACGCTTGGCTATTCCATGGACGAGTTCCTGGAGTTCTATGCCCACGCCGTCGACTACATCATCGAGCTCAACCGCAAAGGCGTGCAGGTCATGGAACGTCACGCCGCCATCATGCTCAACAAGATCCTCGCCGACGAAGAGCCCAACTATCTCGATTTGCGCATCCCCGGCGGCGCCTGCATCGGTCAGATGGGCTACGCACCCGACGGCAGCGTTTACTCCTCCGATGAAGGACGCTTCGTGGCGTCGATGGGCGACGACATGTTTCGCATCGGCAGCGTCGATGACGGCTACCGCACGCTGATGACCAATGCGTCGACCCGCGCTTTGGTGATGGCCGGCTTGAATGACGGCCAGCCGGATTGTGTCAGCTGCGTTTATAAACCGTGGTGCGGCCAGCAGGTCGAATACAACTACAAGACGCAGGGCAGTCTGCACGGTCACATGCGCGATTCGGTGTGGTGCCGCAAGCACAAGTCGATCTTCGACTATCTGATGCACAAGCTGGAAGCGGCCGACGAACGCGATATGGAGATGTTCCAGTTGTGGACGACGAACCGTACCTTGGATCACTTCATCGTCGAAAGATGAGATAGATCAAGTCGAGCGCTGCCCGGGGCTCTATTTCATTCCTTCGAAGCCCCCTAAGAGCGAGCGCGAGGAAAATCATGAGTACTGCGCGCAACGGATTTGGTCAGGTCACGGGTCACGGGTTGGTCATTCCCGCCGACCCGATCGACGAAACGCACGCCCTGAAGATCGCCTACGCCCGCTATCTCGCCGCCTGCTGCCAACGCTTCATTTCCATCGATTCCGAGCTGCCGGCGGCGATGCGTCCGAGGCACGCGCAGGTCGTTACGCTGGTACGACAGGCGCTGCAGCAAAATCAGCGTTCGATGCTCGCTTGCCTGGCCTCGCCGACGGTTGGGACACCGCTGCAGTGTGCCGAGCTGCGCAACGAGCTCGACGGCTTTCGCGATCGTATCGATCGCGCCGCCGCGGCGATGATTCCGCATCTGTTGCTAGAGATGGCGCTGCGCGGGCTGATCCCTCAGGGCCAATCGGTCCTTTGGGAGCACGGTGCTCCCAGACTTGCTTCGCTGGCCCTGGGTGGTGAGATCATCGCACCGCAAGGCTCGACGGGCCTGCGCTTCTCGGCCAGCCATCTGGCAGCGGTCGGCGAGCCGGCCGAGCTGGCGCGTTTGCCGCTCGAGAGGGAAGCGCTGCAGCAGGCTCTTAAGAACGGAGAAGGGGGATTCGGCTTCGAACGCCAGTTCTGGCGTACCGGCAAGGTGACCCGTCTGGCGACCGTCGATCACAATCCGGTAGCCGAGTTCGAAGCTCATCCCGACAAGGCCGGCAATCACATCGATCTTGGCGGTCGTTCTCCGGAAGAGTGGGTCAAGGTTCTCGACGAGTCGTTCGCGTTGGTCGAACAGTTCATGCCGGGTGAATTTGCCGAAATGGGGACGCTGCTCCACGAAATCGTGCCGGTGGGGTACGACGAGGTGCGACATCTGTCGGCTTCCTACCGCGAGGCGGTCGGGACGGTTTACATGACGCTCCATCCCAACGTCATGACGATGACCGAAGCCGTGATCCACGAGTTCCAGCACAACAAGTTCAACGTGTCCGCCTACAGCGTCGAGTACATCACCAACGCCTTTCATCCTCTTTACAAGAGCCCGGTGCGTCCCGATCCGCGGCCGCTGTGGGGCATCCTGCTCGCCGTGCACGCGTTCCTGCCGGTCGCCGAGCTCTATCGCCGCATGCGTGATGCCGGCCATTCATGGTCGGCGCTTCCCGAGTTTCAGCGCCGCATGTCGGATATCGACCTGAAGAACCACGAAGGCATGGAGATGCTGCGGGCCAACGCCAAGTTGACGCCCGCCGGCCGCGCCATGTTCGACGACCTCGAAGCGCTCGAGCAACGACACCTCAACGATCGCAACGCCCGCGGCCTGGCGACCACCCCGAACGAGGCCCATCCTTAACATTGATGTGACAGAAAAACTTCACCGCGGAGACGCCGAGGCGCAGAGAATGTAGCTCGCCAAACCACCGAGTGTGGCAAATCGAAGCCCATTGAAAATGAACTCTCCATTTCCGGCCATTTCACACCCTGAGCCTTCTCTTCTCTGCGTCTTCGCGCCTTTGCGGTGAAATCTTTGTAGA
>JACQEN010000266.1 GCA_016200585.1 Deltaproteobacteria bacterium
CACCTGCGCGACGTACTCGAACAACGCCACGCCCCAGCTGACAAGGATCGCGGCAGGCATCGACCAGGTGCGGAAACGCAGATGGCCGTACCAGGCAATCGTCATGAAGGTATTCGACACGATCAACAAACCCACTGCCGTCAATGCGTCACTCATCTCTGCTCCCTTACCATAGAGATCCGAGCCTGCGAGACCCGACCCAGAGAGTCAACGTGTGGCAACAGGAACGCGCGACCTCTAGCGCATAGGATCGGCAAGCCAAACCCTGACGGCGTATCGGCTTAAGTCGAAACGCGAACAGCCCATACGGAACAAAGCGGAGACCTGACGCAATATTCTACTAGTTCTATTTTCCCTTTTCTTGGGTGGGTTGTATTGACGACCTGCAATGGGGCGTAGTAGTGACGGTCGACGTCATGCGTGGCTCGATTGCGAGGCTTGGAGGCCGAGCCGCTGCTAGCCTCATCCGGACCTTCGTGGTTGTACTCTGCTTCGGGGCCCTGGTGTCGCCAGCGGTTGCGCAGCTGAATGTAACCGAATTCACCCTCCAGAGCTTCAGTGGCCCCCGCGGGATCGCGCTCGGTCCCGACGGGAATGTCTGGTTTACCCAGTATACCGGAAGCAAGCTGGGCCGCCTCACTCCGGGTGGCACGCTCGCCGAGTTCGGCATTCCGACGATCAATGCCGGCCCGGAGTCGATTGCCGCCGGACCGGATGGAAACGTCTGGTTCCTCGAGCAAACTGCCAACAAAGTCGCCCGCATTACTCCGTCCGGCACCGTGACCGAATTCAACATTCCGACGGCGGGCAGCGGCCCTTCCAGTATCACCGCCGGTGCCGACGGACACGTTTGGTTCACCGAGCTGAACACCAACCAAGTGGCACGTGTGCGCACATCAAGCCCCAACACCGTCACCGAATTTCCGATTCCAAGCGCCGGCAGCAAACCGATTTCGATTGCCGGCGGACCCGATGGCAGCCTGTGGTTCATCGAGCAAGCCGCAAACAAGATCGGGCGCATCCAACTCGCCAGCCCCAACACGATCACCGAATTCCCGATCCCAACGAACAACAGCCAATCCGTCAGCATCACCGTCGGCGCCGACGGCGCAATGTGGTTTCTGGAGGGTTTCAACAAGATTGGGCGCTTCAGTCCCTTCACGCCGACGACCATCACCGAATTTCCGATCCCCAACAGTCTCGGCCCGCAAATTCTCACCAAAGGCCCGGACAACAATCTATGGTTCACGGCGATGAGCACCAATCAACTGGTTCGCCTGCTGGCGATGGCTCCCAATACGACGACGCAGTTCAATGTACCCACCACCGCCAGCGGACCGTACGGAATCGTCGCCGGCAGTGACGGCAACTTGTGGTTCACCGAGTACTTCAAGAACAAGGTCGGCCGGGTCAGCTTCCCGATTGAATCACCAACACCGACGGCCACCGCGACGTCGACCCCGACCCCGAGCGACACAGCGACAACCACGGCGACGCCGACACCAACCGAAACGCCCACGTCAACGGCGACGGCAACGAGGACCGCGACCGAAACCGCCACGCCGACGTTTACCGACACACCAACTCTGACCGCGACAAGCACATTCACACCAACCGAAACAGCGACGCCGACGGCAACGGAAACGACAACACCGACGTCCACGGCGACTGCAAGCAGTACCGCCACCGAGACGCCGACCGAAACCGCAACCCCGACAGCGACCGCGACGGCAACGGCGACCGATACCGAAACGGCAACGCCCACTGAAACTTCGACCGAGACGCCGACGCCAACCGACACCGCCACCGACACACCGACAGAGACCCCGACTCAAACTGATACACCGACCCAGACGGCAACGCCGAGTGAAACAGCGACCGCAAGCGAAACGGCGACGGCCACCGAAACCCCAACCGTAACCCAAACGGCGACGGAAACCGCGACGCCAACCCAGACCGACACACCAACGATCACCGCCACACCGACGGAAACAGCTACGCCTTCCGAAACCGCAACCGCGTCGGCAACGGAAACTGCAACCGAAACACCCACGTCGAGCGCGTCACCCACAACGTCCAATACGGAAACCGCCACACCGACACCCAGCGACACGTCGACACCGACCGAAACGCCCTTGCCGAGCCTGACGCCGACCGAGACCGCCACCGACACCGCCACGGCAACCGCGTCGCCAAGCGAAACGGCGACACCCTCGGTCACGGCAACCCCAAGCGAAACCCCCTCGGCAACTGCGACGCCCAGCAACACCGAAACGCCGACTGCTACGGCTACGGCCAGCGCCTCTGTAACATTCACCGATACGCCGTCGCCGACAGCAACGGAGACGTCCTTACCAAGTCCAACGTCGACGGCCGAGCCGACGTTCACCCAGACGCCGACCGCGACGGATACGGAGATACCCACACCTACCGTATCGCCGACCGCGAGTTCGTCGCCGACTTTGACGTCGACCTCAACGGCGACCGAAACGCCGACGCCAACCGCCTCGGCGAGCTACACTGCGGAACCAACCTCGAGTGAAACCCCAACGCCGCCGGCGACCGCAAGTCCGACGGAGACGCCGAGCCCCACAGCGACTGCGACGCCAACCGGCACAGCAACACCAGAGCCGAGCGCCACCGCAACCGACACGCCCAGGCCCACGGCGACCGCAACCGCGTCGCCAACACCGACGGCCAGCCCCACCTCGACGACGACTGCTACGGCCACGGCAACCGTAACCGTCAGTCCAACACCGAACACCTGTCCGGGCGACTGCGATCAGGACGGCACGGTGGCGATCGAAGAGCTCATCACCTTGGTGCGCATCGCGCTCGACGACAGCCCGATTGGTCGTTGCATGCTCGGCGATATCAACGGCGACGGACCCGGCCTGCGCCCTCAACGAACCGTCGCGGTGAGCGCAGGCGCTCGGTGGTAGACGAAGCTCTTTACGGCCGACGTCGGCGCTATCGGCCAGACGATGCCGAACCGCTGGCGCAATGCCGCCATGTCATCGCCGAACAGCGCCTCGAGGTGCGAACGATACGCCGGTGGTATGCGCGACTCGGCCGTCGGGTTCACCGACTCGCGGAGATCGGCGGGCAGATAACGGCGGTCGTCGTCTACCCCGAGGAAGCGCATGACATCGATCAGCAACTCTTCCGGACGGCGGTCGATGTCGTCGAACAAGCCGACGAACAAGTGGCCATCGCGCAACTCGGCCGACCAACGCTCGATGTGGTCGACGTAGTGCGCGCATTGGCGTTGATACTCATCATTGAAGAAATCAAGGAACTCCGCTTCACCGACGTCGGCGAAGCGGCGGCCGCGATTGCGAACCAGGTCCTTCTTGGCATGCGACCAAGCCCGATCGACCGGATTGCGTATCATTAGAACAGCCTTGATGTCGGGGTTGAGAACGGCAATTTCCCGAATCACGTCGCTGTCGATCGCCGCATAGCTGGCGGTGGCCTCACCACGCACCCGCGGTCGGTAGAGACGTCGATAGCGCCGCAAGCAGATCAGCGTTTTCGCCAGGAACAGCCATGGCGGATCACGAAAGAACCGCAGATACCAACTCAACTCGTTCGACTGGTATTTCGGATGGCTCGGGGTCTTCAACCGGCTGAAAAAGAAGAGCTCCTTGGGCTCCGAAAGTTGGATCTCGGGATGAAAGCGCAACTGCGCATGCAGCCACGTGGTCCCGGTACGCTGCGGGCCGATGATCAGGAAATCCGGAAAACGGTCCAAGCGTACGTCGGGGTCGCTGACCTTCACGTAGTTGAGCTTCTGGCGCGCCGCTGGCGCAATCACCGAATGCATTTTTTCCTTTTTCGATCCGCTGCAATCGGTGTCGTACCAACCACGTGACACTTAGTCGACCCCGATCGGAGCGACTTCGTCTCGCTAGCCCATAGCTATGCTTCCTATCCAAGCAGCTGCTGCGGCGTGGAGCACCCGCAGTCGCAGGAATCCCTTTGAGTGGCTGAAATCCAAATGGCCGAAACCAGCTAAATGGCTGAAATGAACCGGACGTAGAAGGCGGATTTCCGCTTGAACCGACCAGGGGAGATTCAGCATCTCCTGGCAAGATGCTTGCAGTTCTATGTGAAACGTCATGGGCAACGAAGCATTCACAAACGATGAAGACACCCGAGCGGTCCGACGAGCAACGACCCTCGAAAGCGTCTTCAGGGAGAACGGTAGGCAATCATGAGCCAACGGTGTGTTGAAAGCGTTCTTGGCCGGCTGATCACCGATGCCGCGTTCCGCGACCAGTTCTTCGAAACTCCCGAAGACCTGTGTCGCGAAAATGCCCTGGAGCTGACGCCGACCGAGTTGACCGCACTACTGCAGATCGACGAGGAAAGGCTGGTCAACACGGCATCGACCCTCGATCCACGAATCGTGCGCGCCACGATCACCGGCGGCGCTCCCGGACGCAGCAGCGGCTCCGCACCGATGGCGACACCCAAACGCAGCAAACAGGGGGCCCCCTGAGTCAATCGGCCGAACGAGGAATGCGATGGCGCACACTGAAAACAACATGAGCGTTCGTAGCGGCAATCACCGGCGACGCACGAGCCTCGCAGTCGCTCTGGGAGCACTCGCTCTTTTGGCCGGTTGCACCGGCTTGAAAGCGCGTGGCCCACAACCTTCGACGCTGGCGCGTAATCCTGCACCAACACCGGCCGAATACGTTCTCAACCCGGGTGACGTCGTCAGCGTGAAGTTCTATTACAACCCGGAGCTGAACGAAGACTTTGTCCTGCGGCCCGACGGCAAGATCACCATGCAATTGATCGGTGAGGTTCCTGCCGCCGGGCGCACGCCGGCGCAGCTTTCGAAGGAGCTGACCGGCCTCTATAAGCGCGAGCTCGTTGCGCCGACGGTCAACGTGATTGTCCGTAAGTTCGGCAACCAGCGAATTTACGTCAGCGGTGAAGTGGGCAAACAAGGCACCGTGGCGCTGGCCCAGGGAATGACTCTGTACCAGGCGATCCAAAAGGCCGGTGGTCTTCTAGACACAGCCCGGCGGAACCAAGTATTACTGATTCGCCGCCAACCCGACGGTCATGCCGCCGGCGCAGCGGTCGATGTTCGCCCGATCGAAAGCGGCGAAGCACCCGACCTCGACGTCCCCCTGCAACCGCTCGACATCGTCTTTGTACCGAAATCCGAGATCGCCAACGTCAACGTTTTCGTCGATCAGTACATTCGCAAGAACTTGCCGCAAGTTCCGTTTGCCATCCCGGTATTCTGAAGAGGAAGAAACGTGAACCACGATCACGACAACTCGATGCGTCTGGAAGAGATGGTTGGCGCCGTACTGCGGCGCTGGAAAGCCGTGCTCAGTGTCATCGCAACCGGCGTTGTGGTCAGCGGTATGCTGGCCTTCCTCGAAAAGCCGACCTTCCAGGCAAACGCCAAGCTGATGGTCACTTCGGAACGCGCCCGCATCACCGTATCGCCGGATCCGCATTCCGGCTCGACGGTCGAGCGCGTGACCGATCAAGACCTGAACTCCGAAGTTGCGTTGCTCCAGAGCCCCGGGCTGCTGCGCGAGGTCTTGGAGCCGCACCGCGCCCGGATCGAACAAGAAGGGCAAGCATCCCTGCTCGCCGGCCTGCGCAACAAGATCGGCACGCCGGTGCGACGGCTGTTCAGCGCCAAGACGCAATCCTCGAACGTGTTCGACGAATGGATGGCGTCGATCTCCCACCGCTTGGCCGTCGAAGCGATCAAGGGATCGAATCTGATCGAGATCTCTTTCGAGGGGGGCGATCCGAAGTGGGTGGCCACGTTGATCAACGACCTGGCGCAACATCACGTCGACCGCCACGCGCGCCTCAACCAACAATCGGCGGCGCTCGAATTCCTCGAGCAGCAACGCCAACTGCTTTCGGAGAAGGTCCGCCAGGCGGAAGCGGCGCTTTCCGAGTTCTCACGCCGCGAAGGTGTCGACGCATCGAGTGCGCAGCGAACCGCGTTGCGGGCGCGCGTCGCCGAGTTGGAGTCGACGATGGCCTCGGCCGAGGTGGCGCAGGCCGAAGCCAACGCCGGCGCTGAGCCCTCGCACGGCATCACCATGCCAGCGGCGGCAAACGGCGGCAGCGAGCTGGGGGCGGGGCTGACACAGGATCCGCTTCAGGGAATTCGCGGCCGCATCAACGAGCTGCGACTGCAGCGTGCCGACCTGGCTTCGCGCCTGGCGCCGACGAGCCTCAAGCTTCAGATGTTCGACCAGCAAATCACCGAAGCCGAGCAACTGCTGAAGAAGGAGAGCAAACGAGCGTC
The DNA here is from genome assembly GCA_016200585.1 of Deltaproteobacteria bacterium. Lineage (GTDB taxonomy): Bacteria > Desulfobacterota > Binatia > HRBIN30 > HRBIN30 > JACQEN01. Next base: position 6,302 of record JACQEN010000266.1, read on the forward strand.
GCAGGAGCGCGTCACGATCGCCAAGGCTCGCACCGACGCTTTGAAGGCTCTCCTCGAAACGCAACGTGCCAAGCTGCGCCACCTCGACCAGATCGCGCCCGAAGGCGACCGCCTCGAGCAGGACCTCACCTCGGCGCGCGAAGCCTTCCTGACCTACAGCAAGAAGGTCGAGGAAGCACGATTCTCCAACGCCCTCGATCAATCGCATATCGTCAATGTCAGCGTCGTCGAATCGGCAGAAGTGCCGTCGATTCCGCGCCCCTCGCGCAAGAGCCTGACCCTGCTCCTCGGCGCCATCATGAGCCTCGCCGCCGGCCTCGGTTTGGCATTGCTGCTCGACCGCCTCGATCCAACCGTCGAAACTGCGGTAACCGCCGAGCGAGTCAGCGGATTCAAGATCCTTGCGGAGATTCCTTTTTGAGGTCGCGATGAGCCCCAACGGCAAAACCTCCGGTCTTTACGCCGACCACTTTCGACTCAGCGGCGAGCCCTTCTCGGCCGCACCCAATCCCGCAGCACTCTACCTGGGGCCGCAACACGCAGAGGTTCGCGCCGCTTTGGAGATCGGCCTGCGCCAGCGCAGCGGCCTGCTGGTTCTGACCGGGGAGCCCGGAACGGGGAAGACCTCGCTGCTCTATTCGGTGTTGAGCGAAATCGGTGCGGACGTCGAAACGGCGTACGTCGCCAATACCAGCGTCAACTTCGATGAGCTGCTGCGCGAGATCCTGACCGACTTCGGCGTCGCGGCTTTGGATCAGGGTCGTGCCGGGCTGCTACGCCAGCTCAACGATTTCCTGCGCCGTTGCGCCGAAAACGGCCGCATCGTGGCGGTCGTCGTCGACGAAGCGCAGAATCTCAGCCTCGAAGCGCTCGAGAACATACGGTTGCTGTCGAACTTCGAAACGTTCGACAGCAAGCTCCTGCAGATCGTTCTCGTCGGGCAGCCAGAGCTCGATGCAAAACTAGCCTCGCCGCAGCTCCGCCAGTTGGCAAATCGCATCGCTGTCCGTTGCCAGCTCCTGCCCCTGCCGGCCGTCGAGAGCGAGCGTTACCTCGGCCACCGGCTAGGTCTTGTCGGAGGTTCGGCCGATCTGTTCACTGCGGCGGCTCGGCGAGCTCTGCTGCGGCATGCCCACGGCGTACCACGCCGCATCAACATCCTTTGCCAGACCGCTCTCCTGTTCGCGTTCGGGCAGGGCGTGTCGCAGGTTTCGTGGTACCTGGCGCGGCGCACGGTGAAGCGCACGGCGGCTTTGGTACACGATCCGGGTACGCTCGAAGCCGCCACGGAGCTGGCACCGCGACGATTTAGAACCATGGCGGAGATGGTCAGCGCTCTGCTCGCAGTCGTCTGCCTCGGCGCGTTACTGATGTTGGGCGCCGGCATGCTGCATCGCGGCAGCGGAACCCAGACGACGGCCACCCTCAAACACAGCCAAACGGCAAACGACTTTCCGACCACATTGGACGTCGACCCGGGCACCGCAACGGAACCGCGGCTGGCAATCGAAACGCGCGTCAGTGATCGCCGTGCAGCATCACGCAGCACCTGGCTGTCAGGCTTGCTGGCGTTCGCAACCGTCGCCCTCGCTGTCGCGAGCGGCGCCATACTGCTCCGCCTGCGCCGCGTGCGCGGCGGCGTCTGGAGCATGGCATGAGCGAGTACATCAAAGCCCTGAATCGGCTGCGCAACACGCAAGCGGCCGCACCGGCGCTACCGACGTCGGAGGGGGAACCGGCCGGAGTGGAACCGCCGGCGACATTGAGCGCGCCCGCGGCAACTCCGCCCGCGGCGCCGCCGCGCTCGCGACGGTTGCTGGAAGATTACAAAGATCTGTACGACCGCTTGCGTTTGGTGGCGCCGAGCGACGCAGCGCGCCGCTTCGTCATCGCCGGGGCCGATGCCCAGGGTGGCGCGCGCCGCGTCATCACCGGTCTGAGCTGGCATATCGAATCGCTGGGCTTCCGCGTCCTCCACGCCGAATTGTGTTTGGTCAACGGCCGGCCCATCCTGCGCCGCCGCCGCGAACAGTCGCTGGCTTCGTTGAGCGAGCTTGGGCTGGAATTCGCGGGCGACCTCAAGCCGCTCGATCTCAGCCAAAACGCGGCGCAAGCCGAGGTCGCCGACTGGTTAGCCGCCGCATCACGCCTTGCGGATGTGGTTCTCATCGAAGGCTGTACACTGAGTGAATCGGTCGATGCCGCTCTGTTGGCTCGATCCTGCGACGGCCTGGTGGTCGTGGCACAAGCTGGAGTCACCGATCGTACGACGCTGGCAAACGCCGCCGAGCGCGTGCGCGCCGCCGGCTGCAGAGCTCTCGGGCTGGTGTTGATTGGATCCAAGCATCCGCTTCCCGCTTGGGTGCGCCGCTTCTTTGAGCGCCCCCGCACCGTACCGGCGTTTTTGGAGGAGTAAATGGGTCCGCTTCGCCGCTACATACTTCTACTTCTCAAGGTTGCAGACCTCGCCGTCGTCACCGTCAGCTGCATGCTGGCCATCGCTCTGACCGGCGGCACCAATGACATCCACGGCTGGGTCGAATTGCTCGAGGTCCGCATCCAGTTGAAGAACATGCTCTTCATGTTCGCCTACCTCGGAGTGTGGCACGCCGTGCTGCGGCGCTGCGAGCTTTATTTCTCCTACCGCTTGTCGCGTTTTACACGCGAGCTGCGCGACGTCGGGATCGCGGTCTGCATTGCGACCGCCGCCCTGATTCCATTGGCGCCGCTGTTCGACCTGTCCTTCGTCACCTTGCCGTTCCTGATGGCGTTCGCCAGCATCAGCTTCCTTTCCTTGGGCCTGGAGCGGCGGATCCTGCGAAGAATCGGCGGCAGCGTTCGCCGGCACGGCCGCAATCTGCGCAACGTGATTTTGGTGGGTACCGACGACGAGGCTCTCGAGCTCACCGCC
>JACQEN010000267.1 GCA_016200585.1 Deltaproteobacteria bacterium
CAGCTTGGGCATGCAGCTCGCGGCAGGCGCGGGATGGGATCCGGCGGCGCTGGCAAGCATTCTGAGCACCATGCAGGCGGAAGAGCGTTTGCACGGCGGCAAAGAGCCGCGCTTCAGCTTTCTTGCCTCGCATCCGAGCACGCCCGAGCGCGTGCGCAGCATCGCCACGGAGGCGGGCAGCTTTCCCGTCGCAAAGCATGCTCCGATTGCCGCCGACCGTGCCGCCACGTTGCGACACCTCGACGGCCTGGCCATCGGCAACGATCCGGCGCAAGGGATGTTCGTCAAGACGCGCTTCCTGCATCCCGAGCTCGACTTGGCGATCGACTTCCCCGACGCTTGGAAGGTGCAGAACAGTCGCAACGCTGTCGTCGCGGCGGCGCCCAAGGGCGATGCTCTGAGTCTGTTGCGTCCTGCCGTCGGCAACGAAGATCTGAACACGCTGGCCCGCCAGGCAGCGACCAATTTCGGATTGAGCCCCGACGTGGCCGTCGAACGGACGACGATTGCCGGCAACCGCGCCGCACGCTTGGAGGCGCAAGCGCGGATGCGCGACGGCACGCCGGTGCAGCTCTACCAGACTTGGATCGAACATCACGGCCGGGTGTTGGAGATTCTCGGCGCCTGTGCGCTCGGCAGTGCGCCGGCCTATGCCGAAGCGTTGCGCAGCGTGGCCAGGAGTTTTCGCGGCTTGACGGCGGCCGACTGGCCGTCGATCCAAGCGACACGGCTGCGCTTGCAGACGGCGAAGGGAAGCGAGAGCGTTGCGTCGCTGGCAGCGCGCCTGACGTCGGAATGGCGCCCCGAAGAGATTGCCGTGGCCAACGGAGTCCATGCCGACGCCATGCTCGCCGAAGGATTCGCAGTGAAGGTGGCGCTGAAGGAGCCGTACAGAGTGAAGGAGAAGTGAACGGGTGCCATCCTTGGCGCGCCACGCGTTTCCTTCAGGCGCGACGCGCGACGGGCTTCAGCTGAAGAGAAGGCAGCGGAGGGGGAGGGATTCGAACCCCCGGACCCTTGCGGGTCGCCGGTTTTCAAGACCGGTGGTTTCAACCACTCACCCACCCCTCCGTCTCATTTTGCCCCCGGCGCTATGCGCCGATGGGCTCGGCGTCCCCGGCAAAGCCGGTTGACGCCTCCGTCTCAATTTGCCCCTGTGCGTGCTTACGCGCTCCGATGGGCTGGGCACTTCCGGCAAAGCCGGTGAGTGCCTCACCTACGAGTGGGTTCGAAAATCGCGCTGGCGCTTGACTAGCGACCGGATGGCAAAGTTGCAAACATTTTGCAAACCGATGGTATTGCCCGAGGTCAAATCGAAGGATCCGCATCGATTGCCAATCACTCATCGACCCAGTCCAGCCCTGCGAGTCCAGTCTGCCACACAGCCAGGCGTGTGCCTTTGGGTGATTCACTCATCGCGGGCGAAGCCCCATCGCCTATTTGCCGATAAACACTGGCATGCCAGCCGAGCATTCCGTGACTCCCCTGGGACTCTACGCTCCGACCCACGCCTCCGACAATACCTCTGCCTGCTCCAACACCGTCTGCGTCGCCTTCTCCTGCTTGTCCGGCGGGTAGCCGTACTTGCGCAAGATGCGCTTGACGTACACCCGGAGCTGGGCGCGGACGTTCTCGCGGACCGTCCAGTCGATGGTGACGTTCCTGCGTACCGTTTCGACGAGTTCCCGGGCGATGGTCTTGAGCGTGTCGTCGCCGAGCACTTTGACGGCGCTGTCGTTCGTTTCTAGTGCATCGTAGAAGGCCAGCTCGTCATCGGAGAGCCCCAGTTCCTCGCCTCGGGCGCTGGCGCGCTTCATGTCCTTGGCGAGTTGGATCAGCTCCTCGATCACCTGCGCCGTTTCGATCGCGCGGCTCTGGTATTTGCGCACCGCTTGATCGAGAAGCTCGGCAAACGACCGGGCCTGCACGACGTTGCGTTTGCCGCGCGTCTTGATCTCGCCGCGCAGCAGTTTCTGTAACAACTCGACGGCTAGATTGCGCTGCGGCATGCCGCGGACCTCGGCGAGAAATTCATCGGAGAGGATCGAGATGTCGGGCTTTTTCAGGCCGGCGGCAGCGAAGATGTCGATGACCTCATCCGACACAACGGCCTTGGAGATGATCTGTCGGATGGCGTGATCCAGCTCTTCGTCCGTCTTGCGTTCTGCCGGCGTGCTCTTGGCCAGCACTGCGCGTACCGCTTGAAAAAAGCCGACGTCGTCGCGGATACGCAGCGCTTCGGCATGGGGCACCGACAATGCAAAGGCTTGCGACAGCTCGGTTACGGAACGCAGCAGACGGGCCTTGCCGTCGTCCTGGGAGAGGATGTGTTCCTGTGCCGCCGGTAGCAGTGACAGGCGATCCTGCGGCGTGCCGGTCGTCCAGCGTGACCAGTCGAGGGGATGAAACATGCCACGGCAAACCTCGTACTTCTCCAACATCAGCGCGACTGCTTCGGCTTGCTCCAGCGCCGTCTTGCCGGTGCCCCCGCTTTCCGTGTACGTCGCCAGCGCCTGCTTCAACTCATCGGCCAAGCCGAGGTAGTCCACCACGAGGCCACCGGGTTTGTCGCGGAACACCCGGTTCACCCGCGCGATGGCCTGCATCAACCCGTGGCCGCGCATCGGTTTGTCGACGTACATCGTGTGTAGGCTCGGTGCGTCGAAGCCGGTGAGCCACATGTCGCGCACGATAACGATTTGAAAAGGGTCGGACGGGTCGCGGAAGCGTTGCGCCAAGGCCTCGCGGCGCGCCTTGTTGCGGACGTGTGGCTGCCAGTCGAGCGGATCGGAAGCAGAGCCAGTCATTACGACCTTGAGCGCGCCCTGTTCGTCGTCCTCGCTGTGCCACTGAGGCCGCAGGGCAACGATTTTACGATACAGCTCGACGGCAATCCGGCGGCTCATGACGACTACCATCGCTTTGCCGTCCATCGTCTCAAGGCGGTCCTCGAAGTGCTCAACCAGATCGCGAGCGATGAGCTTGATGCGGTTGTCGGACCCGACCACGGCTTCGAGCTGCGCCCACCTGCTCTTGAGCTTCTCCTTGCGCTCGACCTCTTCGCCTTCGGTCACTTCGTCAAAGCTCGGGTCGATCTTCGGGCGCTCCGAATCCTTCAGCTCCAACTTTGCGAGCCGGCTCTCGTAGTAGATGGGAACCGTAGCCCCGTCCGCCACGGCACGCTGGATGTCGTACACGCTGATGTAGTCGCCGAAGACAGCGCGCGTGTTGGCGTCGGTTTTCTCGATCGGCGTTCCGGTGAAGCCGATGAACGAGGCGTGCGGCAGTGCATCGCGCATGTGGCGCGCAAAGCCGTCGATGAAATCGTATTGGCTGCGGTGTGCCTCGTCGGCGATGACGACGATGTTGCGGCGGTCCGATAGCACAGGATGGCGATCGCCTTTTTCCTCGGGGAAGAATTTTTGGATCGTGGTGAACACGACACCACCCGAGGCCACGGCGAGTTTGGCGCGCAGGTCGGCACGGTCGGCCGCTTGCACCGGCGGTTGGCGCAGCAAGTCGCGACAGCGGGCGAACGTGCCGAAGAGCTGATCGTCGAGGTCGTTGCGGTCGGTGAGCACCACAACAGTCGGATTCTGCATGGCCGGGTGCAGGATTACGCGCCCGGCATAGAACGCCATGCTCAGGCTCTTGCCCGAGCCTTGCGTGTGCCACACGACGCCGACACGCCGGTCGCCAGGGTCGCCGCCGGTTCGGTGCCCAGCCTCCCAGTGACCCGGAGTGTCGATCACGACTTCGGACGATGGGACCCGTGCCGCGCGCAGCGTTTCCTCCAACGCCACATTCACTGCATGGAATTGGTGGTAGCCAGCCATCTTCTTGGTCAGCTTGCCCCCGCCCGCCGAAGCCTTGGTGGAGGCGGGGCCCTCGTCCTCGAAAACGATGAAGTGCCGCACCATGTCGAGAAAGCGCCGCTTCTCGAACACGCCTTCAAGCACAACCTCCAACTCCGGCATGATGCTCGGGGCGTCGCCGTGCCCGCTGATCGTGCGCCAGGGCTTGAACCACTCCTTGCCGGCACCGAGCGAGCCGATGCGCGCCTGCACGCCGTCGGAAGCGATGAGCGCCGCATTGGTGGCGAACAGAGCCGGAATCTGTGCTTGATAGGTTTGGAGCTGCTGGAAGGCCGACCAGACGGTGGCGTTCTCATCGGCCGGGTTCTTGAGCTCGATGACCGCCAGCGGTAGCCCGTTGACAAACAGCACGACGTCGGGTCGGCGCGTATGTTGGCCTTCGGAAACGGTGAACTGGTTGACGGCGAGCCAGTCGTTGTTGTCGGGGTTGTCGAAGTCGATCACCCACGCCTGCGCTCCGGCAATCGAGCCGTCGGTGCGGCGGTATTCCACCGTGATACCGTCGACCAGCATGCGATGCACGGCGTGGTTGCGTTCCACCAGCGACGGCGCATCGGCGCGCGTCAATTTGCGGTAGGCATCTTCAAGAGCGTCGGCGGGCAGGATGGGGTTCAATCGCGCCAGCGCCTGTCGCAGCCGGCCTTCAAGCACCACATCACGAAAGTTTGGATCGGTGCGCTCGGCAGCGGATTCACCGATGGCAATGGCCGGGCCATAAAGAACCGAGTAGCCGAGCCCACCAAGCCAGGCGAGAGCGGCGTCTTCGACGATGGACTCGCTGAACTTGCTCATGTGCCGCGTCGGCTGCTCTGGCGCCGCTGATACAGACGCTCGGTGAAACCGCCCTCCTGCTCGAAGGCGGTGGCCTGTGCCGCCAGCTGCCGATCAAGCAGGGCACAAGCTACCGCGATCAAGGCCAGGGCGCCGTTGGCGGCGATCTCGGGGTAGGTGGACGGCGTGGACTTTGTGGACTCCATGGACGGTCTACGCTGTCCACTCTGTCCACTTCTGGTTTCTCTGGCCCAGTCCGCCACGGCGTCGGCCGTGGCCGGGCGCCTGGCAATCAGGTCGTTGCGGCGCTGATCGTCGCGTTGCCACAGCGGCAGGCCGCGCTGACGCAGGAAATCTTCATAGTCGAGACGCAGCTCTTCCAGACTGGCACGCGCCACGTTGGTCAGTTTCAGCTCGAACTTCTTCGAGGTGCCGCTCGCTTGACTGCCTTCGGCGATATTCTGCACGCCGGAACGGGCCGCCTGCACCATTTGATCATGAGTTCGGCTGCGCGGCGAAATGTAGCGATCGCAGAAGCGCACCGTGACGTCATAGACGAGCTGCGCCACCTGAAAGCTCTTCAGCTTACGATAGCCCCCATGCTTGGGGATCAGCGGCTCACGTCCGGGCACGCTCCACCTCGTCCACAGTGTCCACACGGTCCACAAAGCGCTCGACGTCTTTGACGCGCAACTCGCCGGAGATGAGCTTGGGGAGGAGCGTGTCGCGCAGAGCGGCGAGGGCGCGGGATTCAACCGTGCCCTTCAGTATCCGTTGGAGAGTAGGCGCCACTCGTTGCTCAAAGACTTCGAGTAGGGGCGGTGGCACGAGAACAACTCTTGAAGTGGAGAATGTCTTGGTGGTGATCGTATCGAACACCGATCCATGAGCGGCATGTACCAGAGCATGCATTTCTTCCTGCAACCGACAATAGAGTGCGAACGGCGCCCCCGTGGTCGACCTGAGCGCATAGCAGGTCTGGTTCATCGCCATCTCTCGACCGAGAAGAACCATGCGACCTGTCGTCGCACCGCGGGCAACAACCACAGTACTCAGCGCGGGTATGGTCTGGGTTGCACTTTCGTCCAATCCTCTTCCAGTAATGGTTCGCTCTGTCGAGACGAGGAACACTTCGCCACATTGTGAGACATCCTTCGCGCTTGCCCAAGCTATTGTGCCGTCCCAATAGTCGACTCGGTCCGTTTTGGGTGTGCCACCGCTCAACAGCGTCGCCTGTTCGAGGAGGCAACCAGTAGGCCACCCCTTCGGAATCTCCCCCAACTCCGACTCCTCGAACGAATCCGGAAACAACTCCGCGATCGCCTTCGGCAGCCCAGTGTCGTGGCCCTGGGCTTTGGCGTGGACAGGGTCGAAGTCGACGAACCACGACTTGAACAGCGACCGTGCTATTGCCTCCAGCGTCTCGTTCATCCGCCGGTTCAGCTCGATCTTGTCGTCGAGCGTGCCGAGGATGTGGGCGATGGCGAGTTGTTCGTTGAGTGCCGGCAGCGTGAGTGAAATCTTGCGCAGCTCGCTCTGTTTGATTCCGAGGACGGTTGTCCCGCTGGACCGGGCGCGCAACTGGTCTTGCACGTTCGCCGACTGGATCAAGAATTTGAGGAAAGTGTTGTTCAGAATATCGGGTTTGCCGCGAAGGACGATGAGACGTTGAGCCAGGGCGACGCGCTCGTCTCCCAGCTGGGCGGTTTCACCTAGCGGAGCTTCGGTCGTAACAACAACGTCCCCCGTCTTGGGCATGCCTCGGCGCATCCACGCGTCGTAGTCTTCAGGTGCGATGAACTCGTCGGGCGTCGCGATTCTTCCGCCTTTCACAACTTTTGCGGTGATGAGCGGTATGCCCCACGAGGTTTTTGCCGGCGTTTTCCCGCGATAGTCAATTATCGCTGCCATGCAGTCTTCTAGCGGGTGAACTGTCCACTCACCCGCCATACCCAAGCTCCCTCATGTTGGCATCGATGGCGGCATCCAGCTTCGCGGCTTCGGCTTGCTGCTCGCGCAGCGTCGCGGTGAGCCGCTTCATCTTCTCCTCGAACGGCTCGCCATCATCCTCGGCCGTTTCCGTGCCGACGTAGCGGCCCGGCGTGAGTACGTGGCCGTGTTTACGGATCAAGTCGAGCTTCGCGGCCAGGCAGAAGCCGGGCACATCCTCGTACTTTCCCGCGTCCTTGTCGCCTCGCCAGGCGTGGTAGGTGCCGGCAATCTTGGCAGTGTCCTCGTCGCTCAGTTCGCGGTGCACACGGTCCACCAATGTGCCCAGCTTGCGCGCGTCGATGAACAGTGTCTCACCGCGCCGATCACGGCCCTCACCCCGGCCCTCTCCCGCTCGCGCGGGCGAGGGAGCGAAGCGTTTGTTGCGCGCCAGGAACCATAGGCAGACCGGAATCTGCGTCGAGTAGAATAGCTGTCCGGGCATCGCGACCATGCAGTCCACGAGGTCGGCTTCGATGATCGCTTTGCGGATGTCGCCCTCGCCGGACTGATTCGACGACATCGAGCCATTGGCGAGGACGAACCCGGCCAGGCCGGTGGGTGCAAGGTGATGGATGAAGTGCTGCACCCAGGCGAAGTTGGCGTTGCCGGCCGGAGGCACGCCGTACACCCAACGCTTGTCGTCCTTGAGCAGCTCGCCGCGCCAGTCGCTGTCGTTGAACGGCGGGTTGGCGAGCACGAAGTCGGCTTTGAGATCGGGATGGCCGTCGTTGTGGAAGGTGTCGCCGTGGGCGATCTGTGCGTCGATGCCACGAATGGCGAGGTTCATCTTGGCCAGCCGCCAGGTCGTGTAGTTCGACTCCTGACCGTAAATCGAAATGTCACCGATCTTGCCGCTGTGGGCTTCGATGAACTTCTCGCTCGATACGAACATGCCGCCGGAGCCACAGCACGGGTCGTAGACGCGGCCCTTGTATGGGGCGAGCATCTCGACCAACACCCGCACCACACGCGACGGCGTGTAGAACTGACCGCCCTTCTTACCCTCGGCGCTGGCGAACTGGGCGAGGAAGTACTCGTAGACACGGCCGAGCGTGTCTTTGGCGCGGTCGGCGGCACTGCCGAGTGCAATGTCGCTCACCAGGTTGATGAGCTGGCCGAGGCGCTGTTTGTCGAGACCGGGGCGCGCGTAGTCCTTCGGCAGCACACCCTTCAGCGACGGATTGTCACGCTCGATGGCCGCCATGGCGTCGTCGACGAGCGTGCCGATGGCCGGCTGCGGTGCGCTCGCCTTGAGGTGCGCCCAGCGCGCCTCCTTCGGCACCCAGAAGATGTTGGTGGCGCGGTACTCATCGGGATCTTCCGCGTCAGCGCCTTGAGACTTCTGAGCTTCCAACTCAGCGTGCTTCGCCTCGAAGGCGTCGGAAATGTACTTAAGGAAAATCAGACCCAGGACGACGTGCTTGTATTCCGCCGCGTCCATGTTGTTGCGCAGTGCATCGGCAGCAGCCCAGAGCTTCGCCTCGAAGCCGAGGTTGGCGCCGCTGTTGGTACCGGTGCTCTTTGCTGCGGCGTGCTTCTTGGCTTGTTTGGGCAACGATTACCTTCCTCGTGGCGATTGGGCAGACTTGCCAAAAACAGCGCTCGCCGTAAAGCGTCGAAATCGGCTTCCGGGCGTCGTTTGTGAAACAGGGCCTTCGGCAAGACTTCGAGTCGGACGAAGGCCCTGGAAGCAAATCGGCTGGTCGGATCGTCCAACACTTCCATTGCGAGCTGCGCAATTTCGTCGACACCACGTGCAGCCGCGATCAAGACGCTGGCGTCAACGAAGACGATCCTGGTGGCCACGCCTCTCAGCGCTCGCCGCGACGGTCAGCTACCTCGCGCTCGATGCCCTTCCAGTCGAGCAGATCGTTGCCAGATGTAACGACACGCTTGCGAATAGTGGGTCAGCCCTCACCTGAGCGCTGGCTCGAGCTTCCGCTGCGCCGGGCGCGCAGGAACGTCGCGGCACGGATCAGCAGCAACACCGCGAGAACGACGGCGTAGGTCACCGGCTCACGTACATCCTTTTTGACGCGCCAGGTGAAGTGGATGACGCCGAGGATCGGCACCACGTAGGCGAGCCGGTGCAGCCGCTTCCAGCGCACGAATCCCAACCGCTTGACGGCCGCGTTGGTCGACGTCACCGCGAGCGGAATCAGCAGCATCAAGGCACTGAAGCCCACATAGATGAATCGTCTTTTGGTGACGTCCGCAATGATGGCCCGCCAGTCGAAGGTCTGATCGAGCACGACGTACGTCAGGAAGTGCAGCGCCGCGTAGGCGAAGGCGAACACGCCGAGCATGCGGCGCAGACGGATGGGCCATGTCCATCCAACGAGCGTCTTGAGTGGCGTGCAGACGAGCGCGGCGACGAGGAAGATCAGTGCCACCAAGCCGAGTTGGTTGAGCGCCTGAGAGATCGGGTTGGCACCAAGCTCGCCTCGCAGCCCGCGCCCCGCGATGACAATCAGCGGAACCAAGGCGCCGACGAATACGCCCGGCTTGAGCCAGGGCTGTGGGGCTCGGTTGCTCATGACGGTCGAGCGCGGCGCCAGCCCATTAGAAGTAGCGCTGCAGGTCCATGCCGCTGTAGAGGCCTGCCACCTGCTCGGCATAGCCGTTGAACGGCAGCGTCGGCCGCCGGCGCAGCTCGCCGATGCGGCGTTCCGTTGCCTGACTCCAGCGCGGGTGGTCGACCGCCGGATTCACGTTGGCGTAGAAACCGTACTCGCGCGGCGCCGCCAGATTCCAGGTCGTCGTCGGCGGCTCCTCGGTCAAGCGGATCTTGACGATCGACTTGATCCCCTTGAAGCCGTACTTCCACGGAACGACCAGTCGTAGCGGCGCACCGTTCTGATTGGGCAGTGCCTTGCCGTACAGCCCCACCGCCAGGATGGCCAGCGGATGCATCGCCTCGTCGAGGCGTAGCCCTTCCACATACGGCCAGTCGAGTACATCACCGCGCTGCTCCGGCATCTGCTCCGGGTCGAGCAGCGTCGTGAAGGCGACGTGTTTGGCACGCGACGTCGGCTCCACACGCTTGATGAGCGCGCCGAGCGGAAAGCCGACCCAGGGAATGACCATCGACCACGCTTCGACGCAGCGCATACGGTAGACCCGCTCTTCCAGCGGAAACCATTGGAGCAGTTGATCGACATCGACAACCAATGGTTGGCTCACTTCGCCTTCGATGCTCACGGTCCACGGGCGCGGCCGCAGCGTCTGCGCGTTGGCCGCCGGATCGCTCTTGTCGGTGCCGAGCTCGTAGAAATTGTTGTACGAGGTGACCGCACCCTCCGGCGTCAGCGGCTCGTCGACGCGGTAGAGCCCGCGCTCCGCAATCGTCAGCGTGGGAGAGGCCGTTGTGGTATTCGCCGCAGTCGATTGGATCTGTCGTTCGCTGGCACGCCTCCCCTGCGTGAGCCAGAGCAGGCTACCACCGACGCCGGCACTGGTGGCAGTGAACAGGAGCGCGTCGCGGAGGAGCTCACGCCGCCGCAGATACAGGGGCTCCGGGGTGATCTCCGAGCTGGGTGGCGGTTTGCCGAGCGGGTCCATTGCTGGTTGAGATGATAGCAAGGAGGGTATGGTTTCATCCAACCGGGTCAGCTGCCTTTGCTTGGCCCTGAGAGGTTTCGAGCTCTGGCCGAGTGATCTTCCGGTGCGCGGCGCCTTTGTGTAGGGTTGCCAGACTCATGGACCTGGAACGCTTTCGCCGCCTGCCTCTGCTTGGCATCCTGCGCGGCATTGCCGCGGCTGATGTCGTGCCGCTGGCCAATGTCGCGGCCGATGCCGGGTTGCCGGCGATCGAAGTCACCATGAACACGACCGGTGCCGCGGGGCTGATTCGGCAGTTGAACGAAGCGGCCAAGGGCCGACTGATGGTAGGCGCCGGTACCGTCCTCTGCCTCGACGATTTCGATGCCGCCGTCGACGCCGGGGCATCGTTCATCGTCATGCCGACGCTCGTGCCGGCAGTGGTCGAGCGCTGCCGCAGTGCCGGCATCCCGGTCTTTCCCGGAGCGCTGACACCGCAAGAGATCTTCAACGCCTGGCAAGCCGGTGCAACGATGGTGAAGGTCTTTCCCGCCGGTGCCTTCGGTCCGGCTTATTTGAAGGAAGTCAAAGGTCCGTTCCGCAACATCGAGCTGCTTGCC
>JACQEN010000262.1 GCA_016200585.1 Deltaproteobacteria bacterium
CCGAACCCACCAATGGCAATCAGCGGCGGCACGGTCGCGTTCGCAGCGACTCCAAGGAAGCTCTTGGCTGCGGCCTGTTCGTTGGCCAAATCGGTAGCCGACATACTCCCGGTACGATCCAGCATGAGCACGATGTTCGCGTCACACGATTGGCCCGACACTTGTGAGAATGCGTTGGTCGGCCACGAAACGATCGAAAGCAGCAACATGAGCAGCCCGAGCAACGGAAGATCGAGGTCGCGTCGCGCTTCGATGCAGACGCGCTTTGCTCTGAACGAGAGAAGCCGCACGACAGGCGTTGTCACGGTCACGAGGCACGAAGCGGCCAGTAAGTTCATGTCAAGCTTCTCCTTCCGGATGCAAGTTGAGTTACCCCAGGCTCACGGGTGTTGGCTTGAGCAACAGTGGTGCCATTTCTTCTTTTTCAACGAGTGCGTTCTCGTGCGTCGCCAGGCGCAATCATTCTTCTGACGTCACCCAGACGGGAGTTGGGGTCGGCCGCCATGTTGTCGCGGAGACGTGCGGCGCAAAGCTCCGGGTATCGTCGCTGAAGCCCGGATAGAGCGCAGACGCGATTCGCTGCGGTACAAACCTCAATAGATTTCAATGATCGGTCGACTTCGCTGCGATCGATTCCGACTCACCGCCTCGCAAGCGACGCTGAATTGACGAAAAGGGGGGGATTTCGGAAGAATGCCGCATACGACTCTTCATGCAGCGCCGGGGGCGTCGCCCGGAGGCCCCTCGAATCCGATATGACCTCCGACATATTGACTTGCCCGTCATCGGCAAGCCGGTTTCGCAGATCCGCCATACTCGTGACTCGGGGATCGTGCAGGAGGGCGGCTCCCCATAGACCAAGCCGCATTGCGACCTGCGGCACGCTAGCTGCATCCCTGGGACTTTGTATTCATGCGACTTGACGTGGACCGTTTCTAGAGGTGGGGCGAACAGGAAAGCGAGCGGGAGGATCGATGCATGACCTCGCGAAGTTCACGATGACCGACATGGCCGAGCTTGGCGTAGCGCTGCGCGGCGCGGGCGCGGGCGCACGCTGCTTGGAGGAGGTGGCAAATCGAGTCGTCCACTGCCTCTACGATCAACTCCGCGATGTGCAAACCGGTGGCCCTGCGTGTGCGCTCATCCGCTTCTACAAGACCCACCCTTACGGCCAACTTCCGAAAGATCTGCAGCGGTTCGCTGGCGCTGTTGCGGGTACGGCGTCGCTAGCTTCGAACCTCGCATGTCTAACGATGCTCGCCACGATCGGGGACAAGCCGGCCTGGAACGTCCGGTCCCGATCTGAACGACATCAAGCCGTACCGCTGCTGAGCGAGGAGATGATCCAGGGCAAACCGATGATCTCCAGGCTCGTCGCCCAGCTTGGGCTCGACATCCGCTATGTCCTCGAACCGGATCCGGCGTTTCTCATGGACCTAGGTCAGCACAGCTTCAACGTCTTCTACGTGCCGCAAGCGCTGGGAAGCCCTTACATCCCGGCTCAGGAGGAATTCGTCATTCCTGAACGGATCGAGTCGGTGCTCGGCTTCGGCGGCCTGCTTCCCTCGGGAAATCTTTTCGCCATCATCTTCTTCTCGAGAGTGCCGATCCCGCAAGCCACGGCGGATATGTTCAAGACACTGGCGCTGAACGTCAAGCTGGCCGTTCTGCCCTTTGACGGCAGCGTGTTCGCGCCGCCGCAGACGACGGAGACTTCCACCGGTGACTGATTGTGACGGAGCGGCCCTTCGAGCCGAAGCCGACGCGCTACGCCAATTGGTCGAGACGTACGAAGAAACGGTGCGCACGCAGTCCAATCGACTGGAAAGCCTGTTGGAGCAGGACCGTCAACGGCTGCATCAGCTCGAGCAGCTGACGCACGAGCTCCGCGAGGCCAAAGATGCGGCCGAAGCGGCCAACCGCGCCAAGAGCGAGTTTGTTGCGAATATGAGTCACGAGATTCGTACGCCGATGAATGGCATCATCGGCATGACCGAATTGGCGTTGCAAACCGAGCCGACTCTCGAGCAGCGCGAGTACCTGCAAATGGTAGCCGCTTCCGCAGACGCGCTCATGACCGTGATCAACGACGTCCTTGACTTTTCGAAGATGGAGGCGGGCAAGCTCACGCTTGATGCGATCGACTTCGACCCACGCGATACGGTCGGCGACACGTTGCAAGCACTGGCGCTACGCGCGCACGTCAAGGGTCTGGAAGTGGCCTTTGATGTGGATCCGGATGTGCCTGAAGTTCTGATGGCCGATCCGCACCGACTACGCCAGGTGCTCACGAACCTGGTCGGCAACGCAATCAAGTTCACGGAGCAGGGGGAGGTAGTGGTGTCCGTGGGCACCGAGTCGTGCGGTGACGGTGAAGTGTACCTGCACTGTGTGGTGCTCGACACGGGCATCGGGATTCCGGTAACGAAGCAAGAGGCGATTTTCCGGGCCTTTGAACAGGCCGATAACTCTACGACACGCAGATTCGGGGGCACCGGCCTCGGACTGACCATTTCACGGCGACTGGTGGAGATGATGGGCGGCCGGATCTGGGTGGAAAGCGGGGAGGGCCGGGGTAGCACGTTCCATTTCACCATCCGCTGCGCGCTCTCCACGCAGCCACTCGCACGCCACCGGGTCCCGCCGGCGGACCTGCGCGACGTGCTCGTCTTGGTCGTCGATGACAACGCTACCAACCGCCGTATCCTCAACGAAACCCTCGTTCGTTGGGGAATGCGCCCGACGACCGTAGACAGTGGATGGGCGGCTCTCGGATGCATGATGCATGCAGTTGCCGCGGGCAGGTCGTTCCCCTTGGTGCTCATCGACGTCCACATGCCGGAGATGGACGGGTTTGAGCTGGCGACGCGAATCAAACAAACTCCCGAGTTGGCTGGCGCCTCTATCTTGATGTTGTCGTCGGCCGATCTTGCGGGGGAAGCGGCGCGCTGCCGTGCGGTGGGGGTCGGCGCCTTCCTGACCAAGCCGATCCGTCAATCGGCGCTGCTCGATGCGATCCTCCTGGCACTAGGGAGCGTTCGACCTGGAGAACCGCGGGTGGCTGTAAACGGGGAGTCAGGCGAGACGTTGGCTACGCGCCTGCACGTCCTTCTGGCCGAGGACAATGTCGTCAACCAGCGACTCGCCGCTCGACTTCTGGAAAAGAGGGGACATACGGTCACGCTGGCGAACAACGGTCGTGAAGCCCTCTGCGCATTCGAAAAGGAGCGGTTTGACCTCGTGCTGATGGATGTGCAGATGCCGGAGATGGATGGGTTCGAAGCCACGGCGGCCATCCGTGAGCGCGAGGAGGCTAGCGGCCGTCATACCCCGATCATCGCGATGACCGCGCTCGCGATGAAAGGCGACGATGAACGCTGCTTGCTTGCGGGCATGGACGCGTACGTTGCGAAACCGCTTCAGGTGAAGAGCCTGTTCGCCATCATAGAATCGAATCTTGCGGTCGATGGTTCACGGCGGCAAGCAGATGAGCTTCAATCGATCGCGGTCGAACAACGAAGAGTGCGTCAGACGTCCCCCCGGCAAGAAGATCGTTTGGGTGATGCCGCCTTGTGCTCCCGCGTCGCCTATCCTGTCAAGAAGAATGACAGCGGTGAAAGCGTTGCGCTGGATGACCTGCGTCGTGATGGTCCTGAACCGAAGTGACGGTCAGCGCACCGCTCATCGCGTCCCATGCCATGCGGAAGTCGCCGTCACCTTTGACCGAGGCCGTCGCCGTTCAGATCAATGTCGACGATGAGCGCTCGGGGGGCGAGCAAGTTCCAGACACGGCGCGTGGTTTCTACAGCACCCCCGGGGTTGTTGATCGATGCTCCGGCCAATATAGAGAGTGCAGGGTGCGAATGGAGGCAAGCTCCTTCACCCATCTGCCGACAGGCCGCCAAGGAGGTGCCCCTCAACATGACAAAAGTTTTCGAGAAAGGCCGGTTTCGCTTTGGCGACTATGAGCTGGCGTATGAGATTCACGGAAATTCAGGCGTCTCCTGCGTGCTCTTGCATGGGCTCTTGCTCGATTCGCTGGTGAACCGAGACCTCGCCAAACGCTTCGCAACCCAGGGCTACAGGGTGATTCTTCTCGATCTGCTCGGCCATGGGGAGAGCGACAAGCCCACCGATCCACGCGAGCTGCGCGTCGACTTCTTTGCCGAGCAGACGCTCGCGCTGCTCGACCACCTCGGTATCGAGAAGGCGCTGATCGGCGGCGTATCCCTCGGTGCGATCACGGCGCTGCAAGTCGCGGCGAAAGCGCCGGAACGCTGCTTAGGCCTGTTCATCGAAATGCCCGTCATGGAATGGTCGACGATGTTCGCAGCGCTCCTACTCGTACCGGTCATCACTCTCGTAGACTACGGCTCTTTTGTCGTGCGCCCGTTCGCGCGCCTGGTACGCCGCATCCCGCGACCGAACATCGATCTGGTCGCGAGCTTCCTCAATGCCGCGTCCGCGGAGCCCGAGGTTATCACGGCCGTCCTACACGGCATCCTAGTGGGGCCCGTCGTGCCACCCGCGGCGCGGCGCAGGCAGCTCACGATGCCGACGCTCGTGGTCGGCCATCGCGGGGATCGCCTGCACGCGCACCGTGACGCGGCGGAGCTCGCAAGGGAGATGCCGAACGCGAGATTGCTGGAAACGCGCTGGATCGGCGAGCTGCGCGTGACACCCGACCGTCTGTGGCCCAAGATTCGAGCCTTCCTCAACGAGGTGAGCGCCGTCGCTGGCAGCGCCGAGAATCCGCAGACGAGAACCGCGGCAAATTGACGGCAGCCGTTGGTGGCTGCGGCGCACTTTTAGTACGGCAACATCAGATACAGCTCACCCGGATTGCGCATATCGCCGGCAATTTCTTCGGCTCCCGAGCCCGTGCCCCAGAAGACGTCGAGACGGTTGGCCCCGGAGATGGCACTGCCGGCGTCTTGCACGATGGCCAGTCGGCGGTAGTCCCGGCGCACGGACGCCGCACCTTGCGGCCGCGGTGCGATGTGCACGAAGGCGAGGGCGCCTGGCGGGTAGATGCTCGGGTCGTCAGCAAGTGAACGGCCGCCGGTGAGCGGCACTCCCAAACTGCCGATCGGTCCGACGACCACACCACGGAAGAAGATGTAACGCTGATTGGCCGACAGCAAGGATGCCTGCTCCTCCGGATAAGCGCGGAGATAGTCTTTGAGCGTCTTCAGGGTCATGGCTTCGGAGGAGACCTTGCCGCGGTCGATCAAAATCCGGCCAATGCTGGTGTACGGTTGGCCGTTGGTGCCGGAATAGCTGACCTCGAGCAGCACCCCATCTTCCAAGCGCAGCAACGCCGACCCTTGTACGTGCAGAAAGTAAACTTCGACCGGATCATCGAGCCAAGCAATCTCCAGATCGCGCCCGCTCAACGACCCGGCTTCGATCTCACCTCTGGTGTAGTAGGGGACAAGCTTGCCGTCCTTGACGCGTCCTTGCACCACCTTACGCTCGCAGGCCGGACAGAATTGACTGATGTCGATGTCGACGAGATCGTCGGGCACACGATACAGGGGGTAGCGAAAGCGCGACGTGCGTCTGCGGCTGGCCGAAAGTTCCGGCTGGTAGTAGCCGGTGATCAGCAAGTCGGGTGCTGTCACCTTGTAGAGGTGATAGCGATCGCACAGCCCCGACCAGTCGTCGCCCGGCCACGACGATATCGCATTCATCATGCTCGTCAGCGACGCCGCACTGATGGTACGGTCGAACGCCGTCATTTCCTTGTTGATCGGCAGCCGCGAGAGATACTCCAGGTTGCGCGCCGCCGCTTGACGCAACGATTCCGCTGCCGCGTCGTCTTGCACTACGCGCCGGCATTCGCCGCTATCGAGGGCTGTCAGATGCTGTGTCGTAGTCACAGCCGGGGCGGCGTACTTGGCCGGTGCTGCTGGAGCTCGCGGCTGCTCGGCGGCGCAGGCTGAGAGAAATAGAGAAAGGATCAAGACGGGAGATGGGAGACGGGAGACGGGAGTACAGCAATTCGCGTCCTCGACCATTTCCCGATTCCTGACCGTTTTTGCGAGACCCAGGCGCCGTGACCCTTTCGCAAGCCGGAAACCCGATTGCTCCCGTCTCCGGTCTCCCGTCTCCCGTCTCACCCGGTATCCTTCAGCCATACACCCTCTCCGCCGCCGCCACCGCCGCGCCGCCTTCGACCTTGTAGCCGCAGCGCGGCAACACACGCTCCAACGCACTCAGCACCAGCAGCACGCTGGCCGGGCTGCTCGATTCACCCATCAAGCCAATGCGCCAGGTCTTGCCCTTGAGCACCCCGAGCCCGCCGCCGATCTCGATGTTGAGCTCGTTGAGTAGAATGCTGCGCACCTTGGCGTCGTCGACGTCGCCGGGGATCTGCACGCTGTTGAGCGACCACAGTTGATGGTTCTCCTGCGACGCCAAACCGATGCCGATGGCGGCCAATCCGGCCTTCAGCGCTTGATGGTTCTTCTGGTGACGTGTCCAGCGCGTCTCGAGACCTTCTTCTTCGATGATTCGCAGCGCTTCGTTTAGCGCGTAGTTCATGGTGATCGGTGCGGTGTGGTGGTAGACGCGATCGTTGCCCCAATATTTCTCGATCATCGTCAGATCGAGGTACCAACTTTGTACCTTCGTCTTGCGCTGGCGCAGCACGTCGACGGCGCGTGGGCTGAAGGTGACCGGCGACAAGCCCGGCGGACAGCTCAGACATTTCTGCGTGCCGCTGTAGCACGCGTCGATACCCCAATCGTCGACGCGAACCGGATGGCCGCCGAGCGAGGTCACCGCGTCGACCACGAACAGCGCTCCTGCAGCCCGAGCCAGAGCACCGATCTCTTCGAGCGGTTGCAAAACGCCCGTCGATGTTTCGGCGTGGACGACGGCCACCAGCTTCGGTTTCGTACCACGATTCAGCGCCGCCTTCAGATCTGCGGATTCGATGATGCGGCCCCAGGGCGCTTCGACCTTGCACAGCTTGGCGCCGCAACGCTCGACGATGTCGGCCATGCGCGTACCAAACACACCGTTGATGCAGACAATGGCTTCGTCGCCAGGCTCGAGCAAGTTTACGAAGCAAGTTTCCATCCCCGCGCTGCCGGTGCCCGACATGGGGATCGTCATTTCGTTGCGCGTCTGGAAAGCCATCTGCAGCAGCCGCTTGGTGTCGTCCATGATCTGCAGAAACGCCGGATCGAGGTGACCGACCAACGGAATGCTCATGGCGCGCAAGACGCGTTGGCTGACCATGCTCGGTCCAGGACCAAGCAACAGCCGCTCCGGCGGCGGCAGCGGGGATCGTGTGCTCATCGTCAATCTCCTTGGCGGCGGTGGATCTCCATAGTCGAAGGCAGGTTCTTGATCCACCCGGGAGAGGCTGCTGCTGGATCAACGTTGCCGGAGCGGCGGCGCGGATTTCGGCGCAACAGCTCGGCGCATCGGGGCACGGATGAGCGGCGTTCCGACGCCGCGATCAGCTCGTGCTCAGGGACCCGCGTAGCTCGCCTGGCGATCGATTCAAATGACGTCGTAGTCCGCCATGAACGCAGGCTGTACGGGTCCGGCGTTTAGCCCCGAGGCCAACCAGGGGAGGGTGGCGACGTGGCGACGCCCGACGCGGACGCGCGGGGCGCGCTCGTAGGTGCGTAGAACGAGGTCCCAGAGCGGGGTGGTGACTCCGTGGTTGTGATTGGGACGTGTGAAGTGGTGGTGCAGGTGATGCCGGGCCGCCCAACGGCTGTACCAGTTGGTCGGGCCGTTGACGTGAATCGACTGATGCAGCCACTCGTAGGATACCCAGCCCAGAGCCACCGCCGAGATGAATCCCAGTCCCACGGCGAGCCCGAACAGGGCACTTGTGGAGAGCAGAAGGATACTCAGGACCGGTACCGCGCCTCGCACCTTGAGAGCCAGGGGCGTGAAATACAGGATGTCGGCGTGATGCTTCAGGTGTTCGGAAGAGATGAGAATCTTGCCTTTCGGAAGGTGGCCGAGCCACGAGTGGATCACGTATTCGAGAAAGGTCCAGGCCACCAAGCCGGCAATGAAACCCAACGCGACGGACAACAAAAGCACCTCCCGCAAGCCGAATGTGACGGATTCTTAGCATGAACGGCTGGAAGATCACGAGGCGGCACGACTCAAGAAGCGCGCAGCTCCGTCGGTCGGCTGTCACAGCACCTTGGCCAGTATATCGAGCAGATCTTGCTGATCGGTCGCGCCTTTGTTGAGACACGCCGACGCGCCGACGGCGCGACAGCGCGCGTGTTCTTCCTCGGTGCACGAACCGCTTAAGATGATCACCGGCAGCGTCCGCAGCTGCGGGGAGCGGCGAATAGCCTCGGTCAAAGCGAACCCATCCATGCCTGGCATGTTCAGGTCGGTGACGACAGCGTCGACGGCTTCGCGCTCCAACAGGCGTAACGCTTCCGTGCTGCCGGACGCCTCCAGAACCACACACCCGCTTTTCGAGAGCATGCGCGCCTGCAAGGTACGCTCATCCTGCGAGTCGTCGACCACCAGGATGCGACGGCCGCGTAAATCCTTCCGCGGTTGATCGTCGAGGATCTCGCGTACCCTGCGCAGCAGCAGCTCGGTCGGACAGGGTTTGGGCAAGAAGGCCAGCCCAGGATGGAGAACGCCATGGCGTACAATGGCATTTTCCGTGTAGCCGGACATGTAGATGACTCGAATTTCCGGATGCGCTGCGTTGAGTCGCTCGGCGAGTTGCGCCCCGCTCATTACCGGCATGACCACATCGGTGAGCAGCAGATGGATCGGCCCGGCGTGCCGTTCTGCCAACTGCAACGCCTCCTTGCCGTCGGCGGTCGCCAGCACCCGATAGCCGCGTGCGGCGAGAATGCGCTGCACCAGACCCCGGACCGCGGTCTCGTCTTCGACGAGCAAAATCGTCTCGGAGCCACCCGCCACCTCCTTGGTTACGCCGCGTTCGGCCGTCTCAATTGCTTCGTCGACTCGCGGCAAGTAGACCTTGAACGTCGTGCCGTGATCCGGGTCGCTGTAGACCGTGATGTGACCACCACTTTGCTTGACGACTCCGTGCACCATTGCCAGGCCCAGGCCGGTACCTTTGCCCGGCTCCTTGGTCGTAAAGAAAGGTTCAAGCATGTGGGAGAGAGTCTCTCGATCCATTCCGTGTCCGCTATCCGAGACCGAGAGGATGACGTACGATCCCGGCCGTACGTCGATGTGTGTTTCCGTGTACGCCTCGTCGAGCTCCACATTGGCGGTTTCAACGGTCAGGCGGCCGCCGTGCGGCATCGCGTCGCGCGCATTGACGGCCAGATTCAGCACCACCTGCTGCAGCTGATTCGGGTCCACCTTCACCGTCCCCGCGCTTTTGTCCAGCAGAAAGGTGAGCTGAACGTCCTCACCGATCAGGCGCTGCAGCATCGTTTCAATCGCGAGCAGCTCGGCATTGAGATCCAGCACCTTGGGTTGCAGCATGAGCTTGCGGCTGAAGGCCAGGAGCTGTCCCGTCAGCGCCGCCGAACGCTGGGCGGCCTTCTTGATTTCGGCGAGCGGCTCCATGAGGGCCGGTTGCAAGTCAGCTTGACCGAGCAGCAGGTCACAGTAGCCGTTGATCACGAAGATCTGATTGTTGAAGTCGTGAGCGACCCCGCCCGCGAGCTGGCCGACCGCCTCCATCTTCTGCGCTTGCCGCAGTTGTACCTCGAGCTGCAAGCGCTCGGTGATGTCCTCCTTGATGGCGATAAAATGGCTGACCTCGCCGCGCTCGTGCCGCAAGGGTGTGATCGTCAGGGCTTCGGTGTAGAGACTGCCGTCCTTGCGGCGATTGACGATCTCGCCGCGCCAAACCTGGCCGCCGAGGATCGTATCCCACAAGTGCTTGTAGAAGGCCCGGTCCTGCCGGCCCGATCTGACGAGGTCGCGTGGATTCTTCCCGATTGCTTCGTCCAGGGTGTAGCCGGCCAGCCGCGTGAAGGCCGGGTTGACCCATTGGATGTTGCCCTCCCGATTGGTGATGACCATGGCGTTTGCGGCAGCATCGAGAGCGGCGCCTTGCAAACGCAGACGTTCCTGCGCCTGCCGGCGCTCCGTTACGTCTTGCGCCATGCCACGCACGATGGGACCGGCGGTACCATCACGCCGCAAGGTGTTGTTGAATTCCCAGAAGCGTAGTTCACCTCCGGCGGTGCGGATTCGCATCGTGCCGTGCGCCTCGCCGCGAGTCCGCATCTCAGTCAGGTAGGTGCTGAGCTGTGCGCCCACCTCCGGGTCGAGCAGATCTCTCAGGTTCATGTGCAACAGCGCGTCGCGCGGATATCCCGTTACCCGCACCGTTGCTTCGTTGGCGGAGAGTAGATTTCCTTTCAGGTCGTGAGTGGAGATCAGATCCTGACTATGTTCGACCAAGTCGCGGTAGCGATCCTCGCTTTCGCGCAACGCCGACTCCGCCCGCTTGCGCTCGGTGATGACGTCGAAGACCGTCACGACGTATTCCTTCTTCGGGCTGTATACCGAGATCGAAAACCACATGCCCAGGCCTTCGATGTAGACCTCGAAGTGTTCGGGCACCCCGGTCTGTGCCACCCGGTCGTAGATTTCCAGCACCTGCAGGTCGGTTGCGGTCGCGTTGGGAATAACCGCAGTGACGGTCTTTCCAATCACATCCTTCAACCCGGTCAAAGTTTCGAAGGCACGGTTGACCTCCAGGTACACGTAGTCCTTGGGCCGGCCCTCCTCATACAGAAGCTGGCAATACGCAAAACCGTTCAGCATATTGTCAAAGAGGGAGCGGTAGAGATTCTCGCTTTCGCGCAACGCCGACTCTGCCCGTTTGCGTTCCGTGATGTCGTTGACAATGGCGAGAAAGACGGCGCCGCCGTCGACGTGGACATGTTGAAGATGAACCTCGACGGCGTACTCGGAGCCGTTCTTGCGGCGATGGTTGGTTTCGAAGACGGTCACCTCGCGTTCGCCGGTGCGCAGCGGCCTGAGGATGGCGTCGAATTCTTCCCTTGTGAAGCTCGGCTTGAGGTCGAGCGGCGTCAGCTGCGCGAGCTCCTCGGCGCTGTAGCCGATGTTGCGGCAGGCTCCTGCATTGGCAAAGGAGAAGCGCCAGGTTTCGGGATTGAACACGTAGATCTCGTTCAAGCTGCGGGCGATCACGTCCCGTAGCCAAGCACGGTCCCGTTCCGCCTCGTACTGCTCCAGGTAAAAACGGGTGCTTTGCTGCCGCCAGATGCTGACGATGCCGGCGCCCGCGCCGATGAGCATTGTGCAAACCAGAAGAATTGTCGTCCACATCCGCTCGCGCAACGCTGCGTACACTTCCGATGCAGCGATGTGGGTAACCAGAAACCATGGTGAATCGGGAACGCGGCGCAAATCGGCAATCACCGGTACCCCGCGGTAGTCGAGACCTTCGACGATTCCTTCCTGGCCGAGAACTGCTTTGACGGCAGTTGCGTCCTGCCATTCCAGTGGGACACGCAGGGTGAGAGCCGTGTTGTTCTTGAACCGGAGCTCGTTCAGATACAGCGCATCATTCCCCTCCCGGCGAACGAGCACGGTTTCAGCCGTTTCACTGGCCGTCGGCCAGCGGCTGATGAAGGGATAGAGATACGTTTCTGGATCGATACGCAGGGCAAGGACTCCAAGCACCCGGTCGCCGTTTTCTTCGTCGAGAATGGGGACCAGTGTCGAGAGATAGACCCGCTGATCATGTTCATTGCGGTAGAAATCCTGAACGGCGATCTTTCCCGAGCGCTGGACTTCGGCAGCGCGGCGCGCCACGACCGAAGAGAGCGGTCCCGTCAGCTCGGGAATCGCCATCCACGGGGTCCCATGTGCGTCCAAGACGAGGGCCCGGCTGTACTGGTAGCGAGCCTGGATATTGCCCAACCAAGCCCGCAGCCCTGCTTGCGCTTCAGCATCTTCCGAGTTGTCGAAGGCGCGCCTCACCAGCCCAGCGAAGGCGGCGTTGCGCTGAAATATGGCGCCGTCCGCCAAGCGCTCTTTGCGGTACAGTGTCATCTCGCTCACCTTGAGTGCCGCGACCGACGACAACCCGCGCTCTACCTCGACGCGGTAGTGCGCCGCATAGTTGCGGAAATACAGAGACCCGGCGGCGACGATGCCCACGGCCAGCAGAGCAAACACCAGGAATAACACCGGCGCCGGACGTGTGGCTGCGCCGTCCGCCTCGCCACGCGGCCACGCTTGCGGGCCGGCAAGAGCCAGCAGCGCTATCCCAAAAAATGCGAATGCCAGGCTGGTGGTTGCCGCAGGCGGAATAGAGGAGCCTCCGTACGGGGCTCCGTAGAGATAGACCA
>JACQEN010000263.1 GCA_016200585.1 Deltaproteobacteria bacterium
TCTCGTCCTTTGCCAAACGCTAGTTCGCCGCAGTATCTCGGTCGGGGCCTGCATCGGCATCCGCAGGTCCAGGAATATATGTTGCGGCGGTTGCGGAGTTCGTCCCACCGCGCAACGTTTGCAACCTACGTCCCTGTGGTTTCTGGTCCGGCCTGGGATGGAGCCAGAGTCGTGATCGTCACGGCATACGAACCCGATCAGCAACACTTTGAATCCGACCTCAAAACGCGTAAGAGGAAAGAGGATGACTGAACGCAGCCTTTGCCCGCTGTGTGGGGGGCAGCTCGAAGCCGGAACGACCACGTTCACGGCCGACTTCGGCCGCGGTGTCGTCGTCGTACGCCACGTACCCGCTACGCTCTGCACCCAATGCGGCGAGGCCTGGATCGACGACCGGCAGGCAGCAAAGCTCGAAGAGCTTGTCGGAAACGCCCGCAGAAATGGTCGCGCCGTCGAGGTCATCGACCTCGCCGCATGACGGTGCTCCACCTCCCCTCGTTTGATCCGGCTGGCGGGCTTGCGTCGGAGAATCACGAATCGCTCCTTACTTGGGCCTCAGAAATCACTCTTGTCGATCACGTCGACCGAAACGCTGATCGTGTTGTTCGACGGGTTGATCTCGGCGACGGGACCGGTGTCGAGCGACGTCGCCGTGAACGTCAGCGTGCAGCGCACCGGCGATTTGGCGTTGAGCGATGCATAGTCGGCGGCGACGAAGCGCAGTGGTATCGACGCCGCTTTGATCTTGTTGCCGACAACCGTGATGGTGTCGCCGACCGCGACGCTCTTCGGATCGAAGTCGGGCGTCACAGGCTGGTTCAGAGCATCGCGCAGCAGGCTCGCCGGGCAGGTCGAGTTGCTCACCGTCAGCGGTCGCGAGGCTCGCCGAAGCCGGCGTCGGCCGGTGAAACCTGCCAGTTGTTTTCATGCTGCCCCCAGTCGTCATTGCGGTTACCACGGACCCAAGCTCTGCCGCTTCGTCCGCGCGGACTAATTTCAGGGCTCACGGTTTGACTCCGTGCGGGCTGGCTCGTTGCTCCAGAACCAGGCGAACCAACTGGGCGTGGCGGCGTACGCCGACTTTGGCGTAGATCTGCCGCAGGTGGGCCCGGACGGTGTGAATGCTGACGCCAAGTGTACGCGAGGTTTCGGCAATGCTCAGCGCGTGACCCATCAGCCAGGCCACCTCCGCCTCGGTCTTGGTCAGACCGAGGGCTCTGCGAAACGCTTTGCCGGGAGGGGGCAGAACCTCTTCTCCTGTGAACGACATTGATGGCCGCCGTGCTCCACCGGTACCGTTGGCGCGTTTCCCTCCCTGCGTCGTACGGAGCGTCATGGTACGTGGCAATGGCAATGGCCGTGCCGCGCAGTTGCTGCCGGACAATGGTCGTCTGCCACACGGCGAATGTGCGGTCATCCGCACACCGACTTTCGAGCGTTGTGCGGATGACCGCACACTCGATTCCAAGCAGTATGGCGCTTGCGTGCGGTCGTTACACGCGGCAGAGTACGCGCCGCGTTGGTGACTGAGTTGAGCGGGTTCGGACGAAGAGGGGCGTCTGCGACGGTTGGATCGTTTGATCGGCGTCTGGCAATGTCGATCACGATCTTGACGATCTGCATTTGCCTGGCGTTGCTGTTCCGCGCCGGCCGGGTGGTGGCTAGCTGCAACCAGATCCCCGGTACACAAAATCAGTTTCGCGGCGCGCGTGGCGTGCTCGATCGGCCGTTTGCCGGGCCTGGCGACCTGGTCGACGTGCATCTGGTGCCGGCTTGCGACACAGCAGCCATCGACGACAACCCGCTGGTCAGCGTGCTCTTCAAACCGCCGCACGGGCGAAATACGTTGGTCGTCGTCGCCGGCAGTTGTGACGGTCTCGATTCGTCGCTGGCGGCCTGCGAGGCGTCAGCCGACGTTGGACGCGCCGTGTGTTTGCCGGGGGAGGTGCAACGAATCGATGCAACGCATCTGCGCTTTCGCTTTCCGGACACCGATAGTCTGGTCGGCGGCGACGATGACGACCGCACCCTGAGCGGCCCCGCCGCCATCGCCGTCAGCCCACGAAACACTCCGCTGCCGTGCGCTCTGGCCCAGACCGACTGCAAGCACAGCGACACCGGCGCCGTGTGCGTCGATACCTTCTTCGCGATCGACGGGAGCTGTGGGACCCAACCGGATTCGCTGTTCGGCCACTTCACGGCGCTCCCACGCGCGAACGACTACTCGGCGTTGTGCACCGAACCGAGCCCGCCGTGTACGGGGCGTGCTGCCGAAGCCCGTTTCACCATCGACACGGCCGGCAACCTCCTCATCCCCATGGATTGGCAGGGGGTCATCCTCGGCCAGGTGCCGATTGCGCGCTTGCTGCGCGGTGCCAGCAGCATCGCCGCGTTTCCTGAAAGCAATCAGCCTGTCGTCGTCCCCGACAATAGCTACCTGGGCTCGTTCTCTCCCGAGGGGGGACGCCTACCCCCGCTGTTCGATCCGCAGTCGGATCCGACGGCATTGCACGAAGCCGTGTTGTTCGGTTCTGCTGATGCGCCACGCTCGGTGCTGCGCATCGCGCGCCTCAGCGCCACGGGTCTGGCGTGTAGCGGTGGTGTGCGCGCCGGAGCCGAGTGCCGCTCCGACCAGGACTGTCCGAACGGCGCCTGCGGCACCGCTGCGCCGCTGTTCGACTTCAGCACTCGCTTCCTGGACGGCATCGGGCCGGTGCTGATCGCGCGCTTCGGCTCCGGTGTATGCCAGACCGGTGGTGGCGCTTGCCGTGACGACTCCGACTGCGGCGGTGCCGGTCGCTGTGTCGGATATCGCTTGAGTGCCAAAGATCCGGTGCCGATTGATGCGCTCATCGATACGCCGCAAGTGTTCGCTACTGTTGTCCCGGAAGCCATCGACGGGCGTGACTTGAACGGCGACGGTGATGCCACCGACGACGTGATCCTGCTGACCGATCGCCGCACCGGGGTGCAGCGTCCGCTGGGTGAAAGCCCCGGCCGTGCGGCGACGCGCATCCACGATGCTCCGTTCAGCTATCCGGCGGTTGCCGCCGAAGATCGCATCGTCGCTTTTCTCGAAGCCGAGCCGTTGCAGGGAGATGCCGATGCCAACGGCGACGGCGATCGTTTCGATTCGATCCTGCGGATCTATCGGCTCGATGACAATCACGCCGAGGATCTGAGCCCGGCTGTGGCCACAGCCGTCGACGCGGAACCGTTGGTGAACGATCGCAGCGTCCTGATCTCCGCTGGCGCCGTGTTCTTCCGCGCTTCAGAAGCGGCCGGATCGGCTCAGCAGACGGCGCGCGTCAGCGTCGCCACCTCCGGCGAGGCCGCGGATGGCCAGGCGCTGCACCCGGCGCTGTCGAAGGATGGTCTGCAGGTCGCCTTCGAAAGCGACGCCGCCAATCTCGGCTCCGACGCCGCAACGTTGCGAACATTTCTCCGCGACCTGAATCGTGGTCGGACACTGCCAATTCGCATCGACCACGCGGGGGTACCGCCGGATAGCCCGCCCTTGTATCCGTCGCTGTCGGGCAACGGGCGTTTTGTTGCGGTGTCGGTACGCGACACCAGTGGTATCGCGCAGATCTTCGCTTATGATCGCGATGCGGATGCTAACGGCGTCTTCGACGAACCCGGCACGACTCTAGCCGTACCCATCAGCCGCAGCCTCAAACTCGATTCCACGACTCCGTGGGGAAGTGCGGACTCGTTGTTCCCCATCATCAGTGCTGACGGCCGCTGGTTCGCATTTCAATCCTTCGCCCCCAACCTCAGGAACCTCGGTACCGACGCCCAGATGGTTCGCACCTGGTGGGCGCATCGCGACCTAGTAGCGAGCGAAGATGACAATTTCGGCATCGATATCGCAACGGTCAACAATACCTTCGGGATTGCGACAGCGCCTTCCGTGCTTCAGCTGCCGGGTCTTTCGGCCGACGGTCGCTTCGTTGCGTTCTCGAACTTCGATCGCAATCTGGGAACGGTGGATCTGAATGACTTTTGCTTGAACCTGGGGACCACGTCGACGAGTTGCGCCGACGTCATCGTCCGAGACATGCAACACCAAATGACCGAGTTGGTGAGCGTCAGCTCTCTCGGCCAACAAGGCGACAATCAATCGCTGACGACGGTGCTCTCGGCCAACGGGCGCTTCGTCGGCTTCGTAAGTGCAGCGTCCAATCTCGTCGCCGGGGACACCAACGGAGCGCTTGATGTGTTCGTCCACGACCGCGAACGCCATGTGACGACACGCGTGAGCGTCGCCTCGGACGGCCGGCAGGCGAATGCTGCATCGTTCGGCCGCGTTCTCGCCCTCTCCGACGACGGCCGATTCATTGCCTTCACCAGTCGCGCCAATAACCTGGTCACCGACGATGACAACGATTCGTGCGATCAAGATCTCAACGGCAGTGCCACGGACAACTGTACGGACGTCTTTGTGCATGATCGACGGACCGGGTTTACGCGCCGCGTCAGCGTTGCCAGCGATGGCACGCAAGGGGACGCAG
This sequence comes from Deltaproteobacteria bacterium, assembly GCA_016200585.1. GTDB lineage: Bacteria > Desulfobacterota > Binatia > HRBIN30 > HRBIN30 > JACQEN01. The sequence goes on from JACQEN010000263.1 coordinate 4,515, forward strand.
GATCGAGCGACCCGGCGATGTCTGGCGATGGACAAAGCATTGCTTTCGAAAGCACCGCCAGCACTCTGGTGCCCGCTCCGGGTGCACGGACGTGCGGCAAGTCGGGGTCCACTGCCTGTCCAGCCATCTATCTCGCCCGGCCGCAGACCCCAGGACTGGATCTCAACGGCGACGGCGACAGCGATGACACCCTTCTGTCCGTATTCGACACGCAAGATGCCGGCGTTGGTGTGCGCACTCTCGGAGCCGCGACGCAAGTCGCTGTGTATGGTGACGGCGCGGTCTTCCTGGTTCCCGAGAATGCTTCGCACGAGGACCTGAACGGCGACGGCGACCGCGATGACACCGTCGCGCACTACACGCAAGGACGGCGCGACGCCTGGCGGGTGCGCAACCTTCGCAAGGCCGCGCACCAGGTCGCTCTGTCGGCAGACTGGGTGGCGGCGCTGGTTTCCGAGTCGGATGAAGGTCGGGTCGATTTGAATGGCGATGGTGATTTCGATGACGACGTCCTGGAAGTCTATGGACTCGGTAGCGATGCGAACTGGCACAACACGGCGCTGGTCGGCGATCGGGTGGCGATCGACGGCGACTCGATCGTCGTCCTATCCGCCGAGTCGGCGGCCGGAGTCGACCTGAATGGCGACGGCGATAGAGTGGACCGGGTCATTCAGGTCTACAACGCGCGCTCGCAGCAGGTCACCAACTACGGCCAGGCGGCCGAGGAATTTGTGCTTGGTTACGGACTGGTGGCGTTTCGTTCGTTGGAACGTGCTCAGGGGCATCACGATCTAAACGGCGATGGCGATATAGATGACGGAGTCCTGCAGGTCATCGATCTGCAGAACGATCGGTTGCTCAACACCGGCGCCGCGGTCACACCCTGCCGGCTTGCGGCTTGCGATCCACGTGTGCCGTATCGGGTGCTACGCGATACCGTGAAGTTTCTTACCTTCGAGGTAGAGCAGGGGAGGGACTTGAACGGCGACGGCGACAGTGCGGATCTCGTCCTGCAAAGTTTCAATGTGCGTGCTGCGGAGAGTACCGCAGGTGCACAGGGCAAGGCCGTTCGCGGCGTTCGCTTCGACGGTAAGCAGAGTGAACGAAGCTCCGATACGGTGACGACGATCGGAGCGATTGCACGCGGGCTGTGCAGTGACAGTGGCCGGGCATGTGTCGACGCGGCCGATTGCGGCAAGGGTGCGCAGTGCTTCTTGCCACCCGGGCACTGTGTGGAGGACATCGGCGCGACCTGCGACACCACGCTCACGACTCAGGCGTGTGGAAAGGATGCCTTCTGTGTCTCGACCCACGTCGCCGGCAAAGGCAAATGCCGTCGGCAACTCGGGCCTTGCACAACCGACGCGGATTGTTCAAACGCTGCCACTTGCGAAGAGTCGGGCAAGCCTGTTTCGGCTTTGGCCAACCCTCTCGCCGACACGGTAGGGGCGCACGTATTTGCCGGCGGCGATGTCGCGGGAAAAGTGGTCGTGGCGGCGGTTGCCGATATGGATGGCGACGAGATTGCCGATCCGTTCGACAATTGCCCGAGGGTTGCGAACGTCGATCAGCGCGACGCGGATGGAGACGGCATTGGCGACGCGTGCGCTTCAGACTTGTCCGTTCCGACAGCGACAGCCAGCGCGAAGCCGACGGTCAGTGCAACTCCGGCAGGAGCTCCCACCGTACCTCCCTCGCACAATCAAGGCGGCTGCAACGTCGGTGGTGCCTCGCCGCCTGCCGTGTCGCTGGTTGTGCTTCTGGTCACGTTGCTTCTGCTCCGCAGCAAGCGCGGCAAGGCGGTGCTCGTCGTGGGGATTCTGTTGGTGCGCAGCGCTGCCGTTCTGGCGCAGTGCACCGGCGACTGCGACGCCTCGGGTGCGGTGACGGTCGACGAAATCGTGCGTATGACCGGCGTGGCGTTGGGCGAGGCGGATATCACGGCCTGCGCCAGCGGAGATGTGGATGGCGATCTTCAGATCACCGTCGACGAGATCGTTGCGGCGGTGGACCGCGCGCTGCAGGGTTGCGCGGTCAGCCTGGAAACCCAGGCCGGTGCGGTCGTCACGACGCTTCGCGGCCTGGTGTTGACGCCGATGATCGAGCGCGTGTTGGCGCTGAGCCTCGTCAACGCCGGTTCGAGCGGAGCATGCCCTCTGGGCGGAAGCTTTCGCAGCACTTGTGAAGAAGCCGATTCGGAGATCATCCGGATTCCAATTGCGACGTCCAGCTGCCGAGTCGCTACACCGGAGGGATCGGCCTTGCTGGATGGAACGGTGAGCATGGTGGCTGCCGGCCTGTGTCCGAACGTTTTGGTTCCACTCAACGTCTTGGTGGATCTTGGAATCAGCACTGCCTTTGAAGACTCGTCGGGAAATCCGCTCCTCAGCGTCGCCTACGATACGAGAGTGCGGATCGAAAGGTTCGACTTCGGATCTTATCCATGTCGGATCCGCGGCGGTGATGGCGTGCTCGACGGCAGCATCGATTTCCAACTGGCAAGGTCGGGGGAGCATCGGGTTGATCTCCACGACCTGAGCATAAGCATCCGCGACGTGCAGTTCGCAGCGGAGCCGCCATGTGAGCCGGCGACTCAAGTTGCAACCATGACCGGCGGCATGCGTGTCATCGACGAGCACGCCCCACCGCGTGTCACTCTCGATGCACGGGTCGAAGGTCTGACCTTCACCGTACGGCGTTTTGCCGGAGCAGTCGACGTGCAGGGGCGGCTCCTGTCGGATTGCACGGGTGGTCCGGTGAATTTGTCGACCACGTCAGCGTTGCGGATCAGTCTCGACCACCCCTGTTTTACCGGCGGTATGGTGAACATCAACAGCGCCGTCGGCAACTCGACGCTCTCATTCACATCAAGCGGAGGGATCGATATCGATCGTGGCGGCGATCAGCCGCCGCTGCACTACGAGTCGTGCCTCGACGCTGCATTGCGGAGCTGCACGCAGTGAACAGCCCGGTGTCTCTCGTCATTTAGCCTTGAAGTGACATAAGAACCTCACCGCAGAGGCGCCGAGGCGCAGAGAATGCAGCTCGCCAAACCCCCGAGTGTGGCAAATCAAAGCCCATTGAAAATGAGCTCTCCATTTCCGGCCATTTCACACCCTGAGCCTTCTCTTCTCTGCGTCTTCGCGCCTTTGCGGTGAAATCTTTTGTCAGATTAGGGTTAGCGGATGCCCAGGCGCCACAGCTTGTCGATCAGGGTGCGCCTGCCGATACCGAGCTCGACGGCAGCTTGCGTCTGGTTGCCGTTGCAGCGGGTCAAGGCGTCGCGAATGGCTTGAGCCTCGACACGGTCGACGATGCTGCGCAAGGAATTGCCGTTATTGCCGGTAATCGATTCCGCTGGGGCCACTTCGTCGGAAAGCAGGTCGCTGCTGATCATCGCACCGGCCTCCGCCATGGTGTAGGCGCGTTCGACTTCGTGCTCTAGCTCACGCACATTCCCGGGATACGCGTGTGCGCCGAGTTGCGTCAGCGCCTCCGGGGTGAAGCCTAGAACCTGCTTGCCGTGGCGCCTCTGCAGGCATCCCAGGAAATGCTGTGCCAACACGGGGATGTCTTCCTTGCGATCGCGAAGCGGCGGCAGCGTCACCGTGAAGATGCGCAGTCGATAGTAGAGATCTTGCCGGAAGCGTCCGGCGGCGACGTCCTGTTGCAGGTCGCGGTGGGTGGCAGCGACGATGCGGACGTCTACCTTGATTGGATTTGCGTCGCCGACCCGTCGAATCTCTCCTTGGTCCAGTACACGCAATAAGCGGGTTTGCAGCTCTGCCGGGCAATCACCGATCTCGTCCAGAAAGAGTGTGCCTCCGTGGGCGATCTCGAAGAGCCCCTGGCGATCCTCTGCCGCGCCGGTGAATGCACCGCGGCGATGTCCAAACAACTCGCTGGTCAGAAGATCCGGAGAAAGCGCGCCGCAGTTTTCGCTGACGAAAGGTTTGTCGGCACGCGGACCGTTGTAGTGCAAGGCGCGCGCGATGAGCTCCTTGCCGGTGCCGGTTTCTCCGAGAATGAGCACTGTGGTGTCGGTGGCAACGACGCGCTCGACGAGGGCCAAGGTCTTGGAAAGGGCAGGGCTGCTGCCGACGATCTCCTCGAAGCGGTAGCGGCCTGCCGCGTCGCGACGCAGCATCGTGTTTTCGACACGCAGCCGTTCGTTGCTGAGCTTCAGCTCCGCTTGCAAGCGCCGATTGTCGGCCGCCAGCTGGTGCACTTCGAGGCCCTGCTTTACCGCGTGGCGCAGGTCGTCCTTCTTCCAAGGTTTCGTGAGGTAGCGAAACAGGCTGCCGGCGTTGATCGCTTCGATCAACGAGTCGATTTCGGTGTAGCCGGTCAGAATGATGCGGATGAGATCGGGATACAGGGCGATGGTCTGTTGGATGAACTCGGTACCGGTCATGCCGGGCATACGTTGGTCAATGATGGCGACGGCAATTTCTGGGTGTTCGGCGAGAAGCTTCAGCCCGCTGGCCCCATCCGTCGCGGTGTATACCGTACAACGCGAACCCAACGTGATGCGCACGAGGCTTACGCTCGCTGGCTCGTCGTCGATAACGAGTACGGCTGGGGCAGGGGTCTCGGTCATGGCTCTTCTGGTTAGCCCGAAACGAGAGCCGTGCTCAATACGGCAGCGTCACTTCGAAACGTGCACCGCAACTTCGCCCGGTTTCGGCCCGGATTTCACCCCCATGTGCCTGGACGATCTCTTTGGCGATTGCCAATCCGAGACCGAGGCCGGTCGTCCCAGCCTTGAGGCTGACGAACGGCTCGAAAACGCTGGCGGCGAGGTGATCGGGAAGTCCGGGGCCATTGTCCTCGACGCTCGCATGCACGTGCGGCTGCGTCGTGCATGCAGTGCAGGCACTCTGGGCACAAGAGCGCACTCCGAGGTGGACATGGCCGTCGGCGGTGCTGGCGAGGGCGTCGAAGGCGTTGGCGATCAGGTTGACGAAGACCTGACTCAAGGCACGACCATCGCCACGAATCATCGGTACGGCTTCGAAGACCTCCTGTACCTGCGTACGATGATTGCGTCCGGCGCTTGCCAGGTTTGCTGCCTCACGAAGGATTGTTTCCATGCACAGGAGCGAAAAGCGCTCCGGATGGACGGTTCCCGCGTAGCCACGAAGCTGAGCCAGAACATGATCGATGCGCGCCACTCCTTCACGGCAGATGGCTATCAGGTTGGGAGCTTCGGCGGCGAGGTACCCGAGGTCGGCATCGGCGAAAAGGGAGGCAACGCGCGGATCGTCATAGGCATGATCCGACATCGCAGCGACGAGGTCGGCAGACGCTGCGACGAACTGCTCGATCGTCTGCAGGCTGCCCACTACCAGGCTGAGGGGAACTCGCAGCTCGTGTACCACATGGGCAACGTGTGTTCCGAGCGCTTGGAGCTTGTGATCCAACCGCCGGCGTGGCGCCGGTATACCGCCTGGAATCACTCGTAAGGCTGATCGCATGACTTCGCGCCTCCACCCCGTTTCTGCGCGATCCATGCCAAATGTCCGACGACGCCTGAGTAGGCCCCCGCTCGTTCTAGTGTGCGGATGTCCGCGCACCGGGGTCGCCTTGGTGTGCGGACATCCGCACAGATTCTCGGCGAGCGCTTCGGGCAGCTTGGTGATGTCGTCGCTTCGGCAACACGGAGATTGAATGAGGGGCCATGAATGGTGAATGTTGGGGGTGATGGACCGGCTTGCCGTGCGGCGGCGCTTATCCGACACCTCGCCTTTGCCGATGATCCCTCTCGTGTCGCGTTACTGGCGGCCGATCTTCGCCCTGCTGCTTGCCGCTCCACTGACGATCTATGCCCTGAAGTGCAGTACGAACTGGTTCGCGCAGCCTTTCCCCGGCTTCCTTATGATGGAGAACGGCGTGGTGCCTACGGTTGGCGGGACGACGTGGCCGGAGGACAAAGCTCGAGTCTTTCACGCTCAGGTGGTCGCGGTTGACGGCAAGGCCGTCACATCGAGCGACACGGTTTACCGGTACGTCGCGCAGCACCCAGCAGGCACTCGCTTCGAGTACACCTTTCGCAATGCGCAAGGCCTCTTTACGCTCGTCTTGCCCTCGTTATCCTTTGGCCCTCGCGACTATCTTGAAACCTACGGGATCCTTTTTCTGTTCGGATTGATCTGTCTGGCTTCCGGGATCGTCGTGGGCTTCTTGCAGCCGGAGCGTGCAGCAGCGCGGGTGTACCTCCTGCAGGCGATGCTTACCGGCCTATACGCCACCAGTGCGGTGTTCTTGCACCAGCCCGGCTTCCCGGTCCTGGGGCGGCTGTGCCTGGTCCTGGAGTCTTTCTTTGCGGCGAGTTGGATTCACGTATCTCTGCTGTTCCCGATCGAGCGCCGATTCTCAGGCAGGTGGCGGATCCTGCCTCTGGCGCCGTACCTCGTCAGTGCCGCGATTGCGACGTTGGTGCTGATACGGTTCTTCGGGACACCGCCTGACCGTACGCCGTTGCGTGTCGCATACGTGTACAACTCCCTCGGCCTCGCCTGTTTCATTGCCTCCCTGGTGCGTGGTTACGCCGAGGCGCGCGATCCGCTACCTCGCCTGCGTGTCAAGGCTATTCTCGTCGGAGCTCTGATCTGTCTGCCTTGGCCACTTCTCGTGTTCTTGGACAATGCGCTTGAAAGCCGTTCCATTCCCCTACAATTCGCGCTTGTCCTGACGCCGCTTGGATACGCTACTCTCGGGTACGCGATCGTCAAACATGATATGTGGGATATCGACCGCATCGTCCGCCGCACGTTTGCGTATGTACTCCTGAGTGTCGTCGTCCTCGTCGGCTACGTCGTACTCCTCGAATTGCCCTTGCGCGTTTTGCCCTGGCTCGGGGCTGAGGGACGTACTGTTATCGGTATGGTGTTTGTGCTGGTGTTGGCACTCGCCCTCGACCCGCTACGCACCGCCGTGCAATCCCTCGTCGATCACGCCTTCTTTCGTCGTCGTCTGGACTATCGGGCAACCATTCGCGAGCTCAGCGCGGTCATGACAACGCTGCTCGATCTGCGTGAGATCGTTACCCAGGTGACCCGTGTCGTTACCGAGGCGATGCAGCTCGAATCGACGGCAATTGGGCTCGCCGATGACGAGCGTAGCGGAACCGTTTGGCGACGCGTAGGTGATGGAGCGACGGTGGTCTACGCGCAACGGCCGGGAGTGCCGGCCGTCGCGGCTGCAGCATTGCAGCAGCACCCGATGCACGTCTCTCAACTTGCAGACCTAGTAGTAGAGCCGTCGATGCGCGTCGATGCGGAGCGGCTTTTGGCCGAGGTGGATGCGCGGATCGTCATCCCGATCAGCTTCCGGGAGCATCCCATCGGCGCATTGATGCTGGGGGCGAAGCGATCCGGTCAGTCGTTCGATTCCGAAGCTCTGGACCTTCTACGCACGTTGGCGGATCAAACGGCGATCGCCGTCCAGAACGCACGTTCACAGGAAGCACTGGAGAACCTGAACCGCGATCTCGACGAACAGGTTCGAGCCCGGACAGCAGAGTTGCGCGAGGCGTATGAGGAGCTGAAGGGTGCACAGGCGCAACTGATCCAGTCCGAAAAGATGGCTTCGCTCGGTCAGCTTGTGGCCGGGGTAGCGCACGAGCTCAACAATCCCGCCAGCTTTGTGTACGCCGGATTGGAGAACATCGAAGAGAGTATCGGCCACCTGTGCACGGTGCTGGAAGCTTACGCCGAGATTCCGATCAACGATCCGCAGCTACGGGCGCGGTTGGAACAGCTATGCCAGCGCGAGCGGCTGTCGGACGTCCTGTTGGAGATTCCCGAACTGATGCGCATCAGCGGCGAAGGGTTGGAGCGCATCAAGCGCATCGTCGACGATCTACGAACCTTTGCCCGGGCGGACAGCGGAGAGCGTACCGATACCAACTTGATGGACGGACTAGAGAGCAGCGTGCGGTTGCTCGGAGAGCAGCTCTCCCGGGGCGGGATTCGGGTTGTCACGTCTTGCGATTCAGACGTTCCGAGAATCCGGGCAAACGTCCCGCAGCTCAATCAAGTGTGGATGAATCTGTTGACCAACGCTATCGACGCCCTCGATGGCCGGCCTGATCCGGAGATTAACTTTCGCGTCCGGTTCGAAGGCACTGGGCCGTCTGGTGGCCGTATTGAGGTGAGTGTCAGCGATAACGGAATCGGCATCGAGCCGTGCCACTTGCCGCGTCTGTTCGAGCCGTTCTTTACGACCAAGCCGATTGGCCGCGGCACCGGGTTGGGGTTGAGCATAGCCTACGGGGCGATCAAGGCGCATGGCGGCACGATCGAGATCGACAGTTGTCCCGGGGTTGGTACGGTGGTCGTGCTGCACCTTCCCGCCTGATCGATCGGCGCATGTTTAACGATGCTGAGCACCCCTTTACCAGCGAATGACCTCGAGGCCGGGAATCCGTGGAAAGCTGCGTTCGTCGCGGGTGACGACGGCATTGCCGTGAGCCAGGGCGGTGGCGGCGATCAGAAGGTCGCGTTCTCCTACCGTCCGCCCTTTGCTGAGCAACGCGGCCCACAGGCGCGCATGCACGCGTGCAGCGATCAGGTCGAACGGCAGTACCGGCAGGTGCTGCAGCAGACCCTCGACGAACGCTTCGGTTGTGGCGCGCTTCGCGAACGAAACCCGATGTACGCCGTGCAGTAGCTCCGAGGCGGTTACCGCCGAGATGGCAAACGTGTCGTCACGGTGATCCGCCAGGGCAGCACGCAGGTCGAGCTGGCCACGCTCGGCAGCAATCAACACACTCGAATCGATTACTTTTCCCACACCGATGACTCGACAACGGCTTGATGCTGCGTGATCTCGTCGACCGCATGCAGGAATTCGTCGGCCGGATGCGCCAGAGTCGTTACGAGCGCCAGCAGGTCGGCCCCGGTGCAGCGGCGCGCCTCGGCGGGAACCAATTGACACATGGCTTTCCCTCCTCGTTCGACGATGTAGGTTTCGCCCTTGTAACAGACGCGGCTGATGAGGTCGGAGAAGTTACGCGCCGCATCGGTTGCCGAAACGACGCGCGTTCGGTGGCTGCTCAGCGTGGCCGGTTCCTCGCGCACGCGCGGAGGTTCCTCTGCCACGATCGCATAGGCCGCGCTGCTTCGACCGGGTCGAGATTGCCGCTTCGACGGGACCGTACGTTCCGGTTTCATAAAATCTGATTATCAGAGTTTTAGTCGTCGGTCGAGTCTCGAGAACCCACTGCGTGGCGCCATCTCGAGTTGTGAGCCGCACGCACGGATGTTGGTCTACGGCCTTGGCCGTGGCCGATGGCTCGTGTATCAAAGGCCGGTCTTTGTTCCCTGAAATTTGCTCTCGAAGAACTCGATGACTTCCAACTTCGTTCCGGATACCGTGCGCCACGCTGAAGCCAGGCGCATTCACTTGATCGCCATTTGCGGCGTTGCGATGTCGGCACTGGCCGGCATGCTGAAACAGCGCGGCTACGAGGTGTCGGGCTCCGACGAGAACGTCTACCCGCCGATGAGCACCGTGCTCGAACGCCTCGGTATCGAGATTCGGCAGGGCTTTGGGGCGGAGAACCTTGCCGATCGCCCCGATCTTGTCGTCGTCGGCAACAAGGTGTCGCGCAACAACTCGGAAGTCGTTGCACTGCTCGAAAGCGGCATCCCGTACGTGTCGTTGCCGCAGGCCCTGGCCGAGCTGTTCATCGCCGATCGACGTTCGGTGGTCGTAGGCGGCACGCACGGCAAGACGACGTCGACGGCGATGTTGGCTTGGGTGCTCGAGCAGGCAGGTCGCGATCCGAGTCTGATGGTCGGTGGTGAGGTGATCGATTTCGGCGGCAACTGCAAGCTCGGCCGAGGCGAGCATTTCGTCATCGAAGGCGACGAGTACGACACGGCGTTTTTCGACAAGGGGCCCAAGTTCCTGCACTACCGGCCGCAAGCCGTGCTGCTGACGGCGGTCGAGTTCGATCACGCCGATATCTACCGCGACCTCGATCACGTCAAAGAAGCCTTCCGCAAGCTCGTCGCCTTGCTACCGGCCGGGGCACCGTTGGTCGTCGCTGCTGATTTTGCACATGCGCGCGACGTCGTCCGCGAAAGGCGGGACGTGGAGCTGTTCGGGCTCGCGGAGGACGCCGACTGGCGCATCACCCACCTGCATGACGACGGAGCGACGGTTTTCGACGTCGTGCATCACGGTGTGCACGTGTGTACGGCACGCATCCAACAACCGGGGGCGATCAACGCGCGCAACGCCCTCGGCGTCTTCGTCATGGCCCGCGCTCTGGGTCTGTCAGCGCCAGAGATCCTTCCCGGCCTGGCGAGCTTTCGCGGTGTGGCGCGGCGCCAGGAAGTCGTCGGCGAGCTCAAGGGCATCACGCTGATCGATGATTTCGCGCACCATCCGACCGCGGTCGCCGGAACCCTTGCGGCGATGCGCTTGCGCTATCCCAAACGCAACCTGTGGGCGGTTTTCGAGCCGCGCTCCAACACCAGCCGGCGCAAGATCTTCCAGCGTGAATATGTCGAAGCCTTCTCGGCTGCCGATCGCGTGATCATCGGCGGCGTGTTCCAAAAGGACAGCGACGCGCTGGCGAAAGACGAGCTCTTCTCGCCCGAACAGTTGGCGCGCGACCTAAACGAGCGCGGTACCCGCACGCGCGCCTACGCGGAGATCGAGACCATCGTCACCGCCATTGCGCGCAATGCCAAGCCCGGTGATGTCGTCGTGCTGATGTCGAACGGCGGCTTCGGTGGGTTGCGACAGAAGCTGGTCGCGGCGCTCGGATAGAAAACTTCTCTGAGTACGGAACACAGACCACGGGCCCCATCTTGAAGTCCGTGCTCCGTGTTCCGGGCTCCGGCTCCGTCTGAATGAAACTTACAGCGCCCAGAGAACGAGATCGGTGGTGACGCGCCAGCCGAAGAGGTCGGCACGGCTGGTCACTGGCAGCTCGTAGGTGCAGCCGAGGTCGAGGCCACCCTTGCGGCCGAACAAATCCAGGTCGTTGAGGATGCGCCAGCGTCCCCCGAACGCCATCGTCACCACACCGCCTTCGGCGCTCGGGGCGCCGAGGTTGAAGAAGTCGAAGCCTTCCTGTGTCATCTTCGCACCGAAGGCTTTCTCGACCGGCCCCATGCGCGACCCGCCGTGCAGAACCTGGACCCAGTTCAGCTCGATCAGCGGATAGAACTGCTGGATCTTGTAGTCGACGTGCAGCGACAGGTCGAAAAAGTTCGAGTCGAGAGAGTCCATCGCCACCCGTCCGCCGATGTACAGCAAAGCGTGCAGGTCACCGAAGCCGTAACCACCGGAGACGAAGGGATTGAGCACGCCCGCTCCCTGCTTCGAAAGATTGATCGGTGTCTTCAGACTGAAGACCGGCCCCTGAAATACTTGCTTGTCACCTGTCGGCGCCTCGTAGCGCAAACCAACCGTCGCCAGTGCAGGGATGGCGACGTCCCGAAACAGCGTATACTTGAGGCCGGCTGCGATGTTCGCCCAGCCGCTGTCCTGGTCGATCACACCGGCGAACTCGTGTTGCGGATTGTGCCAGACGTAACCGTCCTTGGTGGCGATGATCGCCAAGCGGTCGGTGATTGCGGCGCGCAGCTGGACGGCGACGACGTGAGCGTCGCCACCGGGAGCTCTGAAGGCTCCGCCGGTCTTGGTCTGCAGTCCTTTGAGAAAATTGCCGTCGATCTTGTGATAGACGTAGATCGGACGCACCTCTGAAGTGGCGCGTGGATCTTCGAAATTCGTCGGGTTCGACACCGGGCTGATGAAGTCGGCAAATGCATCGTCGGCTGCAGCCGCAACGCGTGCAGTCCACGCGGCGAGAAAAACCAATCCCGTGATCGCTACGAACTTGACCTTTATCATCTTCGCCTCCTGCTCCCTTCGAATGATTCGGGATCGCGCTGTGGCGTCCCATCGGACGCACGAGCCAGGAATATGCCACGCAGCACATGGGGTCTCGTTTCGGCGCTCGGCGGGTTCGATTCGCTGCAACGAGAAGCCCAGCGCCGGCCGCTCCAAGACGCAAGAAAGGGCGCTGTAACTAGCGGGACGGATGTTGTGTCGCCGCGAATTTCCTAGCGCGAATGATCTGCTTCAAGCTCGCGTAGCACCGCCTCGTACATCGGCCAGTGGGCCAAGACGAGACTGCGATCGAACAGCTGCAGAGCCGACTCGGTTTGCCGCGCCTTTTGCGCCAGAACATACGCGGTCGCAGGCAACGCCAGCAGAAGGAGAAGGGAAACGAATTTCCAGCTGGCGACGACGGCGAGTGCAGCGAACACGCTGCCCAAGGCGGCACCAAGCGCCGTGCTGCGGAACAGGAAGATCCACTCCCAACAACGATGCGCATGGCCGCGAATCGCTTCCCATTCGGGGCGCTGGTAGAAGACGATCTCGTAGACCTGGTAGGCGAGATCGCCGCAATCGGCGCGGCGACTCAAATCTCCACGCTCGATGATTGCCGCCAGCGCACCACGCCGCGGGTTACGAAAGCCGTTGCCGCTGTGTTCGAATTGCCAGCGGACCCCTTGGTGCAAGGCGAAGCCGATCGTCGGGGCTGCCAACAGCCAGGCGGGCCATGGCATGGCAGGACCCAGAAGGATCTGCAGCGGTCCAGCCAACATTAACCCGGGCACGCTCCACAATAGATATTCACGCATGATGCGCCTTCAGAGATTCCATTCGCGGCGTTTGGTGATCTTCGCCCTGTCACCCATCTTCGACCGGGCGCAAGGCCCGAGGCTACTTGCCTTCACGTGGCAGATGCAGCACTCGTTCGGCGATGATGTTGCGTTGAATCTCCGAGCTGCCGGCGGCGATCGTACGACCGCGTGAGTACAACATCAGATGCGGCCATTGCCCGCCGTCGGGAACGTGAGCCGAATCCTTGACGAGCTGCGAGTACGGACCCTGCATCGCCAGCGGCACGTCGAGCATGCGTTGATACATCTCGCTCCAGAAAAGCTTTTCCATCGAGCCTTCCGGTCCGGGGATTCCACCACGCAGGGTTTTCGTCAACGAGCGATAGGCCGTGAATTTGATGACCTCGCTTTCAACCCATGCCTGCGCCAGTTGCTGGCGCACGAGGCGGCTCTGTGTGGCCGGCATGCCATTGAGCTGCCAGCGTCGTGCGAACGACAACATGTCGGTGAGCGCGGTGCGCGACTGCAACTGCCGCGTGAACGTCAACGTGGCGCGCTCGTGCATCAACGTCGTGATGGCGATTTCCCAGCCGCCGTTGAGCTCGCCGATGACGTTGCTGCGCGGCACCCGGACGTCCTCGAAAAAGACTTCGTTGAAATCTTCCTCGCCGCTGATCTGTTTCAACGGCCGCACGGTTATGCCGGGGCTGTGCATGTCGACCAGCAAGAAAGTGATGCCCTTGTGCTTCGGCGCCTCGGGATCGGTGCGCACCAGGAGCATGCACCAATCGGCGTAGCGCGCAAAGCTCGTCCACACCTTCTGCCCGGTGACGATGAACGAATCGCCGTCGAGCACGGCGCGTGTCTTCAGTGAGGCAAGGTCGGAGCCGGCGTTCGGCTCCGAAAAACCCTGGCACCAGATTTCATCGGCGGCCAGGATGCGCTTGAGGTGCCGGTGTTTTTGTTCCTCTGTGCCATGCGCGATCAGCACCGGGCCGCCCATGGTCAGTCCGGCAAGATTGATCAACATCGGCGCCTTGGCGCGCGCCATCTCTTCCTGGAAAATGGTTTGCTCGATCAGCGTCGCGCCGCGACCGCCGTACTCTTTGGGCCAGGCGATGCCGCACCAACCAGCCTTGAAGAGCTTGCCCTGCCAGGCCTTGCCGTACGCGACCCATTCATCGAGGCGCTCGGGCTCCGGACCCGCAGGATTGTCCCGCAACCACTGGCGCAGCTCGGCACGAAAGCCTTCTTCATCCGCCGAATAGGAGAGATCCATGTCGGCGCTCTTAGGCGTCGCCACACCATGCCGTCAAGCGCAGGGATTCGGGCTGCCGTGATCAGAGCGTGCGCAGGTGGCGCGCCCGCAGCGGGGTCAGCATCATGCCGACGAAGCTGTGCCAACGGTCGCCGTGGAGATTGGGCAGGCCGTACCCGACCGACGGCTGTGGTGGCGCATGCAAGGTGCCGAACAGGCGGTCCCAAAAGGAGAAGATTTCGCCGAAGGAGGTATTGTTCTCGGCCGCGAGAGGCGAATGATGCATGCGGTGCAGCAGCGGCGTGATGAGCACCCAACGGAGGCGGCGATCCAGCCACTCGGGCACGCGGAGGTTGGCGTGCTGGAGAAAGCTGGCGCTCACCATCAGCGGCCCACGCGCAGCGATCAGCCACAGCGGTAGGCCCAGGAGCCACAAGAACACCGCCTTCCAGACGACGTTGATTGTGGTCTCGCCGGGGTGGAAGCGCAGGGCGGTGGCGACGTCGAGCCGGTCATCGGCGTGATGCACCGCGTGGATCAACCACAACCAGCGAACGGAATGGCTGAGCCGATGAAACACATACTCGCCGAAATCGACCACGAGAACCCCGACTACGATGAGGATGGGGAGTGGCAGGGCGATGGCGTGAAGCAGGCCGCGCGTGGGGGTGAACAAGCGCGCCGGAATGTCGAGAAGCCAGTCGCCGACGATTGCATCAGCTACGACCAGCCCGACAGTCCACAGCCCGAAGTTGCGCAGCACACGTCGGGTCCGTTCGCTCTCCGTCACGCGGGGGTCGAGCGGGAAGAGGGTCTCCAACAGCAGCAACAATACGAAGCCGCCGCCCATGATGCCGAGATATACTTGCGTGAAGATCTTGGTGAGCTGCTCTGGCGGCATCCGAACGCACACCCCAAAACCGCGCCGCACGCGGCGGCCGGCGGACCCGATATCGACGCCCGGGGACTACTTCTTGTATCGGTCGATGAGCCGGATGCCGGCAAGCCCGGCCATCACCGCCAACCCCAGCAGGCCTGCTTCGCCGAGGATCGGGGCGTGAAAGAAAACGATCGTGTCAGGAGGTCCAGCGTACACGGGTGCTGCAACAAGAAGAGTGACTACAGCGATTCGGAATGTCTTCATTTCTACCACCTCTCCTCTCCGGGCGGTGTACCTTCTACACGATCGGCATCCGTCTGCCAAATCGACGGTGCCAGCCGTGCCGGAAACAAACTCACCGTTCTCCGGAACAGCTCACGACAGGTTGAAGGAGCGAGCACGAGTCGATAGCGATCGTCAAACTTCTTGCGGCATCGATCGCTGGAGTGCCACGGCCAGGGCGATCATGACGAAACACATGGAAGCATAGAAGGCCATTCCGGCCGGCAGGCTGATCGCATCGGCGACGCCCGACATGACCCAAGGGATCACGATGCCACCGAGACCGGCGCCGCCGATCATGATGCTCGTGGCCTGGGCGGTGTTGTGTGGATGGAATCGACCGCCCAAGGAGATGATTCCAGGAAAGATGCCCGAAAACCCCAAGCCGAGCAGTGTGAAGCCGGCGATCTCAAGCCGCACCGACGGAGCCAGCAGTGCCGCCCAAGCAAACGTGGCGGCAAACAACGTGAGGCCGAAGAGCAGTCGCTGCTGGGTGAAGCGATGCGACAGAAAGCTCAACCCGAGACGGCCGATGGTCAGGCCGAGCCAGTACAACGACAGCGCCCGTCCGGCCGTCGTCAGATCGACACCACGCGCGCTCACCAGGTACTTCGTCAGCCAGTTGCCGATGCCCATTTCGGTACCGACGTAGACAGCCAGCATCGCGGCGCAGAGAACGATGAAGCGGCGATGCAACCCCTCACCCTCGCCGTCGCCGGATCCATCGCTCGCAGCGTCTTCGTTCAACAGGCTCCAGCCGACTGCGACGGCTGCCGTCACTGCGGCCGTTACCAGGAAGGTTTGCGTTACGGTACCACCGAGCGCCACGACTTGCGTTGCAATCGCCGGAGTGACGACCGAACCGATGCCGAAGAACAAATGGGCGAAGTTCAACAAGCCGGCGCTACGATCTCCTGCCGCACGGACGATCAAAGCGTTGGCCGCGACTTCGACGGTGCCGATCCCGACGCCGGCAACGAACATCATCGCCGATCCAGCCGCCCAACTTGCTGCGAGACCGAACCCGGCATACCCCGCCGCCGTCGTGAAGAAACCGCCGCGTAGAGCTCGCCGCATGCCCAGCGCCGCGATGACACGGCTGGCGCAGGCCACCGCCAGCAGATAGCCGATCGGCTGCAGCGCCATCATGGATCCGGCTTCGACCAGCCGCATGTGAAACTTGTCGACCAGCAACGGCAGCAAGGCCCCCGGCAAGATCATACAAACGCCGAGGGCCGCGAAGGAAACGCTGGCCAGGGTGACGATGAGACGCAAGGCGTCGGGCGTTGGGCGTCGAGCGTTCGCCAGCACGGATTCAGGGCTCCTGAGCCTTCGGTAGGGTCGAGTCTTATCGTCGGAAGTCGCGCGCGCCCGTCGCCCGACGCACAACGCCCGTCCAACCTACTGTGCCAATCCCTCCGCATCGATCTCGATCTGAACGTCGTCGCCTACCAGGGCGCCGCCGGTTTCAAGCGCCTGGTTCCAGGTCAACCCGAAGTCCTTGCGGTTGATCGTCGTGTTCGCCGTGAAGCCGGCCTTGGTGTTGCCCCACGGATCTTTGATCTCGCCGAGAAACGAAACCTCCAGCACGACCGGCTTCTCGACGCCGTGGATCGTCAGCTCGGCTTGCATCTTCCCCGACTTCTTCGCGGCGTCGAGATCGGTCACGCCGGTACTTTGGAATGTGATCTTCGGGAAATTCGCGACGTCGAAGAAATCTTTCGAGCGTAGATGCTTGTCGCGCTCGGCAACATTGGTGTTGATGCTCGCCACGTCGATGTTCCCGATCACCTTGCTGGCGTCGGGCTTGGCGGGATCGAATTCGATTTCGCCCTCAAATTTGTCGAAGCGGCCCTTGACGGCGCTGAACAGATGTCGGACCCGGAATGTGACGCTGGTGTGGTCGGCGTCGACCTTGTAGTGTCTTGCCCAACCGGCGTTGGGAACCATCATCGATGCCAGCACTGACGCCACAAGAATGGTTCGGTACGTCATACGTCTTCCTCCCTTTAGGCCATGCACAGTGGCTGAGAAGCGGGCCTGGCGCAAATACGTGCACATTGGGCTAGATTGGCGGCGCTATGAACAATGATCGGACGTTTGGGGCGGTGACGGTGATCATCGGCGACAAGAACGGCAAGTACCCGCACGGCAACTCGCTGCTGGTGCGCGGTCGCAACGCCACGGCCATGATCGATCCGTCGCTGAGTGTCGTCGCGCGAACCGACGAATTTCGCGGCCGCGCCGACTTGGTCGTGCAAAGTCACGTCCACGAAGACCACGTGGCGGGTGTTCATCTCTTCCCCGATGCCGAAGTGCACGCGCACCGTGAAGACGCGCTGGGCCTGCGCAGTCTCGATGGGCTGATGCAGATCTACGGTTACCCGGGGATGGACGAGCCGATGCGCGACTTCGTCGTCTCGAACTTCCACTATGTCGAGCGGCCCGACACGCGCGACTTCGAAGATGGTGCGTTCTTCGATCTCGGCGGTGCGGCAATTCGCGCCTTCCACTTGCCCGGCCATACGCGCGGACATTGCGCCCTCCTGATCGAACCGGCAGGCGTGCTCTTCCTCGGCGACATCGACCTCACCGGCTTCGGTCCTTACTACGGTGACGCCTGGTCGAATCTCGAAGACTTCGAAAAGTCGTTGCGCTTCATCAGCGTGATTGACGCTCGCGTGTGGGTCTCCTTCCACCACGTCGGCGTCGTCGACGAGCGGCGTACCTTCGAGGAAAAGCTCGCCCGTTTTCACGGGAAGATTGCCGAACGCGAACGGAATATTCTCTCCTACCTGGTCGAGCCGCACACTCTGGACGAAATGGTTGCCCATCGCTTCCTTTATCCGCCGCATGCCAACCTGTCGTTCATCGATGCAGCGGAACGGCGGACGATCGAGCAGCATCTGCAGCGCCTGCTGGCCAACGGCGCGGTGCAACGCGTTTCGGAGTCGCGCTACCGCGCCCTGCGCCCGGCCGAGCATTGAGTTTGGTCAAGCCGGGCCGGAGATCGAGATTAATCCTTCCGCCGCCGCACGAAGCTGCGCGCGACGTGCACAGCACCGAAGCCCAGTTTGTTCAAGCGTGCGACGAAGCTGTTGATCTCGGCTTCGACGCGCGTCACCTGGCCGGGCGACAGACGCTTGCGCCACTCGACGCGGATCTCCGCCGCGGTGCGGCCGCCGACCTCGGGCATCTTCCAGGTCGACTTCGCATCGCCCTCGGCAGCCGCAACCTTGCGCCGCGGTTCGGCGACCGCCTCACCGGCGTCGAACAGCGAGCCTTGATTCTCGGGTGTCTGTCGTTTGCGCATGCCGGCCGACAGTTGTCCGTGTCGCCTGCAGAGTCAACAGAAGTGCAGCGATCTACGCGAGCAGCTCGTCGACCAGCGCGCAGCTCAGCTCGTTCAGATCGTTCAACACACGCGCGGCGAGCGAAAAATCCGTGCCGTTGGTGAATTCATTCGGCACCGCCACCACCTTGATACCGGCACGATGCGCCGCCAGGACACCACGTTCGGCATCTTCGACGACCAGGCAGTGACGGGGCGCCGCACCGAGACGCTCGGCCGCTGTCAGAAACGCATCGGGTGCAGGCTTGGCCAATGCATAGTCTTCGCGCGTCACGACGGCGCTGAAGTGCGCTGCCAACCCGAAGTGCTGCAGGACGAAATCGACGTCACGCCGCGTCGAATTGGTCGCGACGCCCAACGGAAAGTGCGGCTGCAACCGCGCCAGGGTGCCGACCACGCCCGGCATCAACTTGACCTCGCGGCGCAGGATGTCGAAGTAGACCTCGCTCTTGGCACTCCGCAACTGTGCCGGGGACAGCGGTAGTTTGAATTGCTCGACGGCGAATTCCGGGCCGCGCCCGTTTGCCACCCAATGGCGAGCGTAGGTTTGTTTGTCGACGGCGACGCCGAAGCGCTGCAGCACCGCCGCGTAGGCCTTGTGCTGCAGCGCTTCCGAATCGATCAGCACGCCGTCGAGATCGAAGATGACGGCGCGTCGACTTCGGGGCCCGGTCGTTTTGGGGCTCGACGCCGTGCGCCCGTCGCCCGACGCCAAACGCATCCCTACTTCACTACCGTCACCGACTTGATCACCACGGGCTCCGTGGGTACGGCTTCGTTCATTCCTTTGCGTTCGGTGGGCACGGCGACGATTTTGTTGACCACGTCCATGCCGCTGATCACTTTGCCGAACACGGCGTAGCCGAAGCCAGCGGGGGTTTCGTCGCGGTGATTGAGGAAGGTGTTGTCCTTCACGTTGATGAAGAACTGCGCCGTGGCGCTGTCGACGACGCTGGTGCGGGCCATGGCGAGGGTGCCCACATCATTCTTCAGGCCATTGCCGGCTTCGTTCTTGATCGCCTCTTTGGTGGCCTTCTGCTTGAGGTCTTTGTCGAAGCCGCCGCCCTGGATCATGAAGTTGGGGATGACCCGGTGGAAGATCGTGCCGTCGTAGAACTTGTCGTTCACGTAGCCGAGGAAGTTCTTCACCGTCACCGGTGCTTTGTCTTCAAACAGCTCGATCTTGATGTCGCCTTGCGACGTCGACATGAGAACCATAGGGTTTTTCCCTCCCGCGCGTGCCACTCCGGTCGCCAGCGCCAACCCGAGAATTAAGGCCGATAGCGTTCGCATTCTTTTTCTCCTTCCAGCCTTGCGAGTTTTGAGGTTCATAGCAGCACGCCCCGATCGCGCAAATCGTAGGCAACGATAGCGCAACGATGATAGACGGCTCGAATGTCGCGCCGCCGAGAAGCCGCAAAGCTTCGACCCAGGGTCGCCGTCGTGCTTGGCAGCTTGTGCTTCGCGACGGCCTGTTGCGCTGCCGACGATTCCAGCGTTGCGGCGTCGGCTCCGGGCGTTGCGACAGCGCCCATCGCCGCCAAAACGATTCTCGCGACCCACCGGGTGTTGTTGTTGGTGCCGCCACCGGCAGAGATGATCAGCGAGCTCTACGACTTCTACCTCATCGTTTCGGAGCGTGCGGCGACGGGTGAAATTTCACCGCGCTGGGCAGCCTACCTGTATGTCACCCACTTTCGCGACATGGCGCGCGACCGCCCGCAGGCCGTGCCGCGGCGTAGTCGCGAGGAGCTGCGCCGCGAGCTCGAGGAGAACGTCGAGTTCTACTACATCCGCAAGCGTCCGGAAGCCGAGCCGGCGCCGTTCGGCGCTTGGGTGTGGCAGGCGGCGCCGCAGTAGATGAGCCGACGACCGACAACCGACTTCAGACAACAGACAAGAAACAAACAACTGGAAAGTCTGCCGTGCGTACTCTCCAGCTTCCCGGCCATGACCGGCTGGCGGTAGCCTTGCCGCGCGGATAGCTTGCGTTGCAGTGTTATGGGCAACCTTGCCGTCGACGTCACCGGTCTCACCCGCAGCTTCGACAGTTTCATTGCCGTCGACCACATCGACTTGCACGTCGCCAGCGGCATGGTGTTCGGGTTTCTCGGGCCGAACGGCGCCGGCAAGTCGACGACCATCCGTATGTTGTGCGGCATCTTGCGTCCGAGCGCCGGAGAAGGGACGGTCGGCGGCTTCGATATACGGCGGCAAAGCGAGCGGCTGAAGAGCAACATCGGCTACATGTCGCAGAAGTTTTCGCTCTACGAAGACCTGACCGTCGCCGAGAATCTGAAATTCTTTGCCGGGGTCTACAATGTCCGTGGAGCGCAACGCCAAGCGCGCATCGATTGGGCGTTGGAGATGGCCGGTCTGCGCGGCCGCGAAAACACCTTGACGCACGACCTGGCCGGCGGCTGGCGCCAACGCTTGGCTCTCGGCTGTGCGGTCTTGCATGAGCCGCCCATTTTGTTTCTCGACGAACCGACGTCAGGGGTCGACCCGGCTTCGCGGCGCAACTTCTGGGAGATGATCGGCGAGCTCGCGGACCGCGGCATCACGGTGTTCGTCACCACGCACTACATGGACGAAGCCGAGCACTGCGACGAGTTGGCGCTGATCTACGGCGGCCGCGTCGTCGCCACCGGGAGCCCTGCGGCGCTCAAGCGCCAGCATATGGACCGGGCTCTGCTCGAAGTCGAGTGCGGCGATCTCATGGCGGCCTTCGCGCTACTGAAGCAAGAGCCGACGCTCGAAGGAGTGGCGCTGTTCGGCGACAAGCTGCACGTCACCGCTGCCGACGAACGCACCGCCCGGGCGGCAATTGTCGCGCGCCTGGCGACGCGTGACCTTGCGGTTCGCGCCATCGAACGCATCGAGCCGTCACTCGAAGATGCCTTCGTCGCCATCATCGAGTCCAGCCAAGGTGGCGCCGCATGAAGCGACGACGCTGGCTTTCGTGGCGTACGATTCGCGCCATCTTGCGGCGCGAGTTCACCGACGTGCTGCGCGACCGTCGCAGTCTGGTTCTGACCTTCCTGTATCCGATCAGCATGCTGGTGATGTACGGCTACGGCATCCGCTACGACGTCGACAACGTGCCGTTGACCATCCTCGATTACGATCACAGTACCGAGAGCCGCGATCTCACGCAGCAAATGGTCCGTTCCGGCTATTTTCGCCTGGTGCGTATGGCGCGCAATCAAAAGGAGGTCGACCGCGACGTGCTGACCGACGCCAGCCGCGCCGCGGTCATCATCCCGATCGATTTCGCCGAGCGCATCCGCGCGCACCGAGCGGTGACGGTGCAAGCGGTGGTCGACGGCGCCGACTCGAACACGGCGACGATTGCGCAGGGCTATCTGCTGGCAATGATTGCGCGCTACGGAGCGGATCTTCTCACTCATGGCCCAACGCTGGCTGCGCTGAGCCCGGGGCTGGGGGCTGGGGACTCGGGACTCGACACGCAGGAAGTCCGGGTGCCGGCGAGCCCCGAGCCTCCAGCACCGAGTCGCGAATCGTTTGCGCCCATCCAGGTGAAAAGCCGCATCTGGTACAATCCCGAGCTCAAGAGCGTCAACTTCATCGTTCCCGGCGTCATTGCGGTGATCATGATGATCGTCGGCGCCATCCTCACGGCTTTGAGCATCGTGAAGGAGAAGGAACGCGGCACGATCGAGCAGATCCTGGTGTCGCCGATTCGCCCGCTCGAAATGATGATCGGCAAGATCGTGCCGTACGTGATCATCGCCTTCCTCGACTTGGCGATCGTCGTTGCTGCCGGCTACTTGATCTTTGCCGTTCCGATCAAGGGCAGCCTGTTGCAACTGGCGATCTTCGCCGTTCTCTACCTGATCGCGTCGCTCGGCACCGGCGTGTTCGTATCGACGATTGCCGACACCATGCGCAACGCGATGCTTGCCGCCATTTTCATTTCGTTGATGCCGTCGATCCTGCTTTCCGGCTTCGTCTTTCCGTTGGAGAACATGCCCGTCGGTATCCGCCTGGTGTCGTACTTCTTTCCCGGACGTTATTTCGTCACCGCCATCCGCGGCATCTTCCTCAAAGGCGTCGGTATCGAGGTGTTATGGCCGCAGGCGTTGATGCTGCTGGCCTTCGGTGTCGGTATCGTTTGGCTGAGCTCGACGCGATTTCAGGAGAAGCTCGGATGAACCAGTCGACAGTCAACCGTCCGCCGTCGACAGCCTTCCAGGAAACCGATCCTCTACTGAGCTGCTGTCGACTCTCGACTGTCGACTGTCGACTGAATCTATGGAGGCAGGACGGATGATCGCCTCCCTGTCACGCGTTTTCCACATCGTCTGGAAGGAGACGATCCAGCTTGGCCGCGACCGCCGCATGTTCGGCATGGTCTTGCTGATGCCGGTGATGGAGCTGTTCATCTTCGGCTACGTCGTCGCCACCGACGTCACCGACATTGCGATCGCCGTTTGCGACTACGATCAGTCGGCGGCCAGCCGCACGTACGTCGATCAGCTGGTGCATAGCGGCTACTTTCGTGTGGCTTCGTCCTGCGCCAGCATGAACGAAGTGAGCGGTTTGTTGGATCGTGGCGACGTCAAGGTCGTGCTGACCATCCCGCCCGATTTTTCGATGCGCTTGAAGCGCGGCCAGCCGGCCGACGTCATGGCGGCCGTCGACGGCAGCAATTCGAACACGGCGACCATCGCTGCTGCCTATCTCGAGCAGATCACGCTGACCGAAGCGGTCAACGTTCAGTTTCCCGACCGCGCCGCAGGTCTGAAGCTGGTGGAGCATCCGACCGTCGCTCTCGAGCCGCGCGTCTGGTTCAACCCCGAGTTGCGCAGCGTGCGTTACATGGTGCCGGCGATCATCTGCGTGCTGTTGATGGAGTCGCTGGTGATTCTGACGGCAGTGGCGATCGTGCGCGAGAAGGAACAGGGCACGATGGAGCAGCTCATCGTCACGCCGATTCGCCCGTTCGAGCTGATTGCCGGCAAGGGCATCCCGTTCATCGGCTTGGGGTACATCAACATGGCGGTGGTTCTTCTGGCCGGGACCTTCTGGTTCGACGTCCACATCACCGGCAGCCTCACACTGCTGCTCGGGTTCAGCCTGCTGTTCATCCTGACCTGTCTCGGCATGGGCCTGGTTGTGTCGTCGATTTCAAACACCCAGCAACAGGCATCGATGGCTGGCCAGTTCCTGCTGCTTCCGAACATGTTCTTCTCGGGCTTCATGTTCCCCATCGCCAGCATGCCGCCGATGGTGCAGAAATTCACCTACATCATACCGCTGCGCTACTACATCACGATCGTGCGCGGCATCTTTCTCAAAGGCGTCGGCTGGTCGGAGCTCAAAGACGAAGCGGCCGTGCTGCTCGTCTTCGGCGTCGTCATCTTCGGCCTTGCCAGCGCGTCGTTCCGCAAGCAGATCCGCTAGCGCTGGCTGGGGGCTCGGGGCCGGGGGCCGGGATTCCCTGTTGGGTCAGTAGTTCCCAGGCGCCGCGGAAGCGAGAATATTTTCCGCGATACGGGCGCTGCGAGTCGGGAAGGTAGAAGGTCTTTCCGCTGCGCACTTCCCAGGGGATGATGTAGGCGTGGTCGAGATCGATCGCCCCACCGCCGAGAGGCACGCAGATGAAGAAGTCGGTGTAGCGCTCGTCGATGCGCCCGCGGTGATGGAAATTGAAGTTCCAGGCTCGGTAGACGTAGTGATGCTCGCGTTTGCGCAGCTTTGCCGTGCGCCTGTACGAGCTCGGGAACGCGGTACGCAGGGTGACGCGGATGCGGCTGTTGAGCAAAAAGTCGTAACGCTCCAGAGCACTGATCTCTTCGACCTGGACGGCAAGCTGGCGCAGGCGATCCAGCACCTGCGCGCGCGGGATGTCGTGGATTCCTGGTCGGTCCATGATGCATTTACACCTGCCATGGGAGTTTAATCGCCCGGCGGCTTGGCGCAACGCACCGACGCAATTTAGGCGTGCTCGGGTTTCACCTTGAGCCAAGCGCGAGGTGGGGCCTCTCGGGCGCGACAAACCCGAAGCGCCAGGAAGCTGAGGTCGCCGCGAGCTACTGGGCCATACCGCTTTGGCGCAGCCACGTTTGCATATCGAAGTAGTCGCGCCAGGCAACGATCTTTCCCGCGGCGATTTCGAAGACTCCGGCAACCGGCAACGTCACTTCGCGTCCGAAGATGGTGAATCGATCGACGCGCTCGGTGAACACAAGGTTGCCCGTCGACGCCACGGCCAGCATCTTGAACTCGATACTCTGGGCCGGCGTGATGAACATCTCCAGGGTTGCGCGGATGGCCTCCAAACCCTGCAGCGGCTCGAGCGGCATGTTGTGGTAGACCGCATCGGCAGCGAAGTAGCCGAGCAGCTCGGCGATATCGCGTCGCACCCAAGCCGCACAAAACTCGCGCACCAGTTGTTCGTTCTGGATGTCCATCCCCGACCTCCTGATTGCGGCTGTACCACGGTCTGAGGTTGCACAAAAGACGCGGAGGGACGGAAAGGGAACAGCGTTGTGGCGCGTCCCCGGCACTGTGGTAGTGTCGCCGCAAAGGAGAATTTCATGGCTGAGCAAAACGTTTCGGTGAGCGAAGGGACGGTTGCGAAGATCACCCTGAACCGGCCCGAGCGCCGTAACGCTCTGTCGCTGGCGATGATGAACGATCTCATGGCGGCGTTGCGTGCCGTGAGCGCGCAGTCGGCTACGCGTGTCGTCATCCTGGCGGCAAATGGGCCGGCGTTTTCAGCCGGACACGATCTGCGCGAGATGACCGGCGGCGACATTGCCGGCTATCGCCATCTCTTCGACGTCTGCACACAGCTCATGACGCTGATTCAGGGGATCCCACAACCGGTGATCGCGCGTGTTCACGGCATCGCTACGGCGGCCGGTTGCCAATTGGTGGCGACCTGCGATCTCGCCGTCGCCACCGAGGAGGCGAAGTTCGCCACTCCCGGCGTCAACATCGGCTTGTTCTGCACGACACCGATGGTCGCATTGACGCGCGCCATCGGCCGCAAACGGGCCATGGAAATGCTTTTGACCGGCACCGCCATCGACGCGCACACGGCGGCCGAATGGGGGTTGATCAATCGCGTCGTACCCGCCGGCCAGCTCGACGACTCGGTCCAACGGCTTGCCGAACAGATTGCCAACGCCAGCTCGCTGACGGTGCAGCTCGGCAAGCAAGCGTTCTACGCTCAGATCGATCTCGACCAGCCCAAAGCGTACGCCTATGCAAAGGAAGTCATGAGCATGAACGCCCTGGCCGCCGATGCTCAGGAAGGCATGTGCGCGTTCGTGGAAAAGCGCCAGCCGCAGTGGCGCGGCAAGTGACGCGTTTGGGGGCCTGTAGCCCCGGGGTCCTGAGGAAGCTCGGATGACCGACCGCAGCTGCGTCCCTCAGGCCCCTAGGCCTTCAGAAGCACGATCCCTGCCTGCCTCCGCCGAAGTCACCGAGATGTCGCCCTATCTTTGGGGCCTCATGGCCATGCTCGTTTCGGCGACGATCTTCGACACCTTCAACATCTCCATCCTGTCGACCGTGGCGCCGATCATCCAAAAGATCCACGGCCTCAATCATACGCAGTGGGGGCTGGTGAATCTTGTGGTGCGTATCGGTGCGGTGCTGTCGTTCTTCATCCTGATGATGGCCGACCGCTTCGGCCGTCGCGCCATTATCACGCTGACCGTGTTCGGTTACGCCTTGTTCACCGGGCTTACCGCCTATGCCGACAGCATCGAGATGTTCACCGCCTGGCAGTTTTGCTCGCGCATCTTTCTGGCGGCTGAGTTCTCGCTGGCGCTGATCATCATCGGCGAGGAGTATCCCACTCGTTGGCGCAGCTTCGGTATTTCGCTGCTGGCCGGTGTCGGTGCTTTGGGCACGATTGCTTCGTTCATGACGGCGCGCTGGATTTTGACCAAGTACGACTGGCGCACCATGTATCTGCTCGGCCTCATTCCCGTCGGCTTGGTGCTGCTCTTGCGGCTCGGAATGAAAGAGACCCGCCGCTTCGAGCACCTGCGAAGCAGCGGCAAGACACACCGGTCGTGGCGCGACCAGCTCGCTGCCATGCGTGTGCCGTTTCAGAAACGCTACCGCGCGCGTTCGCTGCTGGTGACGCTCATCTGGAACTGCAACCATCTGGTCACGTCACCGGCCGTAGCCTTCTGGACAATCCACGCCGCCCGCAATCTGGGCTATGGGCCGAGCGAGTACACATTGGTCGTCGCCGGCGGCTACATCGTCGGCTTCGTCGTCGGCGCGCCCGCCTCCGGCTTCTTGATGAACCGTGTCGGCCGCCGTTTGACGTGCGCGCTCTATTACTACGGAGCCGCCGTTTCGATCTTTACCTTGTTCATGGTGAGCTCGCCGAGTTTGATCGTACAGACCGCCCTGATGTCGGCGAGCATCGTGTGCTTCCTCGGCGCCAACTCGGCAACGGCAACGTTTGCAACGGAGCTTTTCCCGACCGAGATCCGTGCCACCGGCTACAGCTGGACGACCAATCTCTTCGGCCGCGGCACCGAAATCGTCACGCCGCTGGCGATCGGATTCCTTGCCGATCGCATCGGTATCCCGTTTGCCGTCGGCATCATGGCGATCGGACCGATCGTCGGTGCCACGATCGTCCTGCGCTATGCGCCGGAAACCAGCGGCAAGACGTTGGAGCAGATCAGCGAGGAGCTGGATGGAGCAATGCGGCGGTGACCTCGGCAGCCGACTGCCGTCTCGAACCAGACGACTTCTCCTTTCCGTCGTCGCGTCGTGCTGATAGTCTGCCGCCATGCGTTCCGATGCTCGATCGCTGTTCGAAGCGACGACGGCCGCAACCCGGCGCGATTGGCTGTTGATTGCGGCTCGAGACCCAAGGAAGCGGACAATGGATAACCCTCCCGACAGATTGGCGGCCATCCTCGACCTCATTCAAATCCTCGATTCGCTCGAACTGCCCTACGCATTGATCGGTGGCGTTGCCGTCGGCATCCATTCTGGCGCGCCGCGCGCAACAGCGGATACCGATGTTGCCGTCCGTTCAACGGTTACGCGATCCGCCGCCAGAGAAGCGCTTACGAACCGCGGATTTCGTCTCGTGGGAGAGCATGCCCACAGCTTGAACTTCCGCCATCCGCTGGGTGAGCCGGTCCAACTGGCGTTCGACCCGTCCTTCGACGCGATGATCGACCGAGCGGAGCGCTTCGACCTCGGCGGCCGTACGCTCAGGATCGTCAAGAAGGATGACCTGATTGTAATGAAGGAACGGGCCGCCGCCGACCCGGGTCGGCGCCGCAGCAAGTCGCTGCGCGACCAGGCCGACGTCGCGCTGCTGCGCGGTGATGTCCCCGATCCGGACGAAGGTTGGTGATTCCCTCAACGCCGCCGGTGCGGGACCAAGCTTCGCCTTCTTTCTTTCTCACTCGGCCCGACGATAGGCGAGGTCGAGCAGCTCCACCGGATGGCGAACGTCAGCCGACATTCCCGCGCGCAGCAAGGCCGCACGGATCTGCAGAGCACAGCCCGGGTTCGCCGCAGCGACACAGTGGGCTGCGGTCGCTGCGATGTTTTCGGCTTTGCGTTCGCCGAGACGCCGCGCCATCTCGGGCTCGGTGAGGTTGTAGCTGCCGGCGCTGCCGCAACAGAGATCGGATTCCGGTAACTCGACGAGCTCGACGCCGGGGATGCGGCGCAGCAAGCGCCGCGGCGCTTCGCGCACGCCCTGGCCGTGCGCCAGGTGGCAGGCGTCGTGGTAGGTCACGCGCATCGGCCCGATGTCCGGAGGCGGCTGCAGCGGCAGCGCGTCGAGGAGCTCGGTCACGTCGCGTACGCGTTGCGCAAACCCTTGGGCCCGTTCGGCGTAGGCGGGATCGTCCGCGAGCAACGCAGCGTACTCTTTCATTGCGGCGCCGCAACCGGCCGCGGTGACGACGATCGTCTGCAGGTCGGCGCCAAACGCATCGATGTTGCGCCGCGCACAAGCACGCGCCGCTTCGCGGTTGCCGGCGTGCAGATATAACGCACCGCAACAACCCTGTTGCCGCGGCGTGACGACGGTGCAGCCGTTGCGCGCCAGCACACGTGCCGTGGCACGATTGGTTTCCGCAAACAGCACCTGCGCCACGCAGCCGCTGAGCAACCCGACGCGTTGCGTTTCACGACCGTGGGCCGCAACAATTCGCGCCGGTTGCGACCACGATCGCAGCGGCGGCAACAGGCGCGCCAGCGGAACGATTCTTCGAACCCAGGGCAGTATCCCGAGCAACTCGAGCAGACGCAGCGGCCATAGGAATGTGCGCAGCACCGCCGGACGCGGGAAGACCAGCTCGATCATGCGTCGTTTGAAGCGATCCGATGGCGATCGCTGATGCTGCGATTCGACCGCGACACGAGCCGATTCGATCAGCTCGCCGTAACGAACCCCCGACGGACATGCCGTCTCGCAGGCGCGGCAGCCGAGGCAAAGGTCGAGGTGGCGAACCACATCCGGGCTCAACGAGATGGACTTCTCCTCGAGCCCGCGCATCAGGTAGATGCGGCCGCGCGGTGAGTCAGTCTCCGTGCCGAGCTCGAGATACGTCGGGCAGGCGGAAAGGCACAGGCCGCAGTGAACGCAGTCCAAGATATTGACCATTGACGATTGAGGATGGACGAATGGGTTCGCTGCGCTCATCTTCCTAGTCCAATCTGCAATCGAAAATCACCAATCCTCAATTCCGTCAGAGTTTCCCGACAAATCGCCCCGGGCTGAGTATGCCGCGCGGGTCGAGCTTCTGTTTGATCCCGCGCATCAGCGCGAATCCCGGAATCGCATCGCCCCACGGATCGAGATGCCCGCGCGCGTCGGGCGGCAATCGATCGAAGACCACGTGGCCACCTGTGTGCGCGACGCACTGGCGCAGCCACCGGCCGAGCGCGGCCCAGTCGTAAGCATCGCCATCCCTCTTGCCGCAACGGAGATGGGCGACCCCGCTACCGACCTGAGCTACGATCGCGGTAGGCAGCTGATCGCGCTGCGTTCGCTCTTCGACGTCGCGCAATAACGCAGCCATCTCGGTCGGCAAGAGGCTAATTCGAGCGCCGAGCGATGCATTGTACGAAGGCAAGTCGCGCAGCCCGTTTAGAAGCCGAGTGGCGGTAGCGCCGTGGTGGCGCACAACCGAGCGCTCGGCACGCAGAGATTGAAGTCGCTGTTCCTGCACTGCGACCTCTGCCGCACTGCCACCGATGCCGACGCACACCGCCGCCGATGGAAGATGAAGAAAGCTTGCGGCTGTGGGGTTCAGGGCCGTGACATAGAGCGGCGCAAGCGGCGCTGCGATGATCTCGACGGCGTCATCGACGGCGTCAGCCATACTCGGCGACTCGCAGACCAGCACCGAGCTCACTTGCGGACGTGGGCGCACCTTGAACGTTGCCTCGGTGATCACGCCGAGCGTACCGAAGGAGCCGGTGAATAGCTTCATCAAGTCGTAGCCGGCGACGTTTTTGACCACCCGCCCACCGCCATGGATGAGGCGGCCGTCGGCAAGCACGGCCGAGATTCCGATAAGCAGGTCGCGGACCTTGCCTTGCGAGAATCGTGACGGCCCCCAAGCATCGGTGGCAATCAAGGCGCCGACGGTGGTGTGCTCGGGGCACGGCGGATCGAGGGGTAGCCATTGCCCGTTGGTGCTGAGGCGCGCATTGAGCTCGGCGAGCGTACAACCCGCCTCGACGGTCACCGTCATATCCGCCGTCTCGTGTGCGACCACGCGTCGCAGGCTGCGCAGCGACAGCGCCGCGTCGTAGCTTCGGGGTGCATGGCCGAGATGGAGCTGCGTGCCGTTGCCCACCGGTACCACCCCGAGGCTGAGCTCGGAGGCGACCGCCAGGCAGTCACGCACATTGGCCACCGTTGCCGGGTACAGTACCGCGGCCGGAGCGGAGCCGTCGATGGCAAAGGTTCGGGTTGCCTCTCCGTACAGCGCCACGCCGTTGCCGAGCGCGTCATGTAATCGGCGCGCGATCTGCGAGCGATCGTTGCCCACGTCTTGCGGCGTCACAAAGCCGCCCGTCGGTGCGGTCGCGTCGTTTCGACGCAGGCCCCCGGCGTCGGAAAAATCTTCCCCGGGTTGCAGCGGCCGTGCGGATCGAACACGCGCCGTAACTCGCTCATGATCAGAAGATCGTCGGGAGAGAAGAGCAGCGGCATCTGGGCGATCTTCTCGACGCCGATGCCGTGCTCGCCGGTCACGCTGCCGCCAAGCTCGACGCACGCTTCGAGGATCTCGCGGCCTGCTGCGAGCACGCGCTCGACCTGTTTCTCGTCGCGCTCGTCGAACAGCAGGATGGGATGGATGTTGCCGTCGCCGGCATGGAAGACGTTGCCGATGCGCAGGTCGTAGCGCCGGCCGATGCTCAAGATGCGCTGCAGAATCTCCGGCAGCTTGGTGCGTGGTACGACGCCGTCTTGTGTGCAATAGCTCGGCGCTAGACGGCCGACCGCGCCGAAGGCCCGTTTGCGGCTCTTCCACAGAGCGGCGCGTTCGGCGTCATCGCGCGCTACGCGTACGCTGCGCGCCCGGCGTGTCTGGCAGAGGGCGGTGATCTTCTCGGCCTGCGGCGGCAGACCGGCGGCGAGCCCGTCGAGCTCGATGATCAGCACCGCGCCGGCGTCGGTCGGGAAGCCGAAACGGAACGCCGCTTCGACGGCCTCGACGATGAGTTGGTCCATCATCTCGATCGCGGCCGGGACGATTCCCGCGGCGATGATGTCGGACACGGTCGCCGTCGCATCGTCGACACTCTCGAAGATCGCCAACAGTGTCGTACAGGCCTCGGGCTGGCGGATGAGGCGCAGCGTCGCGGCGGTGACGATGCCGAAGGTTCCCTCGGAGCCAACCACCAGGCCGGTGAGGTCGTATCCGGGCACATCCTCGACCGCGCCGCCGAGCTCGACCACTTCGCCGCTCGGCAGCACCAGCTCGATGCCGAGCACATGGTTGGTCGTGACTCCGTACTTGAGAGTGTGCGGACCGCCGGAGTTCTCGGCAACGTTGCCGCCGATGGTGCACGCCATCTGGCTCGACGGATCGGGGGCATACAGCAAGCCGTCGGCTTTTACCGCGTTGGACACCGACAGATTGACCACGCCGGCTTCGACCACCGCGCGGCGATTGACGCGGTCGATGGAACGGATGCGCTTCATGCGACTGGTGCCGATCATTACCGGCGCGTCAAGCGGCAGGCAGCCGCCACTCAAGCCGGTGCCGGCGCCGCGCGGGACGAAAGCGATGCCCTCGGCGTCGAGCAGGCGCAGGATCTGCGACACCTGCTCGGTGGATCGCGGTAGAACGACGACGTCCGGCGCGCTCTTCTCCAGCGTGTAGCCGTCACACTCGTAGACGCGCAGCTCGTGAGGACGAACAATGACTCCGTCGTCGCCGGCGATGGCGCACAACGTCGTGAGCAAACGGCTGCTGAGCATCGACACCAACCTATCGCCGGCGAATGACGCAGACAACGTGTGACGGTCAATACACCCGCGGCGCGCCGCTCTGGGGATCCGCCGCCGCACCGCCGGCAGCGGCCGTGTTCCGACTCACTTCAGCGCTTCGCAGATTAGGTCGTGAATCAGCGGGCGAAACGCCTTGATGGCGTCGTTGTCGCGTTCAGGGTGGATACGATTGCTCAGCAGAATGACGTGACGATCGCGTTCGAGGTCGAGCCAA
>JACQEN010000035.1 GCA_016200585.1 Deltaproteobacteria bacterium
CAGTGACTTCTCCTGGTTTGAAGGCGAAGCGACTGGCGTCGAACTCGATGATGCGCTGATTGGCGCCGGCCTCATGGCCGTTGTCCGCAATGTAGAGGTTGCCCTCGGGATCGAGCAGCACTCCATTCGGGTAACACAAGCTGGTTGCAATTTGGCCAGCGGCACCAACACCCTTATTGCATCCAGTTTGTGTCAGGTCGTCTTGTCCCAGTACGACATCCACGTATGGCGAGCCAGGACCATTCAAGTTGTTGATTCGGAATACCCGGCTTCGATCGGTGTCGGCTACCCACATTTCGTTGCCCGATGGCCCGACTGCGAAATCAAGAAGGTCCGCATCCTGTGCCGCGATTGTCTGCCCTGGCATTCCAAGGAGCGGATAGCCGGTGAATGCTGGTGATCTTACGTTGATGTAGACCTTTTTTGATGGGATCGACGGTCCGCCAGGTGACAGGCTTCCACGCAACGGAAATTCAAATGCTTCGACGGCTCCCGCCGCTGGTAGCTGGATCCAAAAGCGCCCGGCGGTGACCTGTGGGTAGTCGTAACGTTCGCTGAGCGTTTCGGTGACGAAGTCAGGTTCGCCGAAGACATCCTGTGCACTGGCGCCATTGGTCAATGGCTGGCCATTGCTGGTGAACGAACCCGCATCAAAATTGTTCCAGATCAGGAGCCGATGGTAATCAGCGCTGATGAGCTGTTGACTTCCTGGGGTAGAGCCGAAGACGGTGACACCGAAATTGCGATAGTAGGCATCTGCCGTCGGCGGATTACGGAATCCAGGGTACACAATGCCACGGGCGGACGTGTTCGACTGGAAGTTGAGTCCATTTGCGACCAGAGAGCTATGGCGGAATCGGTAGGTATCGTACCATTTGTCGCTGGCGTAGAGGTTGCCTTCGCGGTCGACGTCCAACCCCGTCATGTGGAGGACTTGCACGCGGAAAACCGGCTGCAGCGTGCCGAGGTCGAACATTTCGGCAAAGAAACAGCTGTTTTCAACCCACAGCCCGTGGCTGACCGAATCGATGACGAGAGCAGTCGGCTGCATGCCGCCAAATCCGTTTACGTCACAGTAGAACGGCATCTGCGGCGTTTGCTGTGTGAGGATCGCTTGGCCAATCAGGGTAGGCTCGACTCCGCACGAGGGGCGCTGCGGAAGATCGACGGGAAGCTGGTAGGCAATCACCCGCTGCGTGTCCGTGGTGGCGAACGAAGCGTCGAGTACGTAAAGAACTCGGTTGATCGTATCGACTGCCACGTCGCTGGGATAGGCAAACTGGGTCAATGGTCGGCTGACGGAGTCACCACGGACGGTCCCCGAACAGGATGTTTGTCCAAGAACGATGTCAGCGTCCGACGCGATGGTATCGATGGCGGTATGTGGAAACCGGAGAACTCGAGCATTCCCCGGGTCGGCTACCCAGAGATTCCCTTGATGGTCGACGGCTACGCCGGCTCGGGCGCCGGTTGTTGAAAATGCCAGTCCGTTGCTCGATACCGTACCCCCGCGATTGGCCTGATTACCTGCAAAGCTCGATTGGCCCCACTCGCCGTTTGCCGACTGGCCTGCCCCAGGTAGAGGCGAGGCGTACCGGACGACTCGGTTGTTGAAGAGGTCTGGGACATAGAGGTTGCCGGAAGCATCCACTTCCATCGAGGTTTCAGAAACACTCTCGCCAATTGACAGTGTTTCGGGAGGAATGAGGCATAAGGTAGCGTCCGTAGCCGCGGCTCGATCGGGGTAGCGCTGTGCCGTGCCGTCGCCGTTGCAGGCCGCGTGATCTACGACACTCGGCTGCCCCAATACGATCTGCGGCGTGAGATTCGGATGATCGAGAGTGCAGACTCCGGCAGGGCAATCGGCATCACTGGTACACTGTGTCGAGTTCGCACAGTGACCGATCGAATCAAAGCCCAAGACCCGGTTATGGTTTGTGTCGGAAATGTAGAGCCGGTTGGGGATCCGCGTCTTATCGACCGTGATGCCACCCGCCCACTGGGTTCCAACCGCCGAAGTCTTTCGGAACTCGTTCTGGCTGAAGTCCGGTTGCCCCAGCACCAAATCGGCTTGCAGATCTCCCGCTACACCCCGAGTCGGTAGTGGTGCGAGCTGAGCGCTCTCGCAGTCGGAGATCAGCTCACCTGTAGGGAGCTTAGCCCTAACTCGGTAGTAGTAGGTCGTTGCGTTCTGTAAGCCGGATGGTCGGCGGAATCGATTGCGATCGGTGGGCAGTTTGCCGGTGTCTCCGAACGCTGTGATGAAGCTGGACAGCTTGTAGCAGGTCGGAGTGCTCACCACGTCGCAGTTGGCTGGTTGGGAAAAGTCGCAGGTCAGGCTACGTTCCACTGTGTACGCGGAGGCTCCGGGGACCGCGTCCCAGGCAAGTGGGATCTGCATCGTCGAGGGACCGATCACGCGCAAATCGAATTGCGATGGGCAGTTGCAAACCGCGAAGGCAAGTTGCGGCACGATCGGCGCCGACAGGAGTAACACCAAGAGCCAGCCTTTGATGGAACCCTTCACCTTGCCTCCCCACCGCTTTCCTTCCGGGATTGCGGCACGTACTTCCGCCACCGTTACGACCGGTCTTCCTTAAGGTACTCCACGAGCTGTCGATAGTACAAGAAGAGGGAGTCATGACTGTACCTGAATCCGCATCTGGAAAAGTCGATCGCGCTAACTGCCGAACGTCTGGATCGGGTGCCGGTGCGTCAAACTCTGGGGGCGGGCGACTGCGGAAGCGAGGATCGCGGTCTGAGCACACCCCTCTCTACCGACAAGATGGGGCACACTGAGTGTGTAGTGTGCATGGCGAGTCTGCGCGCCCAAAACTGACTGGGCGTTTTTCACGGTTGCCGTACTGATGAGTCCAGACTGCACAAGGATCGCGGGTTGGCTACAGGCTCCGTTGCCCGAATCCTTGGAGCCTGCCGGCGGCCGGTTCTGGGTTGCCGCCCGGTGGCGGATCGAAGCGAACGACGCGCGGTCAGAAACAACCGAGGGCAGAAAAGCGCCGAAGAGAGAAAACTTGTCGCTCTCTGCATCGCATGTTAGACGACGCAACCTGGCGAACGGACCGCAAGTGATATTTTGCGAGAAAAGAGCCCCGAGCGTCGGGCGAAGCGAGGGCGAGGCAAGCGGAAGGTGAAACCGACCGAGCAGTTGTCCTGGGCGCGTTTCGCGCTCGTAGTCCTCGGCATAGCAGCTGCCGGTGTCGGCCAGTGGTTCATACGCGAACAGAGCTATGTGACGCAGGCGACCATCGCCTTGGTAGTAGGTGCGCTGACTGCCGCCCTTGTCATGGGGCCACCACAGCCGCTGGCGATTCCCGCTGTTTCTCTTCAGCCGACACCCACATCGCGCTATCGGGTTGTCGTCGGCTTGCTCGTCTCGCTGCTCGGGATCGGCGTGTTCGGCTACGCTTGCTACGGACTGTTCTTCCGCTGGACCGCAGCATTCGACTACCTGGCGCCGCTGACGGTTGCAGCCGTTGCCGTGTGGAGCGTCGGCTTGGCGATTCTGGATCGACGCTGGCGCCTGTCATCAGAATCGGCGCCGTGGACAGCCTGGGAGATCGCCGTACTTCTACTGGTAGTCGGGCTGGCTTTCTTTATGCGCTTTTACAAGTACGACTATTTCCCGCCGCACGACGGGTTCTACGCGATTGAAGAGCCGCAATCGGGAATGGGGGCATGGGAAATTCTGGCCTTGAAATCGCGGCCCTGGGAATTCCTTCTCGATCGCTGGCTAGGCGTTCCGGGATTTTGGATGTACGGGACCGACGACATCACCGTCTTGCGTGTGCCGTTTTCGATCGTCAGCGCACTGACGATTCCGGCGTTGTACTTTCTGGCGCGACAAGTGGTCTCACCTCCCGCTGCGTTGATCGGCTCGGCTCTCCTAGCGATGAGCCGTTGGCATCTCAACTACGCACGAAACGCCCACAACATTTTTCCGACGACGTTTCTTGTGGTTGTTGTTCTCGCTTTGTGTGTCCGCACGTACAAGCGACGCGGCTTGAGGTTGTATCCGTGGATTGGGTTTTGGAGTGCGTACACGTTCTACGCATACGCAGGGTACCGTGGCACCTCGATTCTCGTTGCCGTCTTTTTGTTGATGATGACCGCGATCGACGTGCGCGATTGGCTCCGTGCGTCGACTCCTGTTCTACGAACGGCTGCGAAGCGGCGTCTTCTCATCCACGTTGCAGGTACGGTCCTTGTCGCACTTGCAATGGCGGGTGTGTTTGTCGTTCTAGGAGGCCGGTTGCATGACAACCCGGCCTACTTCCTCGAAGCCGCCAACCGATCGTACCAAAACAAATTGTACTACACCGATGATTGGGGTTCATGGCTGTGGCTGCGCGTCTTGCGGCAGGTCGATACCCTCAAGATCTTTCATCATTGGGGCGATACCGAACAGGCTTACAACTTGCCCGGTGAGCCCATGCTGGATCCCATTACCGGAGTCTTGTTTACCGCGGCGGTGTTCTACTGCCTGCGCTTCTGGCGGTACCGCTTACAGGGCTATTTCGTTTGGGCGTTTCTCTTCTTGCTCTTTGTCGGAGCGACTATTACGCAGACTCTGGTCGTCTGTCGTCTGCAGGGGATCGTTCCGCTGCTCTTTCTGCTGATTGCTTTCTTGTGTGACCGCTTGATTTCCGTGACTGGCGAGCGTCTTGGCCGAGCCGGCACGGCGGTGATAGCGGTCGTGGCATGGGGGATGTGTGGCGCGGCCCTCTACCTCAACTACGACGCTTACTTCGTGCGTACGGCGAACAACCGCGTCGTCCGCCAAGTGTTCCGCAACTTCTATACGAATGGCATCACCTATCTGCATGGGATGCCGGACAATGGCTACTTGCTCTTCGTGTCCGACATGCACAACATGTTTCAGTTGAACGACTACACGTGGTGGCGCGGCGATCGCGTGCCAGGTTCGGTAACTGACGACCTCGTGCCCTTGCTCGAAGGTCGCAGTGGGCCTTGGAAGGGGCGCGAGCTCCACCTCCTCATCCAAGAACCATATGAACGCGACGATCTCATGGAGCTCATGCAGACGGCTTTCCCCGATGCCAGCTGCAAAGTCATCCGTCACCCTGAGAATTTCGAGCATTTGACGCAAACGGCCTGCATCTTCGCGTCGCAGAAACCGCAGGCCATCTTGCGTGCCACCATGCACGCCAACTACTTCCAGGGAGATGGGAACCAGCTGCTGCTCGAACGCCGGGAGCCGGTGGTAAGTTGGGGGACGGTCCCTGACGTTTGCGAGTCATGGGGGAACCGTGGAGCGTACGAGTGCCGCGTCGAGTGGGACGGTACCTTCAACGTCTCCGAAGAGGGGGAGTACGAGGTCCAGGCAGAGACGCGGCAATCGGAAATAAATTGGACGATTGACGACAGGCAGCCGCTCTTTCCGATGCGGCTGGTACCGGGAGAGCACAGGCTTCAGGCGAAGGCTCGCTTCCGCGGAGTCAATGATATCGGCGTACGCATTCGTTGGCGCCGCGCTGGTGTCGGGCAATGGAAGCTCTTGCGCTTTGAGGCACCGCCGGCCGGGCAGGTTCGACCCAGCGTCGACGATCCGAGCTGATTTCGACTCGGGGCATCGAGAACTACGATCCGGCGCAGCCCTGCAGGGCGGAGCTCGTCCCGGCTAGCAACTCGTCGATGGTAACATCCCCGTCGCGATTGACGTCTGCCGCGATGCAGCCCGTCACATCGCCATCACCTAGTCCGATGTTGATTCCCGAGACCAATTCGTCGATCGTTACATCGCTGTCTTCGTTGCAGTCACCAGCACAGGTCTGGACGAGTGAAACTCTAAACTCGGCGTCCGCTCCGTGAACACGGGGATAAGAAATGCCTCCCGGACCGAAGGCCTTCGTAGAAATGCTCGTGAAGTGGTAGATGCCCGGATCCGCAGTTGGGCGAATGTTCACGGTGCATTTGTAGAGCAACCCGTCAGGGATGGGCATCGCACTTGGATTGGATTGCACGAAGGCTCGCACCGTTGTTGTAGCAGTGCCCTGCGGAAGAACGCTTATCACCAACTTCTTCCCGAGCGCGGGATCAATCGTGCAGCGATTCGTGTCGAGCTCGAAAATATCGTTGCGGTACGAGAAGTCGTTGGCTGTCGCCAGTACTTGCAAACCCGATGAATGTATCGAAGCCAGCAAGGCAACCGACTCTCCCGGCAATCCGGAAGTTGCACCAAGATCGACGTGAACCACTTGAGGCGTTTGAGTCGACGTCGCGGTGTTCGTTGCCGTCCGCGATTTTGTGGCGCTCGGGATCGGGGTCGGGGTCGATGTCATCGTCGGGGTGCGAGTCCATGTTCGCGTCGGAGTATCGGAGGGAGTGTTGGTACCGGTTAGCGATGGCCTCGGTGACCGAGTTTCGGTCGGGGTCGGACTAACGCTGGCGGAAAACGTAGGGGTGAGCGGGGTAAGTCCAGCTCCCAGACGAAAGTGAGTCTGAATCTGTTCCGGGCTCAAGGCATGATCATAGAAGGCAACCTCGTCAACGACGCCATCGAAATTCCCCCAACCAGACTGGGCGGAGGCACCGATTTGCCAATGGTCGCCGGGAGCAAGGATGCCGATACGCAAGGGTGTTCCTTGTTCCGCGCCATTCACGAACAAGCGCATGAAGCCGCCGTTCTTGGCGGTCGCGGCCACATGGTAAACGCGTCCCGGATTGACGACGATGGAACTATCTACATTGCGCTGCAAGACGCCGTCCCACGTAAAATGCTGGAACCGGCCGTCCGCCTGGATGCCCACCAGCTGAACCCACTGGTTACCGGAATCGACGCGGGCGATCAGGGTTTGGGCTCCAGGCATGCCGCTGGGTTTGAACCATCCTTCGATCGTGTACTCTGCGGAATCCGAGCTGGCCTTCCGGCGAATTGAGCCGAAGATTGACAGTCCGACCGCTGTGTCCGGATCTCCGAAGATCAGTCCGGGTCGTCGATAGGTAATACCTATAGCATCGTATTGGGCATCATCTCCCAAAGGGCTTTCGTCCACCGCTCGCGATCCGCCAACTTCATCCAAGCGGTAAAAGGGGGCAGCGCCATGCGCCAAGGCTACCGAGGCGTACTCTGAAGCAAGCCCCGCAGCGTAGTGCTGACGCACCTGCTCGGGAGTTAAGACAGAATCGTAGAACGCAATTTCATCAACCGTGCCCTGAAAACTTCCCCATCCGGGCTCGTGCCCCACGGCGATTTGCCAGTGATCACCGGTCGCCAAAGTTCCCGCAGGTTGAGGGTCTGCGTCTTCACGACCGTTGATGTAGAGGTGGAAGAGCCCGCCCGCTTCCGCCGTCGCGACGACATGATAGATGCGATCGTTTTCCGCGAGTGAGCTGCTCGTGACGTGACGTTCAAAGGTACCGTCCGACACGTAATGCTGGAAGTGGCCATCCCCCTGGATCCCAACCATTTGAACCCATCGGTTCTGTCGCGTCACGCGAGCGATCAGAGCTCGCGCTCCCGCCGGACCCGTCGGCCTGAACCAACCTTCGACACTGTAGCTGATGCCTCCGACGGACGACTGACGCCGTATCCCGCCGTTGCCGACACTGACCACCGCGGTATTGCTGTCTCCAACGATCAGTCCGGCCTGTTGGTATAGAATGCTCGATTGATCGTACGACGCATTTTCTGATCGAGCACTACTATCAAATGCCGTCGTCCCGTTCGGTTCGGCAAGTCGATAGTAGGGTCCCGAGCCGTCACCTAGAATCAGGCTTGCATAGTCTGCTCGGGCGGTTGTCGCGAAGGCCAAGAAGAGAACAGGAATGCATGCAATCACCTTTCCCCGTAGAGCCGTTGGTCGCCGTTCGTCCGAGCGGATCGGTGATTGAATCATCCTCACTGCGGATTTAATCGACATAGGCCCCTCCAAAGTGACGACCGCACATCTGCGTCGACGTTACAGCAAAAGTATTTTCGTCATCAAGCACATTGTCTGACAATGCGTCGTTTGCGACTCGCTAGGCAGTTCGCCAACTCGCCGCCGTCCGCTATAGTTTTGCCATGACCCGTAGCTTCCGACCCAAGCGGCGGCACAATCCCACCCTATCGTCCGTTGATGCAACGACTGTCGTTCGCGCAGCGCGCCAGGTGGCGTTGACGCGCCAGCAGGGTTACCGAGCCCGCTCCTTGGAGATTCACGGCTGGATTTGTGCCAAGTGCGCCCGCGAGTTCGACGAGAGTACTTTGCATCTGCTCACGGTCCATCATCGCGATGGCAACCACAACTACAATCCGCCCGACGGCAGCAATTGGGAGAATCTCTGCGCCTACTGCCACGACGACGAGCACAGCCGCGGTATCTTGGGGGACTACTTGAGCGGGAAGGACTGATCGCACCGATCTGAGCATCGCATGCGGCGAAGGCCATCCGGGTTCCCTCGCGGTGCTCCCTTGCCAATCAGCCGGCGCGATGCGCTATACGGCATTTGTCATGAGCGATCCTTCCGCCAGAGCGACGTGCCGTCCACCACGGGCCATTCCATGGAACAACAACTGATCTTCGTTATTGGTCCGCCACGTTCGGGTTCGACGCTGCTGATGCGAATGCTCAGCTCGCACTCGCAGATCTATAGCCGGGCCGAGCCGCATCTCCTGACTCCGCTCGCTCACCTGGGATACTTCGACAGCGTCGACGCCGCGCCGTTCGATCACCTGCAGGCAGCGCAGGCGATACGCGACTTGGTGGCCGAGCTGCCGCGCGGTGAACAAGACTATCTCGCCGCCTGCCGCGCCTACACGGATCTTATCTACGAGCGCATTTTGACCGCGCGCGGCAAGGGAAAGCAGTTCTTTCTCGACAAAACCCCCGCCAACGCTCTGATCTTGCCCTTTCTTTCCAAGTTGTATCCGGGCGCACACTATGTGGTGCTGACACGCCATCCGGCGGCCGTGTTCAGCTCCTATGCCAATTCTTTCTTCGACGGCGACTACGAAGCGGCCCGTCGCTTCAATCCGATCCTCAACCGTTATGTGCCGGCGATGGCGCGCTTCCTGCGCGAACGCGCCGTTCCGTTGGTGCAGGTCGAATACGAGCGGCTGGTGCAGCAGCCGGAAGCGGAGATGCGTGCCGTGTTCGACTTTCTCGACCTTCCCTTCGAGCCGGGTGTGATCGAGTACGGGAGTCATGAGCACGACAGCAAAGGCCTCGGCGACCCGATCAGCGTCGACAAACATACACGGCCTGTGACGGCATCGGTCGAGCGTTGGGCGGATGAGCTGGCGCAGGATGCGGCGAAGCTGCGCATCGTACGTGAAATGCTGGAGACGATCGACGATGCCGACCTGCAGACCTGGGGCTTCCCGCGTGCCAGCCTGCTCTTGCCGGTCGAGCACGCCGCGCGCCAGACAGGCCGGCCGATTCCCACACCATCGGCTCTCGATCGCTTTCGGATCGAGCGTCGGATTCTACGTCTGCTCAGGCATGCTGTTCACCAACGTGCGTGGCTTGCTGCGATGGTCCGTCGCGTGCGTCTCTACTGCGACGTGTTATTGCGCGGATAGAGCGCAGTGCCGGTCATTCGTCGTCATCATCGTGCCGCCGGGTGGGTGTCGAACGCGGCCGTCCCGGCGTCGGTGTCATCAACGGATGGTGATACGCCGTAGCGGGGGCAACGCGAATCGGCGCCGCCCTGGTGGGCGTCTTGACGGGAACTGTCGATGCCGGTGTCGCTGTACCGCGAACGGGGGTACCGGTGCCGGTTTTCGACGATGGCGTGCGCGCCGCGGTCGGCGTTGTGGCGCCAGGCGTTGGGTCGGCGGCAGGCGTGGATCCAGCGGTTGATTCAGTCTCTCGATCCGCCGTTGCAGCCGCGGCTGCGGTATTGGGGGGTGTGCCCCGGCTCGGCTGCTGGTACGGCCGATTCGAGCCGGCGTCCGCCGGCAAACCACTCGCTGCAGGTACGCCGCCGCCGCTGGGAACGCCGCCGCCATAGGCGGGATTTCCGACGTACGGTGCGCCGCCTGAGGCTCCGGTGTTCAAGCCGGTTACCGCGGGCGCTACGCCGCTGCCGCTTCCGCCGGCGAGTGTTCCGCTGCTTCCTTCCGACGGTCCGACGAGCAATTTCAGCATGCCGATGAGATCCTTCTCACCGCTCTTGCCGAATTTGTGCGGCCACATCAGGTCGAAGTT
The DNA here is from genome assembly GCA_016200585.1 of Deltaproteobacteria bacterium. Lineage (GTDB taxonomy): Bacteria > Desulfobacterota > Binatia > HRBIN30 > HRBIN30 > JACQEN01. Next base: position 10,173 of record JACQEN010000035.1, read on the forward strand.
CCAATCCGAGCTGACCTGCTGCTGTTTCAAGAAAGAGGCTGCAGCCACCGTCACGCGGTTGATCCCGTCATCGTAGAACGTCTGCGGTTTAGCACCCGGTTGGTGTTCGAGGAGGAACGAGTAGAGATAGTCAGGGCGGTTCGCGGTGGGCTCGGCGCCGGACGGCGGAGCGTTCTTGTCGAACAAGACGCTGATTCCGGGCGCTCCCGCGAGGGCGCCGTCGAAGTAGAGGTTGAGGGAGAACTTGTCGAATTCGTCATCGAGGCCGGGTTCGGCGAGGAGGGTGAAGGCGGTTTCACCGTCGTTGAGCGGATACTCCAAGATCAAGCTGGGAGCGTTTAAGGGTGTCGAGTTGAGGGAGTCGGGTGGCATCCCGAGCCAGACGCCCAGGCCGTACCAATACGGATCGGATTGCGTTCGCCACAACTGAGCCCGCAGGTTTCCTTGCGTCGTCTCGGAGATGTTGTTGGGAATTCCCGAGTAATCGGCCTTGTACAGGACGATGCCGCTGAGCGAGACGGCGCGCGCTAAGCTCGGCAAGCAAGAAGCTTGGAGTACTAGCGCCGCAAGCAGTAGACGCTTCATAGGGAAGCGATCTTAGTAAGCCAATCATCGCCTCGCTAGG
>JACQEN010000274.1 GCA_016200585.1 Deltaproteobacteria bacterium
CGCGCAAGTTGCCAGGTAGCCGGCCTCGGTTGCATCCGGGGACGAACCGAAGAGGCGTGGAACGGTGAGCCCCCAATGGGCGTCCGCCGTCATGATCACGCGCTCGGGGAGCGCTGCCATTACTGCCGTGGCCCCGAAACAGCCGCGCGGACCGCTGATGATGCTCGCCAGCGGGATGCCGAGGAGAGTCAGTCGAGCCAGGGCTACGCCCACGGCCGATGCCGCGGCAAGAGCCCGCGGTCCTTCCTCGACACGTACGCCACCGGTGTCGAAGCCGACGATGAGAGCGGTGGGTCGTCGTCCGTGCACCCGCTTGCTAAGCACGGTGTCGGCGAGCTGCACCAAGGCGCCGGCTTCAGCGACCCCAATGGTGCCGCCGCGCACATGACCATCGGTCAATGCGATCATCACCGGGGCCCCGGCCAGGAAGCCGGTCCCAGTGACCAATACCGAAGCCTCGGAGGTTTCGAGCAGGGGCTCGAAGAGACCCTCATCCAGGATCTTCTCGGCACGTTGGCGCGCCGGCAAGGCAGAAAAGGTCGCCATGATGAGAACCGAATCCGCTCCGTTGAATGTCGCTCGGGAAAGCCGCCTTCGTCTGAATCGTCGGGCTATCGCAAAGATTGACCCAAAAAACAGTACGAGCGTCCCACAAAGGCAGGACGCTCGCAATGATCGTGCGCAATCGTCGAAAAAGAAGACGATCCGTTACATCGCGGCTGCCGCGGCGCTTGCAGTAGCTTTCGGCCGCGCGCTGGCGCCGAGGGCGCGCCGCAGCTCGTCGGCCCGGTCGTCACGTTCCCAGGAGAAGAACGGCCCTTCGGCTTTGCGTCCGAAGTGTCCGTACGACGCGGTCCGTGTGTAGATGGGACGTTTGAGATCGAGGGCGCGGATGATACCGGCGGGTTTCATCTCGAAATGCTCACGAACCAGCGAGGCCAGCTTCTCGTTCGCGACGACCCCGCTGTCGAACGCATCGACGAGCACCGAGATCGGTTCGGCAACGCCGATGGCATACGCGAGCTGCACTTCACAGCGCTTGGCCAACCCGGCAGCGACGATGTTCTTGGCGATGTAGCGCGCCATGTACGCCGCGCTGCGATCGACCTTCGAAGGATCCTTGCCGGAGAAGGCGCCGCCGCCATGTCGCCCGTAGCCGCCGTAGGTATCGACGATGATCTTACGGCCGGTCAGGCCGCAATCCCCTAGAGGCCCGCCGATGACGAAACGACCCGTCGGATTGACGTGGAACTTGGTGTTACGGTCGAGGTATTCGGGAGGCAGGACCTTGCGGATGACCTCTTCGATCATCATCTCGCGCAACGTCTCGTACTTCACGTCGGGGCTGTGCTGTGTCGAAACGACCACCGCATCCACTCGTCGTGGCGCGCCGTCGCGATACTCGACCGTCACCTGCGATTTCGCATCCGGCCTCAAGAAATCGTATTTGCCGCCTTTGCGCACGTCGGCCAGATGCTTGACCAACTGGTGCGCCAGAACGATCGGCATCGGCATCAGCTCGGGGGTTTCATCGCAGGCAAATCCGAACATCAGGCCCTGATCTCCAGCACCCTGTTCTTTGTACAATCCCTGGCCTTCGGTCACGCCTTGAGAAATGTCCGGCGATTGTCGGTCGATAGCCGTGAGAACGGCGCATGTGTCGGCATCGAAGCCCATGTCGGACCCCGTGTAGCCGATGTCGCGCACGGTTTTGCGAACGATTTCGGGATAGGTGATCACCGCATTCGTGGTAATTTCGCCTGCAACGACGACCATGCCGGTCTTCGTCAGCGTCTCACATGCCACGCGACTGTCGGGATCACGTTCGAGCAGAGCATCCAGGATGGCGTCCGAAATCTGGTCACACATCTTGTCAGGATGCCCCTCGGAAACCGACTCCGATGTAAAAAGAAAGTCCTTTAGGGCCATAGCCTCTCCTTTGCGCGGGCTGCGTATGCAGAGCGAGCTGGGATTGCACACTCTCCATCGAACGGTGATTTACTGCTCATAATACACCCTGTGTAGCAGGGTCAAGGTCGTTATTCCTCGTTGAATTTCTGTTCCATCAGGCTTTCTATGGCAAGCATGGCTTCTAGCGCCTGGGGGCCGGAGGCACTGACCTCGATCGTCATCCCCTGGCCGGCCGCCAGCATCATGAGTCCGAGGATGCTCTTGCCACTCACCGACTGGCCATCCTTGGTGACTGTCACCTCGGCATCGAACTTCGACGCCACCTGCACGAGCTGTGCGGCGGCGCGAGCATGAAGACCGAGCCGATTCTTGATCTCCAACACCTTCGACACCGCGTCAGGCATCTTCCCGATCCCGTTTGGTTCGTCGCCGCTGCACCGCGTGCGGGCTTCAGTACTTCTCGTCTTCTTCGCGCATGGCGCGGTAGAGGGAAGATTCGTCCGGAGCCGTCAGCAAACGCTGGCGAAAATCAACTTCCTTCAGAAGCCGCGAGACGCGCGCCAGAGCCTTGAGATGCAGACCAACCGACTCCGCCGGCGCGACCAGCAGAAAGATCAGCCGCGTGGGCTTACCGTCGAGCGAGTCGAAGTTGACCCCGGCCGTGTGCCTGCCAAAAGCGGCGATGACGCCCTTCACACTGGAAAGCTTGCCGTGCGGGATGGCGATACCATCGCCGATCGCGGTACTGCCGAGACGCTCGCGCTCCCACAGCACGTCCAGCAGCCGCGCCGCATCGATCTCGGGATAGTTTGCGGCCAGCCGCTCGGCGAGCTCTCGCAGTACGGCATCCTTCGTGGTTCCCTTCAGCTCCGCGATTAGAAGCGTTTCGGGAAGGATGTCGATGAGTTTCATCGCCCGACTTTCCACTCGAGCGGCTTACGCCTCGGGCTCGATCAGGCCGAAGTTTCCGTCCTTGCGTCGATACAGAACGTTGAGGCTGTCGGTTGCAACATTCTTGAACAGCAAGAAGTCACTCTTTGCGAGCTTCAATTCTGCGGCGGCGTCGTCTACCGACATGGGTTTCACCGCCACGCGCTGCGAACGGATGCCACCACGACGGGAAGGCGGGCTGGCAGGACGTGAGGACGGAAGGACACTGTCGGCGCCACGGCGGTCCTTCTTCTTCTCGGCGCGTTTCTTGAGCTGTCGTTCGATCTTGTCGAGGGCGAGATCGATGGCAGAATAGAGGTCGCCGGTCTGTTCCTTGGCCGTGATAGTGAGTTGTTTGCCGACGACGACGATCTCGGCATGGTGGCGTTCTTTCTCGACACTCAAGATGACGTGAGCCTCGGCCGTACGCGGGGCGAATTTTCCCAAGCGCTCGACCTTGTCCTCCGCGTACCGCCGTAGGCCGGCCGTCGAATCGACGTGCCGGAAGGTTACCGTTACCCGCATACCGCCTCCCTTCTCTTTCAGAACGCTTGCCGGCGCTTTGACGACGGCAGCACGCCCATCATCTCCCGATACTTGGCGACGGTGCGACGAGCGATACCGACGTGTTCGCTGGCTAGCATCTTGGCGATGTGCTGATCGCTCAGCGGATGCTTCGGATCCTCTTGCGCGATGATCTCACGGATGCGTTCCTTGACACTTTCGGCCGAAACCTCGTCACCGTCGGCCTTCTGCAGGCTCGAGGTGAAGAAGAACTTGAGCTCGAAGGTGCCTTGAGGAGTATGGACGTACTTGTTGGCCGTGGCCCGGCTCACGGTCGACTCGTGCATGCCGATGTCCATCGCGACATCCTTGAGGACCAACGGCTTGAGGTGCGAGATGCCGTACTCGAAAAACTCGCGCTGGAAGCGCACGATGCTCTGGGTGACCAGATACAGCGTGCGCTGCCGCTGCTGGATGCTCTTGATCAGCCAGGCGGCGGCTCGCATCTTTTCCTGGATGTAACGCTTCGCGTCACCCGTCTCGCTGTCGCCGAGAACGCGACGATAGAAATTGCTGACCCGCAGTCTAGGTAGCCCTTCATCGTTCAGCGTCACGACCAGATCTTCCCCGACCTTCTGCACGTAAATGTCGGGCGTGATGTAACGGATGTCCCCTTCTCCGAAGTTACGCCCCGGCTTAGGCTCGAGCGTCGCGATGTAGCTCGCCGCTCCCACCACCTCCTCGATGGTCACACCGAGGTCTTTGGCAATTTTGTCATAACGCTTGCTCTCGAGCAGGCCGAGATGATTGCGTACGATGCTGGCCGGAATCGAATCTTCTTTCCCTTCGGCGCGCAGCTGGAGGAGCAGACACTCCCGCAGGTCGCGCGCCCCAACGCCGGGCGGGTCAAGATCCTGGATGCGTCGCAGGACACCATCCACCAGGTCGTAATCCTGTCCGGTTTGGAAGGCGACGTCCTCAACGTCGACGTGGACGTAACCGTCCTTGTCCATGTTGCCGATCATGATCGCGGCGATCGATTCCTCGATCGGATTGACACCCGCCATACGCAGTTGCCAGATCAAGTGTTCGGTGAGCGACGACGAACGCACCATCGTGTTTTCGATGGTCGGGCGCTTCTCATCGTCCGAATCATTGGAAGCACCAAGGCTGTGCCAATCGTTGCCGTAATTGTCGAGGTATTCCTTCCAGTCGATCTCGCCCATGCGGTCGCTGGCTTCGACTTCGTTGGTGGTCTCGCGTTGCAGCGTAGGTTCCGGCCATTCGGCCGGATCCGCCACCGCCTGTTCCGTCGCTTCCTGATCGTGCGTGCGCTCAGGCTGCTCGCGTTGGGCATCCTCGACATCCTGATCCTCCTCGAGGACTGGGTTTTCGGCCAATTCCTCGTCGATCAGGGTCTCGAGCTCGGCGCGCGACACTTGGAGGATCTTGATCGCTTGCCGCAGCTGGGGGGTCATCACCAGCTGCTGGCTGAGCTTTTGGTAGAGCTTGGTTTCGAGCGCCATGGTTCTTAGAGTGAAAAATTCTCTCCCAAATAGAGTTCGCGGGCACGCTGACTGCTCGCGATTTGCTGTGGGGTCCCCTCCTCGAGCACGACGCCCTCATTGAGGATATAGGCACGATCGCAGATCCCGAGAGTTTCGCGCACATTGTGGTCCGTGATTAGGATTCCGATTCCCCGTCCTTTCAGCTGCGTCACGATGTTCTGGATGTCCAGAATAGCAAGTGGATCGATTCCTGCAAAAGGTTCATCGAGCAACATGAACATTGGATCGATGACCAGGGCACGGGTGATTTCCACCCGACGTCGTTCGCCGCCGGAAAGCGAGTAGGCCATGCTCTTGGCAAGATGGGAGATGCTCAGCTCTTCGAGCAGCCGGTTCAAGCGTTCGGCGCGCTCCTCGCGCGTCAGGCGTAAGGTCTCGAGAATCGCCAAGACGTTCTCTTCCACCGTCAGTTTACGAAAAACCGACGGCTCTTGCGCCAGATAACTGATGCCCATACGCGCCCGCTTATACATCGGCAGATTGGAGATTTCCTCGCCGTTGAGTTGGATGCTGCCCTGATCGGGACGCAACAAGCCGACGATGGCGTAGAAAGTTGTCGTCTTGCCGGCACCGTTGGCGCCGAGCAGGCCAACGACTTCACCACCGCGCACTTCCAAAGAAACCTTACGAAGAATTTCGCGGCCGCCTAGCCGCTTACACAGCCCGTCGGCACACAACCGATTATCGTCGGAACGGCTCATGGGATTGGCGGAGTCGCCGACGGATTCGCCGGCGCCCCCTCATCCTTCTTGGGCGGCGCGAAGAGCGCCCGCACTTTGCCGTTGCCGCCGTCGACGACACTGCGTTCCTGGTCGAGGTAGACGGTCACGCGGTCGCCGGTCACCTGGTTGCCGCCGTCCTGCAGGATCGGATTCTCGGTCAGCACGACGGTATGCTTCACCTGATCAAAAACCGCACGTCCCGACGTTGCCGTGCGCGAGCCCTTCGACAACCGCACATTGCCCACGGCCACCACTTCGCGCAACTGATTCTCGCCGCCCTCCGCCAGAGTGATGGTCAGCGTGTCGGTCTGCAGCTTCATATCCCCTTGCGTCGCAACGACGTTGCCCTTGTACGTCAGAACGCGCCCGCGGTAGTCGAACTCCAGCCCATTGGCAGAAACCGAGATCGGTTCGCGACCGGCCGTAAACGACAAAGCGCCCAGGAGGTTGTCGGGACTCGCGGCCTTCGTGCTCGCCGCAACGGGACGAGGTGCGTCCTGCATTTGGCCAACGGCGGCGGCAGGCGGGGTCGCTGCACAAGACAACACAGCCGTCATGCCGATCAGCATCTGTTCAAAACGGGCCGTGCTCGCCTCCTCGGGGCAAGCGCGATGGCTGCAACTGCATCGTCACACCGTTGATCAGGCTCAGCTGCTGCCGGCGCAACTCGACCTGCATGCCGCTGCCCTTCAACGCCAACGCCGTCCCCGAAATCTCCACCGGGCCGGGCGACGTGATGACGTCGCGACTCTCGTCGTACGTCGCGCTCACAAGCTTCACTTCGTAGTCCGCCAACGACACGACGATATCACCGTCGAGGTCGATACGCTGCACGTCATGGCCGTCGAGGAGGATTTTGCCGGTATCCCCCTTCAGCCCGACGACGCGTCCATCCTGCAAGTACCAGCGCAAAACAATTCCCCTCACTTCGACGGTCTTTCTCTCGTCGAAATACTGCGCGTCGTCTGCAGCCACTTCCCACACCGTACGGCCATCCTTTACCTTTACTCGCTTGAAGTTTTGAATGTGCTGCGACACGCCCGGCACGATGTCGAGGAGCAGCGGCAGCGAACGCCTGTGCTGCTGCCACAGGGTGCGCCCGACCAGGAAACCCACCGCCCCCAGGAGCACGACGACACTCGTGAGAACGAGGATCTGCAGGCGTCTTCTCATCTACAATCGTCGGGCGTGATAACATCCACATCTCTCTGAGTAAAGGTGAAGTCGACCTCCAAACGACTGCGAATTTTTGTTTGCACTGGCGAGCAAACGCGTGCTAAGAGGCTCGCGTGTTTCGTGGTGAATCGATGCCGAAGCACCGGTGCTACGGTTTTCAATTGGGGGCAGACCCACCTCGTCGGCGACAGTAGCCTATCGCATCGGCCTTCCCAGAAACATGTGAAGTAACTCAAGCATCAGGGGGACACTATGGTCCAAGGTACAGTGAAGTGGTTCAATGGGCAAAAGGGCTACGGATTCATTACGAAGGACGACGGGCAAGATGTCTTCGTGCACTACTCGGCGATCCAGGGTCAAGGCTTCAGGTCGCTCGAAGAGGGACAACGGGTTGAGTTCGAGATCACCCAGGGTACCAAAGGACTGCAAGCTGCAAACGTTTCGAAGATCTGATTCCAAAACGCATCGTGACACAGAAGCAAACCCCGCAACCCTTCTCCGGGTGCGGGGTTTTGCTTTTGAGGCAGCGCGCGTCGCGCCGCTGATCTCGATGCACCGCAGCCGCAATCGATTGCTACCCGCACCCTGAGATGAATCCGGTCGTCTCAGCCTGGGGAGTACATCTCTATACCGCTCTCGGTGCGGTCCTGGGGTTTCTCGGTCTCGAAGCCGTTGCCTCCGCCAACTACGGGCTGGCCTTCTTCTGGATGGCGGTCGCAACATTCATCGATTCGACCGACGGTACGCTGGCCCGTCGCTTTCGCGTCAAGCAAGTGCTCCCCCATTTCGACGGAGCCCGTCTCGACGACATCGTCGACTACCTCAACTACGTCGTGGTGCCCGTGGTTCTCGCGTATCACGCCCGGCTTGTTCCCTCCACCTGGCCGGGACTGCTCGTCGCAACAATGCCGCTTCTGGCCAGCGGTTACGGCTTCTGCCAGATTGATGCAAAGACCGACGACCACTTCTTCAAAGGCTTCCCGTCGTACTGGAATATCGTGGTGTTCTACCTGTACGCGTTGGGTACGCCCACCTGGTTCAACGTTGCGACGTTGAGCATCTTCTCAGTGCTGGTCTTCGTTCCGATTCGTTATCTCTACCCAAGCCGCAACCCAACAGCGCGGCGGACAACGTACGTCCTCGGAGCGCTGTGGGGGGGCTTGATGTTCTGGTTGCTGGCGCAGTTCCCACAGCCATCACGCTTGCTGGCCTGGGTGTCGCTGTTCTTTCCGGTGTACTACATGGCGCTGTCGGTGCACTTGCACTTGCGCGCCAACGCCTCAACGAACGGCCGGTAGCGGCTTCACCGCAGCCAGGTTGCTTGTAAGCTGCTGGCGCGCTTCGGGCAGCCAGCCGCGGATGTCCTCCTGCCGCGTATCCGGATTTGGATGCGTCGATAGAAATTCGGGCGGGCGATCCTTCTCAGCCCGTTCGAAGCGTTGCCACAAGGCCAGTGCCGCTTGCGGATCGTACCCCGCCTTGGCCATCAGGATGAGGCCGATGTGATCGGCCTCCGACTCTTGCGAGCGGCTAAACGGCAACACGTAGCCGACCTGCACGCCGAGGCCTAGTGCCGCCATGGTGACCTGCTGCATGGCAGGCGACTGATTGCCCAACAACACATGCGCTCCCGCCGACGCCACATCGACCAGGATCCCCTGACTCAGGCGCTCCGCACCGTGGCGCGCCAGCGCGTGGCCGACTTCGTGCCCGAGCACCGCCGCCAGACCCGCCGTATCCTTGGCAATCGGGAAGAGCCCGGTGTACACCGCGACCTTGCCGCCCGGCAGCGCAAAGGCGTTGGCAACGTCCTTTTGAATTACGTTGAACTCCCATTTGTAGTCCGGACGATCGGCGACGCGCGCGATGCGTTCCCCAACCTCGCGCACAGGATTGACGAATGCCGGATCACGAGTGATCGACTCCTTGGTCAATACTTCACGATAGGCGTCGGCACCGAGCGCCACCTCATCGGCTTTCGAAACCATGATGAGTTGCGAGCGGTTCGTGTATGGAACCGTCGCGCACGCTGCTGCAATCAGCAGTCCAAGCAGGCTCCATCTCTTCCAACGCATGGAGTATCTTCTATCCGGGCCACGGCAAGCAATCTAGGGGCGCACTTACGGCACGTCGTTGACCCAAGCGGGGCTGGTGGTAAATCTCTCGCGCGGCGGTTCGCCACGTTTCGATATTGGCGAGCGGCAGCGATCACCAACCACTTGAAACGCAAAACCAGAAGCGGAGGTAACGAAAATGAAACTCGACGCAGCAGTAGCCCTGGTGACCGGAGGTGCCTCAGGTCTGGGCGAGGCAACCGTACGCGCCTTCATGGCCAAGGGTGCGCATGTCGCCATCATGGACCGGCCCAATTCGAACGGCGAGCAACTCGCGAAAGAGCTTGGTGCCGACAAGGCGTTGTTTGTCTCCGCGGATGTGACCAATACCGAGCAAGTCACCGCCGCAATCCAAGCGACCATGGCGAAGTTTGGCGCTATCCATATCAACGTCAACTGCGCCGGTGTAGGTACCGCCATGAAGACTACCGGCAAGGCCGGGCCGATGCCGCTCGAGATGTTCGAGCTGTGTATTCGTGTCAATCTCATTGGGACCTTCAACGTGCTGCGCCTTGCCGCCACCGAGATGCTCAAGAACAAGCCGAGCGACGACGGCGAACGCGGGGTCATCATCAACACGGCATCGGTGGCCGCCTTCGACGGACAAATCGGCCAAGCAGCCTACTCCGCCTCGAAGGGTGGTGTCGTCGGCATGACCCTGCCGATCGCGCGCGATCTGTCGCGTGACGGAATTCGTTGTCTGACGATCGCCCCCGGCACGTTCGATACGCCGATGTTGGCGATGCTGCCGGAACCGCAGCGCCAGGCTCTGGCGGCCAACATCCCTTTTCCATCGCGCCTCGGAAAGCCACCCGAATACGCGGCGCTTGCCGTCCACATGGTCGAAAACGCCTATCTCAACGGCGAAACGGTTCGTCTCGACGGCTCGATCCGCATGCCGCCGAAGTAACGGACGCTCGCATCGTAACGATGGGGAGCAAGGACGCTCCGGCCTTGCTCCCTACACTTGCAAGCTGAACGAAGCCTCGATTCGCGCCGCCGCCTGGCTCGCGGCTCATCCGGAGCTCAGTGATCCGGCCCGATTGCTGCAACACTGGGGAGATTTGGTGTTGTTGCAAAGGCCCCATACCTTCTGCGGGCGCATCCCGTCAGAGAAACTCGAACGCGTTCGCGAACGCCGCACGGCCACCGCTTTCCAGTACGTCGCCGTGGGTCACCGTAACACGATCGAAGTCCCACTGCAGAATTCGCTCGACCGATGCGCGCGCGGCCGAACGGTCGCGGATCAACGCGCGCATGAGGCGGTGCGGCCCAAAATCGCCCGCCGCCCCCGCCAGCCAGTAGAAGAGCCGCGCCCCGGCGGTACGCTCGGCACGCACGTTGAAGGCCAGGTCGGTCAACAACAACGTCCGCGAAGCACGATGGAAGAATACCACCTCGTTGGTACGCGGAACCCCGCGGAAGCAGTGCTGCTCTATCTCGTCGCGCCAGGCGGTCGGAGCTTCATCGCTCAGCAGCGCATCGAACTTCAGGTCTTGGCGCTTCTGGGGCAGACCGGGGGCCGCGCAGAGCTGTGCCTCACGATAGGCAATCGCATACTCCGCAACAAAGAAATGATGCACCAGACTCGGAGCAACAACGTGACGCACCGATCCGATCGCATCGAGAGCCGCACGTGTTTCGGCATCGAGCCGCACCGGCGAATGCAGGAAGAGACCGCCGTCGGCGAGGCGGAGGACGGTCATGCGACTGCCGATATCGCCGACAATCAGCTTCAACGGTCGATCCGCTACCCACAGATTGTTTGCCAATTCGCGAAGCGTTGACATTTCACCCTCCCAACTCGTTGCTACCCCAGCCAAGAGAAGAGGTGGAGCTTCCCGTGCCGCGTCCACCTCAACCCGAAGGGAGATCTCCCGCGTAGCGTGCACGCGGCCGAATCTCGCGGCCTTCCTGGTACTGCTCCAGGCCGTGCGCAATCCAGCCTACGACTCGACCAACACCGAGCAGCGCCAGCGACGCGCCCGGCGGCAACCCCAACGCCCGACACAACGTCACCACACCGAAATCGACCGTCGGATGCTCGTTCATCAGATCGGCGACGGCGCGCACCAAAGCCATCGCCAACTTCACCTCAGGCACCTTGGGCCGATGCTCGGCAATCAATTGCATCAGGTAGGCTCCCCGCGGATCCCCCTCGGGATAGAGCGGATGACCGAACCCCGGGATCGCTTCGCCACGCCGCAAGCGCGCGCTCACAGCACGCGTCGCACCACGCGCGTCGCGCACTTCATCCAGTAGCCCCGTCGCCCGCTCCGACGCCCCACCATGCTTCGACCCTTGCAACGCCGCCAGGCCCGCACTGACGACAGCGTACGGAGTCGATCCCGCCGAGGCCACGCAACGCGCCGAGAAACTCGATGGGTTGAGACCATTGTCGGCATACAGCACCAGGGCGGCCTGCAGCAGTCGTTTCACGTCGGCATCGTGCGGAGCCCAACGCCGCTGCAACACTTCGGCTACGGCTGTCGGGCTCGGACGAACACCGACCGCCGCTCCGGCAACCAGGCGCAGGATACGTGCCCCGGCCCGGCGCACCGCCGGCGCCCGCAAATCGAAGGCGTGAACATCGTGCGCCGCCGCTACCGGCAGGAACAACTGCAGCCCTTCCAATGCCGGCAAGCCACTCGCAACGCTGGCCACGGCCTTCCAAGCAGGCGGAATCAAGACGTCGTCCGGGAACGGTGCGTGCAGCTCCCCCTCCCACAGCAGAGAGGCAACCTGCTCGATCGTACACGATTGCGCCAGGCCGACGACGTCGCGGCCAGCGTAGTACAGCCGGCCACCGTGAATCACCGACAACCGCGACTCCAGGACCGGCAGGCCCCAGTGCAACGCCTCCTGCGCCGCCTTGGCCGGGTCACGCCGATGTTGTTTGCGCTGCTTCAAGACCCAAATGTCTTCCGCCAAATAGCGACGACGACGCGACGTCCCCCCCGCCTCGGAACGCACCAGCCCACGACTCACATAGGCATACAGGGTCGCCAAGCTTACGCTCAATTCCGCCGCCGCCTCGGCCGCCGAAAGATAGACCGGCATGTCCCGTGCGTACTCGAACTTGATGATTGGATCAATCTATTGATTTATTGATCAAGATTGACAGTTATTCTGATTCATCCACATAAAGAACCTCAAGAGCGAAAGGCGGGCCATTGGATGACACACACGGATCTTTCATCTCCCATCGGCGGACTGAGCAACGGCGTCATGGTTGCCAGCGGCCTCGAAGGTATCTGCGTCACTCGAACACGGCTGAGCCGCGTCGACGGCCAGAAAGGCCGGCTGGTCATCGGCGGCTTCCCGGTCGAAGAGATCGCCCCGCAGGCGCGTTTTGAAGACGTACTGCATCTTCTATGGTTCGACCGCCTACCTCTGCCCGACGAGAGCGAATCCCTGCGTCGATCGCTGGCCTCAGAACGCGTGCTCCCCGCCGCAACCCTGGCCCTGCTCCGCGCCGCGGCCGAGCGCGCTACGCCGCACATGGACGCCTTGCGAATGGCGGTCGCCAGCCTGAGTCTCGCCGAAGATCACCCGGGTGATTCATCGCGCGCGGCGCAGCTGCATCGGGCACAGGCCCTGGTGGCGCGCTTTCCGACGATCGTCGCCGCGTATGCGCGCTTACGGCGCGGTTTCGAACCGGTTGCCCCCGACGCCACCCTGCCCCATGCCGCGAACTATCTCTACATGTTGACCGGCGAGCGCCCGGACGTCGACCTGGTCCGAGCTCTGGAGACGTATTTGAACACGGTCGTCGACCACGGCATGAACGCTTCGACCTTTACCGCGCGCGTCATCATCAGCACGCGCTCGGATATCGTTTCGGCGCTGACCGGTGCGATCGGTGCGCTCAAGGGTCCGTTGCATGGTGGCGCGCCGGGTCCGGCGCTCGACATGGTGTTCGCGATTCGTGACCGCGCGGCGCGCAGCGGCCACAGCCTGGTCGACGAAACCGAGTCATGGGTACGAGAGAAGCTGGTAGCGGGGGAACGCATCATGGGCTTCGGGCATCGTGTCTACAAAGTCCGCGACCCCCGAGCAGAAGTTCTTGGCGCTGCCGCCGCACGCCTGTTCGAAGGCGTAGGCGATCGTGAGCTCTACGGCATCGTGCGCCGCGTCGAACAGGTCGTCGTGCGCGTTTTGCACGAGCACAAGCCGCAGCGCCGCCTGGAGACCAACGTCGAGTTCTACACGGCCCTGCTGTTGCACGGCATCGGGCTCGACAGCGATCTGTTCACCCCGACCTTCGCAATAGGACGGGCCGGCGGGTGGACGGCACACGTTCTCGAACAAATCGATGAAGACCGCCTCATTCGACCCGACGCCATCTACGTCGGTGAGGACCGTCACTGGAACGCGGCGTGAAGCGACCAAAGGGACGGGAATCGCTCGACCATGAGCGATTCCCGTTCGGGCTTAGTCGCACGTCAAGGTCATGCCGGATACGGAAACCGCGCAACGCGGATCAGGCCCAGCGCTGCCGTTGAATGCCAGCGTCGCGCACTGCCCCGCAACCGACTGCTCCGGCCCGCCGAGCACCACCAAGAGTTGTGCGGGCAGTACGGCTGGATCGAAATAGAAATTCTGCGCCTGACTACTCACCGAAACGCTGAACAGCCCGGGCGCGGTCGCCGACTTGTTGCGGACGACGACACGCGTGATCCCTCCCGCCGCGGTTCCCGAACGATCGGTGAAGGTCCAAACGGTTCCAGCTTTGTTGACGCTCCACCCCGGTGCTCCTTTTTTCACTTTGGTACCGCGCGGAACAACCCGATTGAACAGCGGGATGCCGTCCTTGTCGTTGACTCGAAAGCGAAAACCGTTGGCGACGGGATCGATGGCCGGCACCAGCGACGACACCACCCATTCGCCTTTGAGAGTCAGGCGCTCATCGCCGGTCGGCAGCACGTTCTTGGTGATGCGCAACTTGGGTGAGCTCAAAACAGAGCCGCCGCTGCAGGTGATGGAAGCGGTCGGAACGCTCCAGGCGCTGCCGGGATCCGTGCCGGCGTCGCGCTCGTCGCCATCGAAGACACCGTCGCCATCGTGGTCGACACCGACACGCACGCCGCTGCCCGGCGGTACGCACGTGTAGGTAAGCTCCTGCCCGACGGTTGCGGCGAGCGCCCGAAGCGAGGCGTCAGCGATCGTCGCTTCGGCGCTGCGGTCCGGCTGGAAGTCGCCCGCCGCCGTTCGATACCACCCGCGTGCCTCAGCAGCGACGTTGCCTTTGACGACCAGATCGCACTCACCGGCTGCGGCCCGAGCAATCAACAGGTCGATGCGATTGGCAACGCCATTGGCGCTGGTCGCAGTCAACGTTGTCTGCTGCCCGACGATCGGCGCTAGATTACTGTCGTACGCCAGTACGAACTGCTCGACGTTGCGGCGCTGGTTGTCGTTGCCGAACGTAAACACGGTCGCATGAAAAAAATGGAAGGCCGTGTCGATGCTGCCATCGTGCAAGAAACCGAAACCGCGCACCTGCTCGCCCATGTCGCCGGTAGCGGCGCCACCGATGAACGCTACGCCAGGAAAGCCGAACATACCGACCTTGGTGTAGGCGTTTCGCAGGTGCGCAATCTTAAAGTGCTGCGTCTCGTTTTCGAAGCTCGATTGACCGTCGGTGCCGAAGTGGCCATTGGCTGGATCGAGGACGTGGCAGCTGTTGCAGGTCAGGATCCCACCATCGACGGTATTGTTGAAATAGAAGTTGCGGCCGTTCTGCTGTGCGTTGGTCAGCGAGTTATTGAGCCGGCGAATCGGATTGGGGGGCGGAATCACTTGCAGGATGAAATCCGCGAAGGCCTGCATGTCGGCATCGGTCAGCGGACCCACACGACCGAGCAAGCCGCCAAACGCAACGTTGAATTTCAAAAACGCGGCGTTTGAGTCGAGCGCGCTGCCACCGATGTCGTTGCCGCCGGTGCGATCGCCGCGCCAATGCATCGGACCGTGATTCGCCATGCCGCGCAAGGTTTGGGTCGTCATCGGCCCTTTCATGGGATGAAAGGATGGATCCCCCAACGGACCGAGGCGGAACGGGTTGGGATTGTTCAGCACGACGTCGTCGGGATTGCCGAGATCCCAGGCCAGGCTGTCGAAGTCACCGAAGATGTGACAACTGGCACACGCCGCCTCGCCATTGCTCGAAGTATTGAAGGCGTCGTACAGGAACGGCCGGCCCTTCACCAACGAATACGGTTCGGGGTTGTTGAGCGAGACGTGCTGGACCTCCCGCTTCTTCGCTGTGTCGATGACCGAGATGCCGTTATCGAAGCGGGTCGAAACGTACAGTCGATTGAGCGGCTCCAACAGAGCCAAGCCGGCCGGACCGCCCCCTGGAATGACGATCTGCTTGGCCGTCGAAGGCGTGAAGCTGTCGGCTTCAATCTGAGCGGTATCGAAGATACCAACCTTGCTTGATCCGAATGCCGCAACATACAAGGTCGCGCCATTGGCGCTGATGGCCATCCCCGTCGGCGTCGCCAAGCTCTTCGAGCGAATGCTCTTGGGGCTGGGAATGACGCTGTAGTCGATATGCTTGTTCAGATGGCGAAACGATACCGAGGCGCCGTCGAGGACGGTGATCCGGCTTTCCGCAAGGTGGCCGCGGACCGTGCTACCGCTGAGGACACCCGGACCTTCAAAGCGCGTCTTGTTGTTGGCGTCGGTGTTGGTCACGTACACCTTGCCGCTCACCGGGTTGACGGCCATGTTGAACAATACCGTACCGACGTGGGCAAACGAGCTCGTCTGGGCGGGCGGGTTGGCGGTTGCGTCGATAGCGAAAACATCACGATCGGGAAGTGAGAACTTCACCATCTCATCCCAGCTGCGATTCAATGTATCTTCCCAGTGGCCGCTGCCGTTGTTGTATTTCACGATCAAGCCGGTTTCGGGCTGGGCTACATTCTGGACGTTGACGTTCGGTGCCGGCAATCCGCCGGGAGCGTTGTTGCCCAGCACGTTGCATGGACCGGCCATCGCACCGCCGTCACAAACGGCTCCCTCGTTTATGGCCGTCGTCTGGTTGCCCGACTCGAAGACCGCCGCGTAGACCGTGGTTCCCGACGCATTGACGGCCAGCGCACGCGGCGTGTCACCGAACAAATTGATGACGGTGAGCGGATTCCCAGCCAGGGAATTGTCGATGTTGGTCGCGTCGAACACCCAGATGTCGGCCCTGCCGATTTTGCGGCAGGTGCTGCTCGGACAATCGCTGTCCTGCACACACGTCAATCCGACGTTCGCACCGCCGTTGCAAAGGCCCGGATTGGTGTAGTCGGCGGGATCGACATTGCTGTTTTGGCCGCGATGCGCGCAGGCAATGAAGGCGCGATCCCCGCTCGGTCCGGCGAAGACGATATCGCGCGGTTCATCACCAACGAGCAGGGTGCGCACGACATGCGGTGGAGTGCTGGCAACATCGACGATGCTGACGCTGTCGGACAGGTGATTGACCACCCAGACTTCGGAATCGCTGCGCGCGCCGATCGCGACCGGCTCCAAACCCACCGTCACCGAGCTGTTGCGCGCCAAACTGCCGTCGGCAGCGATGTCGAAAATTTCCAATTGATTGTCGGGCGTGTTCACCGCAAGCAACTTGCTGTGGCTCGGGGACAGCACGACAGGCCGCACCGGACCGCTTTCGAAGGCCGTGAATGACGCAAGCGCCGGCCTCGCTGGACCTGCAAGCGCCAACCCAAACGCGAGCCGCAGCCCAAGACGAACCCGCCGTCGAATCCCTGCCAGCATCAATGCCCCCTCTTACAAAATCGACTACACCCAAGCGTATTACGCGCGTCAGACCCCGCTCAACCCTATTTCTGAGTGGCAAGCGTTGGGCGTAACAATCAAGATCGACGCGCCAGAATGGCGTAGATACGGTGGGGAATTCGCAGTGGCTCGGGGTGTTGCTGTTGTAGAAACAGGCGCAACGCACCGTCGAAGGCAGCCGCCTTCTCCGCCGGCATCAAGATCACCCCGTTGCAGGCTCGCATGCGCCCGAGCCATGCCGCATGGCTCATC
>JACQEN010000285.1 GCA_016200585.1 Deltaproteobacteria bacterium
CTGATCGAGGACGCGACCGAGAGCTACTTCCCCGAGTTCAAGCAGGCGGTGATCGAGATGATCCGCGCCGTCTTTGTACGTACTGAGCAGACGATCGTTGCGCGCCAGCTTCGCTTCGATGAATGCCACGCCTTCGACCGCGGCAGCACGATAGCGTAGCTCGTCCAACACCTCGGCCGCTTTGGCAAACGCGCTGATCATCAGCGCGTTCCACGACGTCAGCATCTTGTCGTCGAGGCCGGGCTTGATGCGCTGCTCGCGCGCCGCAAGCAGCTTGACGCGTGCGGCCTCGATGATGTGGCACACCTCGTTGGCTTCGCGGCGGAAGAGCTTCGCCATCTGCTCGATCTCAAGCGTCACGTGCAGGATGTTGCGGTGTTCGAAGTTGCCAACCTCGGTAATGTCCCAGTAGCGGCAGACGATGTCGGCAACCTCGTCACCGACGATCTGCCGCACCTCGGCAGCGTCCCAGACGAAGAACTTGCCCTCCACGCCCTCACTGTCGGCATCCTGCGTCGAGTAGAAACCGCCTTCGGGGCCGCGCATCTCGCGTAAAACGTAGTCGAGCGTCTCGCGGGCGATGCGCGCGAAAACGTCGTCTTTGGTGATCTGGTAGGCCGCTAGATAGAGCGGCACCAGCTGAGCATTGTCGTAGAGCATCTTTTCGAAGTGCGGCACCAGCCAGTGTTCATCGACCGAGTAACGGTGGAAGCCACCGCCGAGCTGATCGTAGATGCCGCCGCGCGCCATCTGCCGCAGCGTGTGCAGAGTCATATCGAGGTAACTACGGCTCTGGGTACTGGCGTAGGCACGCAGGAAGAGCTCGAACACCGCTTCATTGGGGAACTTCGGCGCCTGCCCGATGCCGCCGTGGACGTCGTCATAGGCGCGCGACAGCTTTTCCGCCGCGTCGAGCACCAACGCGGCGTCGACGGACTGCCCGCTGGCTGCCGTCTGCTCCATGCGGCCCAAGGCCGTCATCAATTGGCCGACGGTGCGTTGAACGTCTTCCGGCTTCTCGCGGTACGCCTGCGCTACACCGAGGAGCAAGCGCTTGAACGACGGCAGGCCGTGGCGATCTTCGGGTGGAAAGTAGGTCCCACCATAGAACGGCTTGCCGTCGGGTGTCAGAAACATCGTCATCGGCCAACCGCCGCGCCCGGTGAGCATCTGCACGGCGTTCATGTAGATGTGATCGATGTCGGGCCGCTCTTCACGGTCGACCTTGATATTGATGAAGTTCTCGTTCATCAGCCGCGCCGTGGCTTCGTCCTCGAACGACTCGCGTTCCATGACGTGGCACCAGTGGCAGGCCGAGTAGCCGACGCTCAGCAGAATCGGTTTGTTCTCAGCTCGAGCACGTGCCAGAGCTTCATCACCCCACGGATACCAGTCGACCGGGTTGCGCGCGTGTTGGCGCAAATAGGGGCTGGTCTCGTTGATCAAGCGGTTGGTGTGCTCGGCCATTGGGTCAGCATCGCTGGGTAGCCGGGGAAGTCAAGACGCAGCGTGCGGCCAACGAGGCTTGAATGGATCGCTGCCAATCGGATACACCGTTCGACGTGGGAACGTTCTACGTCGACGCTGAAATATCGAATGTCAATCGCCGTAAGAGCGTCAAGGTTAGCCACCTGCTTGTCGACGCCGGTTCGGGGTTCACCTGGGCTTCGAGTAAGGCGCTTTCCGGGGCCGGCATACGAGTGACGAAGAAGGACCAGATGTTTGTCATGGCCAACGGACAGCACATCACTCGGTCCGTCGGCTATTGCATCCTCCGCGTCGAGGATTTCGAGACCGTCGATGAGGTCGTATTCGCCCAGCCTGGCGACCTCACGCTATTGGGATCGCGCACCCTCGAAGGATTCGGCGCACAAGTCGATGCCCGACAAAAGCGACTGGTTGCGGCGGGACCACATCTGGCTGCAAGCCCGGCCCAACCTCGAGGCCGGCGAGCCCATTGAGCTTCTTTCGACCTACCCCCGCGCTCGAGCCACGCACCGAAGCGTTCTGGCGCGCCTGTCGTGCCGGACGGCTCGAGTTCACCCATTGCGTTGCGTGCGACTACCTCATCCATCCGTCGCGACCGATCTGTCCGAAGTGCCGCGGACGCAACCTCGACGTGAAGCAGGTAAGCGGCCGGGGCCGTGTCCACAGCTACACGGCCAATCACAAGGCCTGGTATCCGGGGCAGGATGTCCCATACCTCATCGCCTTGGTCGAGCTCATCGAGCAACACGGCTTGCGGCTCATGACCAACATCGTCGACTGCCCGATCGAAGCCGTACACATCGGCATGCCGGTACGCGTGCGCTTCGAGAGTCTCAACGACGAGGTCGGCTTGCCGTTGTTCGAACCGGAAGCAACGCAAGAGAAACCACCCCCTGGCCCCCTCCCTGGTAAGGAGGGGGGAGCTAACCTCGCCGTCAAGCCCTTCAAGAAGCTCAGCACGAGCAGCGCGGCGCTCGAACGGCGGGCGATCATCTCCGGTGTCGGACAGTCGGCGATCGGCCGGCGGTTGTTTCGCGACGATCTCGATCTGACCTGCGAGGCAGCGCTCGAAGCGATTGCCGATGCCGGCCTGAGGCCGGAAGATATCGACGGCATTGCGGCGTATCCCGGACCGATCGCAGGAGTTCCCGGCTTTGCTGGTCCAAGCATCTACGAAGTTCAAGATGCGCTGGGCGTCGACGTGCGCTGGCATCTCTCCGGCCTCGAAGGTCCGGCGCAGATCATGCCGATCATCCACGCCACCCTGGCCGTCGCTGCCGGGCTGTGCCGGCACGCGCTGGTGTATCGTACCGTCACCGAAGCAACCGCATCCGCCGACACCGGTCGGCGCGGTATCGGCACGAGCTCGCCGGTTATCAGCGGCTTCACCGCCTTTTTCATTCCCTACGGCGCGATGTCGGCGGCGAACTGGTTGGCATTGTACGCGCGCCGCCACATGCATGAGTTCGGCACCAGACGCGAGCATCTGGGAATGATCGCCACGACGGCGCGCCGGCACGCTTCCCTCAACCCGAAAGCCGTGTATCGCGATCCGCTGAGTATGGACGACTATCTCAGCGCGCGCTTGGTCAGTGAACCTTTCGGGCTATACGACTGCGACGCACCGGTCGACGGCTCGACCGCGGTCATCATCTCGAGCGCCGAGTGCGCCCGCGATCTGCCCAAGCCGGCAGTCCGCTTCAACGCCGTCGGTACGGCAATCAACAAGCGCCCGTTGTGGGATCAATGGGAAGACATCACAACGATGGCGTCGCGCGACGCGGCAGCGCACATGTGGTCGCGCACCGATCTCAAACCGAGCGACGTCGACACCGCCCAGCTGTACGACGGCTTTTCGTTTCTCGCCTTGGCCTGGCTGGAATCGTTGGGCTTCTGCAAGCGCGGCGAGGGCGGCCCCTTCGTCGAAGGCGGACGGATTTCTCTCGGCGGCGAGCTGCCGCTCAACACCTGGGGCGGCCAGCTTTCGGGTGGTCGCCTGCACGGCTTCGGCTTCGTCGCCGAAGCCGCACGGCAACTACGCGGCGAGTGCGGCGATCGCCAAGTTGCCGATTGCCAGGTTGCCGCTGTAGGCGTCGGCGGCGGCCCGGTAGCCGGAGCGCTGCTGCTGACTCGCTGAACATCTCCGCAACGGGCCGAGCCGTTGGGCCGGTCCACAACATGAAACCACGGATGAACGTCTATGTTCGGATCGAGGTTAGACACCCTGGTCGTTGGGTTCTTGGTGCGTGGTGCGCCGACGATACCAGAGCACCAATCCGAAGAGCACGCTGAGCGCCACCATCGATACGCTTACTGAGCCTTGCATAAGGAATAGCGCCACAGATAGGCTCGATGTGCATCGTGACCGGGCTGCAGGCTTCGCCGATTTCACGGTTGTTCATCTTCGGCTCCTGAGAAGTTCAGAATGCGATCGCCTACTCGCAAATCGAACCCAGGGGCAAGTCGACGCTTGGAAATCTGGCCGCACGTCTGCCTTTCGCATCGTCGAATTTGCTTCCGACGTTCGATCTCCGCCTTCGGCCCGACAATAGCGGTTGACTCCGCCCTTGGCCCAACTATCCTCCGCCGTGCGGGGTGATGAGGGGTGTCGTGATCGGTGCGGAAGAACGATCGCCGCGGGCATTGCCGGGCGTTGCAGCTTGGGCGGCACTAGCAGTTCTCCTGGTCTCCGCTTTGGCCTGGCGGCTCCCCGCCATACCCGCCGACTGGCGCTTCACCTTGTGCGAGAATGACTCGCTCTACCAGTTGCACCGGATCGAGGATTGTCTTCGACACTACCCGCAGGTGCAGTCGGTAGACCCCTATTCGCACTACCCCGGCGGCTACCGTGTCCCTTGGATGCCGCTTCACACCGTCTTTTATTCGAGCCTCGCAAAGCTCGCCGGCGTCTCCGGCGATGAGCGTGAGCGTCTCGTCGCTTTGCTGTCGTGGGTTCCGCCGCTTGCCGGTTTGGTCGCCATGGTCCTGGCGTTGGCAATTGCGCGCACCTACACGAACGACCCATTCTGCCTCTTGCTGATCGGTTTCCTGTGCGCCTTCGAATCCGACGTCGTCAGGGTTTTCATATTTGGTACGATCGATCATCACCTGTTTGCGCACGTCGGGCTTCTCGCCATGGTGTGGAGCCGTCTACATCGCCGACTCGGCGGCTGGGTGCTCGGTTCGCTGTCGCTGCTGGCAATGACCCCCGAGTCGATCGTGTACGTATCGGCGCTGCTGGGCTGCGTGTTTCTAGCGGAGACCGCGGCCGCAACGGCGCTGGCGCCGCGTGATCTGCGCCCGCTTTGGCCTTGGTACCTGGCACCGGCGGCGGTGTCGGTCATCACCTGGTGGGTCAATCACAATCTCGAAGCGCGGCCGCTGCCGATCGGCAACCTGACTTGGATGTACCCTACCCTGTTCGCACCGCTTTGGTTCTCGGTGCTCGCCGGCAGCATGACAGCCGCCACGGCTTGGTTCGACCACCGGCCAGCGAGCCTGAGCCGTGTTGCCGCTGCATGTGCCTTCGTTGGCGCGGCTGCCGTCGCCTTACTTGCAGCGACCGGATCGCTGCAAATGATCGCGCAACGTCTGGCCGGTGGCGGAGGACGCCTCTTCGTTGCCGAGGAGGCTTCCGTCTTCGCTCATGGGTTCTGGTCGGCGGCGGCGTGGTATCGCATCCTCGTGCTCGCGGCGATCTACGTTGCCGTTGAATTGATTCGCGGCGTCGACACGAAGCGCGACTCCCGGGAGTGGTTTCAGTGGCTGGTCCTGGCGGTCGCCTTTGCTCTCGGGTTCAAAGAGTACCGGCACGCTTACATTCTCTCGTCGCTACAGATGATCGGGCTCGCCCTCGCGATGTTCGCGACCACGGCAGCGCTGCGGAAGCTGCCGATGTTCTCATCGGGTCTTAGGGCAATGCCCGCCTTGCTGGCCGCTGCGTTGGTGCTGCCCTTCTTTGTCAGCCGCAACTTGATGGATCGCTCGGACGCTACCGGTCACCTATGCGCCGGATTGCCGTTGCTCGAGGAAACGGCGGCGTGGCTCAAACACAATACGCCCGATCCAACCGGCGGAGACGGCCCGGCATACGGTGTGTTTGCAAACTGGTCGGCCGGACATCAACTGCACATTCTCGGCGAGCGGCCGGTGGTGCTCGATCCGCTCAACTACGGGCTCGATCGGTGGGTCGAACAAGCGTTGTGGCGGACCTGGCACGCGCGCAAGTCCGACGCACTGGCGCAAGCTCTGACTCAGTACAGGGCCGCCTATCTCGTGCTGACCAACCCGACGTTCGAAGTGCTTGACACCCTTGGTCCCGACGATCCGCCGCGCCACGATCTGGTCGAAGACGGCCCCAATGGCACCGTGACGTTCAAACCGGCCATGAGCCAATACTCCGTCTTCCGCTTGTTCATGAGCGGCGGCATGTCGCCCGAGTTCGGCCAGTTGCAGTTGCGCCATCTTTCAAGCGACGCCGAGCACTACACCACCAGCGTCGGCGGCGAAGAGCGCGCGGTGGTCATTCCTCGCGTGCAAATCTTCGAGCTGAAGCAGGGAGCGCGAGTCACCGGCCAAGCTCCTGACGGCGTCAAAGCCGTGCAGGTCGAATACCGTTTATGGCGTGCAGGAACGAGCGAAGCCGAGACGATTCAGATGAGCTTGCCCGTTGGTGCGGAGCATCAATTCGAGCTACACACGTCGCTGCCGGCGCCGGATCGGGAACAATCCTTCTCGATCGAAACCGGCTACACATTCAAAGCCGGAGAGTTCTCGAGGTCGGCGGTCGTAACCCAGGAAATGGTCGATCGCGGCACGGTGATCCGACTCGACCTCGTTGCAGCACCGCCGCCGATCTGAAACGCGACCCGTAACGACAGGGTAGGGATTCACATTTTCACGTCGCTCGAGAAGAGCCCAAACCCGAGCGGCGCTTTCCGCCAACCGGCAGCGGTCGTTCCGTGTCCCTGGTCAGCGGCACCCGTGGCCTGTTCGTCGGCGCCAACGGGATGATGATCCGCATCACCGGTGAGAGCGTCGGGGTGGCGGGAAAGTTGGTCGTCGGCCGCGCCAACCCCTCAAGGCCCCTCGTTGTCCGAACCGTGTCGGCGGTGTAGTAAAGCTGATTCACCCTCACACAGAACGGAGTCAAACAATGACGATGAGCGCGCCGGCAGTCTCGGCAGCTGAAGAAGACAACTCGTGGAAGCTGGATCCATGGCTCGGCGCCAATCCGCTCGATCCGCAATTCCACGCCAACCCCTACCCGTTCTTGAAGCGTTTGCGTGACTACGATCCGGTCAACGAGACGCCGCTCGGTTCCTTTCGCCTGACGCGCTACGCCGACGTCATACGGATGCTGAAGGAAGTCCCCTCGGGTGTGCGCATGGCCGACGGCAGCGTCTTTGGAGTGAACCCCGTGGGAACACCGGGAGGCCCGGGGCAGTTCATCTTGCAGCAGGACCCTCCCGATCACACCCGGCTGCGCAAGCTCATGAGCCAGGCGTTCCGGCCGCGCGCCATCGAGCGGCTACGCGCCCGCGTCGGCGACCTGGTCGATCAGTTGCTCGACCGTGTAGCCGAGCGCGGAGAAATGGACGTCATCGCCGACCTGGCCCTACCGGTTCCGTCGACGGTCATCTGCGAAATGATGGGCGTGCCGCTGGGCGATCGCGAACGATTCACGCAATGGACCACTCTGGCAACGCATCTGCTCGCCTCGGCGATCCTGCCGCCCGACGCGTTGGCGCGGGCCGGAGCGGCAGCGCTGGAGCTGGCCAACTACTTCACCACGTTGATTGCCGAACGCCGCCAGCACCTCGGCGACGACATTCTCAGCGATCTGATCCGCGCCGAAGAAGCCGGGGATCGCTTGAGTGAAGGTGAGCTGTTGTCGCAGTCGATCGGCCTGCTCATCGCTGGCTTCGAGACGACCATCGGCTTGATCGGCAATGGAGCCTTGGCGCTGTTGCGTCATCAAGATCAGCTCGAAAGGTTGCGGCGCAATCCGCAGTTGATCGTCAGCGCCGTCGAAGAGTGCCTGCGCTACGATGGGCCGATCATGCTTACCGTGCGTGTCACTCGCGAGGATACGCGCTTCGGCGACAGGGTGATCCCGCGCGACCGCGCCGTCATGTGCATGCTGGCCGGCGCCAATCGTGATCCGGAGTACTTTCCCGATCCCGATCGTTTCGACATCACGCGCAACGACGCCGACGTCCTCGGCTTCGGCGGCGGCGTCCACTTCTGCCTTGGCGCGCACCTGGCGCGCATGGAGACGC
>JACQEN010000286.1 GCA_016200585.1 Deltaproteobacteria bacterium
CGTCGACTTCCATCGCCAGGCAACAAGCGACGACGAGACCACGGCAAATGGCGCGCCCAACGCCGTCTGGCGCATTCTCACGGACAACTATACGAACGTCGCGCGCTTCCGCGGCGTCACCATCGAAACGCAAGACGATGAGGGAATCCAATCTTTCAGTCGTGCTTTCCTCGATCGCAACCAGCCGCTGCTCCGGCGCCGGCAAAGCGAGCGACGCATTCGCGAATGCCACGGTGACCTGCACACCGATCACATCTATTTCACTCAGCCGCTGGTGATCGTCGATTGCATCGAGTTCAACCGCCAATTCCGCTACTGCGACACGGCCTCGGATCTGGCGTTTCTGGCGATGGACATCGACTTCCATGGACGCCCTGACCTCAGTCGCTATGTCGTCGATCGCTACGTCGCCTTATCCAACGACATCGAGCTGCGCCGTTTGCTGCCCTTCTATCAATGCTACCGCGCCTATGTCCGCGGCAAGGTCGACAGCCTGCGGAGCGTCGAACCGGAAATCGAGGCGAGCGAGCGAACTCTGGCCGCCGCCAGTGCGCGCAAGCATTTCGATCTCGCCTATCGCTACACGTGGACGGCCAGACCCGCGCTCATCCTCGTCGCCGGGCTGAGCGGTAGCGGCAAGTCGGTGATTGCCGGCACCATGCGGCAACGCATCGGCTTTCGTGTGCTCAGCTCCGACGCGGTCCGCAAAGAGTTGGCAGCGCTGGCACCGAGCACACAAGCGCGCGACTACGACGCCGGACTCTACACACCGGCGCATACCAAACGAACCTACGATACGCTGTTCGAGCGCGCCGAACAGGAGTTGAAGCTCGGCAACGGCGTCATTCTCGACGCAACGTTTCAGCGACGCAGCGACCGCAACACAGCTCGTAGCCTGTCGCAACGCGCCGGTGTGCCGCTGCTGCTGGTCGAATGCCGCGCCACGGAAGCGGTTACACGCAGACGTTTGGACGCACGTGCCGCACGCGGAAACTCAGTTTCGGATGCCGATTGGCAGATCTTCCTCGAACAACGCAAACGCTTCGAGACCATTGCCGATGATGAATCGGCAGATGGCATGGTCATCGACACCGACGCGGATGCGGAACAGTTGGCGCGGCGGATATTGGCGGTGCTGCAAATTCGAGTCGATAGTCTGTGAGCTCGGGATCGCATGTTTCGCAATCGAGTCAACAGTCGAGAGTGGATTATTCTGATGGCGCAGCGACGCATTGTCCAACTTCATCGCTGATGATCCTTGCGGAAACACCGGCAAGATGCGCAAGGCCTTGACCTATCGACTGTAGACTGTCGACTCTCGACCAGCCTATTCTCACATCAGGATTCGGATCGATGGACCCAGAAACCGACGGCGGACGTATCACACCGATCATTGCCATCCGCGAAGTCTCGCGCTTCTACCGGCGCGGCGTCGACGAGGTGCACGCTCTCGACAACGTCTCGCTGCACGTCGATCCGGGACACTTCGTCGCCTTCATGGGACCCTCCGGGTCCGGCAAATCGACGCTGCTCAATCTCGTGTCGGGCATCGATCGACCAAGCGCGGGCGACGTTTACGTCGTCGGACAGAAGCTCAACGACCTCTCGGAAGACGAGCTTGCCGATTGGCGAGCCCGGCACATCGGCTTGATCTTCCAGTTCTTCAATTTGATGCCGGTACTCAACGCCCGCGACAACGTCGCCCTCCCCTTGCTCCTGACTCGACTCGACAGGAGCGAGCGCCTGCGACGGGCCGAGACCGCCCTGCACATCGTCGGCTTGGATGAGCGGCTCGACCACTACCCACGCACGCTCTCCGGCGGTGAGCAGCAACGGGTCGCCATCGCGCGGGCCATCGTCACCGATCCCGATCTCATCGTCGCCGATGAACCGACCGGCGATCTCGATGCGCGCAACGCGGAAGCAATCTTGTCGCTGCTGCGGCAGCTGAAAAACGATTTCGGCAAGACCATCGTCATGGTCACGCACGATCCGCGCGCTCTACGCTTCGTCGATCAGGCCTACCATCTCGACAAAGGAATTCTCCTCGAAGGCGAAGACGCGGAACGGGCCCACGAAGCGATCCTACTCGCCGCCGGCGGCCATTCGACAGCTGCACGGACCGGCGCATGAAGCTGAAATTTATGGGCACACGCTTCCGACTCTCGGCCCTCAACGGTCGACCCATCACAGAAACACTCGACCGATGAAATACGCCGGCTTCGTCTTGGCCAATCTCAAGCGCAACAAGCTGCGCACGGCATTGACGGCGGGCGCCATCATGCTGGCGGTGATGCTCGTCGTGTTGCTACTGACCATGCCGGCCGGTCTGGACGGCGTGCTCAACAGCATCGCCAACAACACGCGCATCTCCGTCCACAACAAAGCCGGAATTGTCTACGCCATGCCGTACTCGTTCGTGCGCAAGGTACGCCAGGTCGAAGGCGTCGCCGCGGCCTGTGCCATGACCTGGTACGGTGGCGCCTTCGAAGAAGAAGGGCGCGTGACCTTCCCGAACTTTGCCGTCGAAGTCGAGCACATCGGCGCGGTCTATCCGGACTACAAGATTCCCGAGCAACAGCTCGCCGACTTTCAACGCTATCGTGACGGCGCCATCGTCGGTCGCGGTACGATGCAAAAGTACAAGTGGAAGATCGGCGATCGCATCACCCTGCGCAGCAATGTTTGGCCGGTCAATCTCGACCTGCGGATCGTCGGCGAAATCCCCAGCGATCGCGCCCCGATGCTGTGGCTCAACCGCAACTATCTCGACGAAGCATTGAAAGCGGTGGGTCGATCGGGACTGGGCATCGCCGGCATCATCTGGGTGCGTGCCGCCGATCCGGAACAGGTCAACCGCATCATGCGCGACGTCGACGAGATGTCGCGCAACAGCGAGGCTGAAACCGCGTCGGAAACCGAGAAGAGCTTCTTCGCGAACTTCTTCGGGTCGCTGAAGGGATTCGTGACGATCATCCTGATCGTCACCGGCCTGGTGGCTTTGTGCATCGTCTTCATCGCCGCCAACACAGCATCCATGGGGGTGCGTGAACGCGCCGGCGAGATCGCCGTCCTCAAAGCCATCGGCTTCGGACGACGGGTGATTTTCGCCACGCTGCTCGCCGAAGCCATGCTGCTCTCTTCGCTTGCCGGCTTCGCCGGCGTCGGCCTAGCTGTCGCCGTCACCAACGGTTTGCGCACGTTTGCCGGCTGGAATCCCGCACTCGGACCGCTCGGCAGTTTCATCGTGACCGCGCCGGTGCTGGTGCAGGGCATCTTTCTCTCGCTCTTCGTTGGTATGCTTTCCGGTGTCGTGCCGTCTTTCGGGGCCGCCCGCAAACCGGTTGTGGAGTCGTTGCATGAGATCTTCTGAATCCAGTCGACAGAGTTGCTCTTCTTGTTTCTTTGGCGCTCCACCCCGTTTTTCCGCGTGCTCTCGACTCTCGACTGTCGACTGTCGACTTACCTATGCTTCCCCTCTCGTACAGCTTGCGTAACGTCCAAGCGCGCCCAGCGCGGACTCTGATGACGGCCGGCGTGATCGCCCTGGTCGTCGTCGCCTGCAGCTTGTTTCTCGGCTTGATTTCAAGCCTCAAGCGTACGTTGGTGTCGACCGGGAATCCGCTGAACATCGTCGTCATGCGCAAGGGCTCGGATAACGACGGGTCGAGTCAGTTGCCGCAAGAGGTCTATCAAGCGATTCGCTTCTTCGACGGCATCGCGCGCGACGCAACCGATCAGCCGCTGGTTTCACCGGAGCTGGTCGTGCAACCGTTTTTCCATACGCAAGACGGAGGACGGGAAAACGTCCTCGTGCGCGGCGTCGAACCCACCGCGCTTGCGGTCCACGACAATGTTCACATCACGGAAGGTCGCATGCTCGTACCGAGCGCCGGGGAAGCGATCGTCGGTCGCGGCGTCGTTGGCCGTTACGCCGGCACCGAGCTCGGCAGCAACTTGCAGTTCGGCCGCGGCACCTGGAAGGTCGTCGGCATCTTCGACGCCGACGGCTCGTCGTTCGAGAGCGAAGTGTGGGTCGACGTCCGCGAGCTGGCCAACGACGCCAAGCGGCCCTTTCCGTATTCCGGCATTCGACTCCGGGTTGCCGGCGAATCCGCTGTCGCGCCGTTGCAACAGCGCATCGAGGGCGATCCGCGTTACGCCCTGCAAGCGCAGCTCGAGACCGACTACTACGC
>JACQEN010000008.1 GCA_016200585.1 Deltaproteobacteria bacterium
GCCGACATCATCGCCAACCTCCTGCCGATGGCAACCGCAGCCCATTGGTCGGGAGGAATCTACAGTCCGCTGCTCGCCGTGTTCGTCCTCAAGATCGGCAACTACGGACTGATCTACAGCGTCCAGGTCGGCGTCTGGAGTCTGATCGTCACGGCGATCCTTGCCGCCGGGCTCGGCGTCTGGGGCGGCTCCGGCAGCATCGTCGAATTGCCGGAGGTCGTGCGCCAGCAACTGACGCTGGCATTCGGTGCATTGCTCTTCATCGTTGGATGCATCGGTGCCCTGCGCTTCTTCCGCGAGCTTGGCGACCGCGAATCACGTCTTGCCGGCGCCCTGCGCGAGCAAGAACGCTTGTACCAGCAGTCGTTACGCGATCAACAACACTTGCGCCAACTGTCGAAACGCATGGTGCAGATCAGCGAAAGCACGATGCAGCGCGTGTCGCATGAGCTGCACGACGATCTCGGCCAAGCTCTGACGGCGGTCAAAATGGACCTTGGGCGATTTGATCGCGATTTACCGGCCGACAGTCCGCTGCACGGTCAAATCCAGGAGACGCGCGAGCAAATCGCCCAGGTATTGCAGAGCGTGCGAACCTTGTCGCAGCTTCTACGCCCGGCAGTGTTGGACGATCTCGGCCTGATTCCGGCGATCCGATCCTATTGCAGTCGATTCGGCGAACGCACATCCATACCGATCAACCTCTCACTGCCGCCCGCCGAAACGCGCTTGCCACAGCCGATCGAAGTGGCGGTCTATCGCGTTTTGCAAGAGTCGCTGACCAATGTAGCCCGCCATGCCGCGGCGCGCCGGGTCGATATCCAACTGACGGTCGACGTGTCGAACGCGCGCCTCACGGTTGAGGACGATGGCTGCGGCTTCGACACCGGGCAGCAACTCGATGCAGCGCTGGAAAATCACGGGATGGGTTTGCTCGGCATGCGTGAGCGAGCCGAGGTCTACGGTGGAAGGCTGTCGATTGAATCGCAACCCCGCCGCGGTACACGGGTCACGCTCAGCGTACCGCTGGCCGGCGCAGAGTTGGTTGAAGAGAGTCATGTTGAAAACCAGCGTGTTGCTAGTTGAGGACCACACCGTGGTCCGCCAGGGTCTGCGCCGGATCCTCGAGAACGATCCGAGTATCGAGATCGTTGCCGAGGTCGGCGATGGACGCGAGGCAATTGCCGTCGCTCAAAGGCTTTCACCCCAGATCGCCATCGTCGACATCAGCCTTCCGGCACTCAACGGCGTCGAAGTCACGCGGCATTTGGCCAAGGTCGCCCCGGATACCCGGGTCTTGATCCTGTCGATGCACGCCGACGAAGCCTACGTGCGCCAAAGCCTAAAAGCCGGCGCAAAGGGCTACTTGTTGAAGGACGCCGACGACCAGGACCTCATACGCGCGGTCTCAGCCTTGAGCTCAGGAGCGTCGTACTTCAGCCCGCAAGTGTCAAAGCTGTTGCTCGATGGCTTCGTGCATGACACGCCGGCGGCGGATGACGAGCTCAGCGTCCTGTCCGACCGAGAGCGGGAAGTTCTGCAACTCATTGCCGAGGGCAAGAGCAACAAAGAAGTGGCGCAACTGCTCAATCTCAGCGTCAGCACTGTCGAAAGTCATCGCAAGCACATCATGGAAAAACTCGATCTCCACAACACGGCAAGCGTCGTCCGCTTTGCCGTGCGCAAGGGGATCATCCAGTAGCTTTGACAACTCGAACTACCCATTTTCGGGGTCTGGATTCCCAACTTTTGGGGATTGCCCGAGGCTTGTGTCCGACCGTATGAGTGGTCGTACCCGACAGGGTTGCAGCAACAGATGAAGAGAGTTCGAGTTCTACTGGTCGACGATCACACGGTGGTCCGTCGCGGATTGAGGCGCATCCTCGAATCCGTACCCGACATTGAAGTGATTGGTGAGGTGGGTGATGGGGTTGCCGCGGTCGGTGCGGCTTCGTCGCTGACACCCGACGTTGTCTTGATGGACTTGAGTCTTCCGGGCCTCAACGGCATCCAGGCTACCAAGCGCATCCTGTCGGAACAGCCGACCATCAATGTCGTCATGCTTTCGATGCACGCCGAGGAACAGTACGTCGAGCAAAGCCTGGCTGCCGGTCGGGGCGGTCAAAACCGTCGCTGACGGCTGCTCCCAGCTGCCCTACCCGAGTACCGCCAAGGCGACTCGGCCAGCCAGCGTAAGCCCGGACGTCCTCAGCCCGCGCGAGCGCCAGATCCTCGGAATGATCTGCAGTGGGCGTACCAACCGAGAGATGGCGACCGAGCTGCGGTTGAGCCCGAACACCATCGAAACGCACCGCAAGCACCTGATCGAGAAGCTTGATCTGCACTCCACCGCAGAGCTCGTACGTTATGCCATACGCCATGGCATGACAGGATGAGGCGAGCTGGTCGGTCACCCTCGGTTTAGGGGGACTGGCCCATCGCTCCTGTCCTTCGTCCCCCTTTAGTCCCGTCGGTCCTTTCGTCCTCAAATTTCTGGTTTAGCCACCCCCCCCGGGCCCGCCGCCAAGGAAGACCGGGCTCGTGGCCTCCCCTGTTTCAGTTTGTGAAACCCCCTTTCAAGGCGACTACAACCTCCTGGGGGAAACCCGTAGTGTAAACGGCACAATCAGGAGGAAAAGTGGCACGAAGAAGGGGTTTGGGTCTAGAATTCGTCGAGGCTTTGCCACAAGACGGGGAGCGTCGTCTGATGCTGGCAGTTTTGATCGACGCCGTGAGGGCCCTCAGCCTGCACGACTCTCCGCCGCTTCACCTTCGGATGCACAAGGAATTGCTCAAAGACCGAGCCTGGTTCTTGTCAGAAGATCGTCAACGGGTTTTTTCCTTCTTGAACATCTGCGATTCGCTCGGCCTCAACCCGGACTACATCCGGCGCTGCGTCCTGCGGCGCCCCGCGGAATCGCAGCCGATCCGGGTACGTCGCTATGCCGCCAAGGCGGAAGAGGCATGGCAACGCCAACGCAAAAACCACGGCCTGATCATTCTGCCGCAGCCTCGCGTACGCTCGCGACCGCTCTGCGTTCAAGCAGTTTCGGCCGCGTGCTAGATTCAAACTGAGTCACCACCGCCTCGCACTTACCGGGCCCGAGACCCGGCCTTGAGCATTTTTTCCTTGCACGACGGTTCGATTGCGCCTGAAATGTAGGGACCATGACTCGTGCGGTTCCGCCGACGATGCGCCTACATCTGGAAGAGCTCGGGTTGCCGCTCGGCTTCGACGACGCGGTTTCCGGAGGCGAACCAAGCGGGCATTCCGAGTACAGTGGTTGCAAGGCCCTCATGCTCGCGGTCCTTGAAGAAGGGGTGCGGACGTATCTCTATACTCGTGGTCGGGTTCGCGAGGAGGCGGAGTACTGGATCAACTCACGCGGGCAGCGATCTCTGTTTGCCTTCAACGTGGTCTGCGAGAACCTGGGACTGAACCCCGAAGCGGCACGGGCGGCGCTACACCACATGAAATCTCAAGTGGAAGATATACCGAAGCGCGCTGGCCGCAGCCGCCCCAATGTCAGCCGCGCTCGGCGTGTCATCAAGTAACGTTCGGTTCCTTCTTCGCGTGCCGGCCATCTGGGCGTGCGATTAGTTTTGCATCGCGGTCAAGCAACCCAACAAGGCGTGGCCGGTTGCCGCAACCAGCTCGTCAACGGTGACGACGCCGTCGGCGTTGGTATCAAGCACGGCGCAACTTGCCAACGGTGTTTCTCCGAGGGTGATGTTGACGCCGGTGATGATCTCGTCGACTGTGACCTGCTGGTCGTCGTTGCAGTCGCCGGGGCAGGCTGCCAGCAACTCCGACAACGCCGCGATGTCGGGCGTGCCCAAGCCGGTGGCCAAGTCGTATCCCGTGGTCGCTGCCGGCCCGACGACTCCATTCGCGCTGATGTTCCCCTGGACGACGTCATGAAACGCGCTGGCAACGCCGAAGGCATACTGCTTTCGTCCAACGCCGTAGAGAACGGAATTGAAGACGCCGAAGCCGAGCGGCGCCGAGCGCTCCGCAAGCAACGCGGCAAAGCCGCTCCAGATGGGTGTGGCAACGCTTGTTCCCCCGATCGCAAACGAAGCGCCATCGACAATCGCCACGTAGCCAGGTGAATACGCACTGGCCGCCAGCGCCACGTCTGGCTGATCACGCGACCCGTCCTGCGGAACCCCCGGGGCCTGCTGATAGCTCGGCTTCGATACCACTTTGCTCGCGCCGCCGCCGCCGGCTCCGGAGCGATCATTCCAGGTTCGTTCGCTAACCCAGGCCGAAGCGTTGCCGGCGGCGTCAAAGCCCGGATCGAGGATCGTACCACCAACCGACGTCACGTTCGGATCCGTTCCAAGGGCATTGACGCTAGCTCCCCGGCCGTCGCCACAGTCGTCGGCACCGTTGTCGCCCGAGGCGATGAAGATCGTCTGACCCTGCGCGGCGGCCTGAGAAAACAAGGGCGCGAACAGGCGTAGCGACTCGCCGCCGTCCAGTCGTTCACAGGTGCCGAAGCTGATCGAAATCTGTTTTGCTTCCGGATGATGATTGACGATGTCGGCCAGCGAGACATCGATATCGGTGTCTGAAATGTCGACCAGCACCGAAGCGCCAGGAGCGACGCCACCCGACCATTCGACGTCGATCAGGGCCTCGATCTTCTCTTGCTGAATGCAGGTCTGACGTTGCGATCCACTGAGACTGCGGCACACGCCATTCGGCGCCCCGATTCCGGGATTGCTACCGGGAAACACTTTGACGGGCGCACCGGCGGCGACGCCGAAACGCTGGCGAAACAAAGCCATGTCCGATTCACTGAAATCGGAACGCGCCACCACCGCGACGCTTTGCCCCGAACCGTCGAACCCCGCATCCAGCAACGGCCGCAGGTGATACGCAGCAAAAACGTCGTTCGGTGCCAGGAGCGTCGTACTGCCACCCGTCGTGTTGATTCGTATCAACGGCTGTGCGAGCGGCGCGTTGTGTAACCGAACCGTGGCAACGGCGTCGGCGATGCCCTGCGGAACGGCGGGTGGCTCTTGGTTCGCGATCACCTGGCGCGCGCCGTGGCGATAGCGGCGCATCGTCACCTGAAACACACGGGCCGCTTGCTCGACGCTTCCGCGAAAGTCGACGCGCAGCCGATTGCGCCATGGGCGCGCGCTAAACCCTGCCGTCCGCAGCCAGTCCACGACGGCTTCGTAGGTTTGATCGTTCGCCCCGAAGCGCGCCGCAAATTCCTGTGGCTCCAGCCAGTGTCGGTACTCGGACGAGGACGGCGTACTCTGCGCCAGCAGCAGTCGATCGAGGCCACCTTCGTCGCGACCATGGAGCTGCAACGTCATGTCGATCGTGGTCGCCGGATCAACGTCCAACGATTCGCTCCGCCGCGCAAACGGCGGCGCCGAACCGACTCGTTGTAGCGATTGCGCCGCCGCAATCGTCGGTGCGATCGCGGCAACAAAGCCGATCGCTGCGATCCACCGGCGTTGAACGTACATGGACATGCGTCAGGGTTGAAATTCAGTCGCGCGAGGTTGAGTTGCGGCGTGCTCCCAGGAGAATGCTCAGGCCTTCGGGATCCTCCATCACACGCAGAGCGGCGCAGTAGGGGTCGATTTCACCACGCCGCACCTGTTGAAGCAGGGCGTTGAAATGGCCGCTCTCAACGCCGCCCTGGACGCGGCGGGCGATCTCGTCTCGCAAAACCACCAGGAACTCGTCCAGCAGTCGCTGGGCATCACGCTTCCCTCCCAAACCGCGCGCCTGGCGGAAGTCGCGGTGCCGCAAGACCGTATCGAGCAGCTCTTGTACGCCCGTACCGTCGGTCGCTTGCGTCAGCAGCACCGAAACATTCCAATCTGCCTGAGGCCGCAGTTGCAGCATCGTTTCCAACTCTGTCTTGATGCGGCTCGCACCCTCGCGATCCGCCTTGTTGACTACGAAGACATCGGCAACTTCCAGCAAACCCGCCTTCATGGTCTGCACCGTGTCGCCCGCCTCAGGTACGAGCACAACTACGGTCGTATCGGCGATGCGCATCACGTCGAGCTCGGTCTGACCGACACCGACGGTCTCGATCAAAATGAATTGCTTGCCGAACGCGTCGAGCAAGCGCGCCAGATTGCGGGTCGCGCGCGCCAAACCGCCGTGGCTGCCCCGCGTGCTCATACTGCGGATAAAGACGTCATCGTCGAGATAGTGGCTCTGCATGCGGATGCGGTCGCCGAGCACGGCGCCACCGGAGAAGGGGCTCGACGGATCGATCGCGATGATTCCGACCCGTAGGCCGCGGGCCCGCAGGGCACCGGTGAAGCGGTCGACCAGGGTCGATTTGCCGGCCCCCGGGGGACCCGTAAAGCCCACCACATAGGCCTGGCCGACACGCGAGTGGATGGCGCTCAAGACGGTATTGGTATCGGGATGATCGTTCTCGATCAGCGTCATCAGCCGCGCCAAGGCTCGGCGGTCGCCCTTGAGCATCTGCTCGACAAGCTTAGGAACAGTCATTCGGACAGCAGACAATCAGACAACCGTGAATCAGACAACAGCCGCAATGCAGCGATCACGATGGCCACAACGCCAGCACGCGCTTGCGGCACCGCACCACGCGTGGTACCCGCTCCTCAATGGGCGCTTTGCGTACTCCCTTGGTACCAGTGGGTTTCGTGTTGGTCTTGTTGGGGCTTGGCAACTGGTATACCGGCCACAGTCAGGTTGCCGAGCACGAGCGCCTGCTCGCCGCCGGCAACATCCCGGCGCGCGTCGAACAGTTCGATGAATTTCGCGAGCTCACCGCCCGCACCAACGCCTCGCTATTGCGTCCATTTCAAGGCCGCGAAGATGCTCGCAGCTTGATCAATGACAAGCTCGATTTCTATCGCGTCTTGCTCACCGGCGGGCGCATCCTCACGCTGATGGGGTTGTTTACCAGCGCCGCAGGACTGATCCACTCCTTCTATCGCAACCGCCTGCGTCCCCTCGACGGCAGCGTCGTTTGAGCCGCAAATCCCCATGGATATTTTTGCGCGTTGTTTTCTGCTGGTGTTCGCCCAGCTGTATGTTGGGGGAGTGCTGACCCTGAGCATCCCTCCCTTCCACGGCATCGAGAGAGGATTTTACAAGTCAACCGCCGGCGTATACCTGGGCTTCGGCCTGCTCGTGCTGATCGGCCGCGTCGCGCTCCTGCTGCACCCACCGATGCAGGCCGCCCCGACCACCACCGCTGAAATCGTCGAGCTCGTCTTGTGGACCCTCTCGGTGAGCGGCGGCGGCTTGTATCTGTACACACTGTGGGGCGAGCCCTTCGAGCTGCGCGCACGCGCCTATGTCGCGGCGTGGGGATTCGGCACCCTGGCGCTGCTGATCGGGGCGCAAACATTCCGGCCGGGACCATTCCTGTCGATCGAAACGATCGTCTACCCGTTCAGCTTTCTGGTATCGGCGCTGTTGCTCGGAGCCGTCACCACCGGGATGCTGCTGGGACATTGGTATCTGATCGATAGCGGCTTGACCCTCGAACCATTCTGGCGCGTGCTACGCTTTTTCGTCGCCATGTTGGCCCTCCAGGCGGGGCTCATGGTCGTCGTTACCGGCCTGTTGAGCGTCGTGGGAACGCCTGAAAGCGTCCGCGGACTGACCCAGCTGCTTTCCGAACATCGTCTCCTGTTGGTGGTTCGCGTTCTACTCAGCCCGGCGGGTGCCGCCTGCCTGGCCTGGATGATCTGGAAGACGCTCAAGATACCGCAGACGATGGCGGCAACCGGCCTCTTCTACATCGCCATTCTCGCCGTTTTGGTAGGCGAGATGATGAGCCGATTCATCCTCTTCCGTACTACCCTGCCGCTGTAAATCCATCGCGGGGTCCTGAGATCAGACCGCACGCCGCTCAGAACACATCGCTATCGATCAAGGCAAGCGATGCGATTTGCAAACCAGCTTGAGCATCGAATCGTCGCGCTTCGGGTTCGGGCTGGCATCCATCGACGACACTTTCAGCGTTACCGACTGTTTGTGCAATCCGCCCAGAAGCACATCGATGGGGAACGGCTGGCTGCACAGCGTACGCTGTCGCGCCGTCAGCGGTGCGCCGAATACGTAACCGAGACTCGAATAGTTGGGATCGAGCAAATGCGTCAGGCCGTTGTTCAGCGCGTCGAGGTCATCTTGCAACAGTTGGCGCAGCGCCGGATTGTGAACGTGGTCCGGCTTGGGGGACTTGATCGACAGAGTTGAGATGCCTTTCGGCGTGCAAGCCGGCAGGGCTGGATCCATGTTGTTGAGGCATACCTGGACTTGAAACTCGCACACGCCCGCATCGGTCGGCATGAAGTCGCAACTCAAGTCACCGTCTTCACAGATCTGCTTGTTGCTCGGCAAGCCATATGGGTCGCTGGGATTGTTCGGATTAATTACGCGCCATTCGACCTGACAGCTCTGGCGCGCCTTTGTCGGATTGCGGTGATCACCACGGATCAACGGAACGAAAGGTGTCGGCGTCGGTATCGGCACGGTCGGCGTCGGTGAGATGAAATCCATCATGCTGAAACTGCTCACCATCACGACGTCACCCGCGGTCGGCTGATCGCACGCGGGAAAAACGCCGACGACGTTGCCGCTCGCCTTGCCGCTGGCAAGGTCGTCGCAATTGAACGTCGTACCATGCATCGAGAAGGGTCCGATCGACAGACCGAGCGAGTTGTTGGCATTGACGACAACGCCACTGGCACTGCCCGTGGTCAGTGGCAGCGTCGACGGAGTGCCTTGCGACGACAGCGGATCGTCGGCGGTGCAAAACTGACCGTCCGGACCATACGCATCGCCCGTTCCGAAGCACAGGCCGATCACGACGCCGATGGTTGCCGTATTGAGCAGGCGTGCCGAACCCGCCGGGCCGCTGCCACCAATCGACAGAATTGCCGGCGCCGGGGTCTGGCCTATCGCCGCGTTGCAGTCTTGCGTGTAGCCGACATCGACACCGTCGAGACCGCCGCAGCCAATCGTACCGGAAGCGGAGTTACCGTAACCGTGCACGGGAGCGCAGGGATTCTTGCCAGCACAAACTCTCGCTCCGGCCGTAAACGAGGGGGTGCAATCGGCCGACGGGGTAATGCCGTCGGCTTCGAAGAGCGTGCCGCCACACGTCATCCCGGCCACTCCCCGCAAACAGCCACACGCCAGATTGCCGATCGGCACGCGCGCGTAGTTGGTCGTATCGACGCGAACAGCGATCGGCACCAGACCGTCACGGTCTTTGCCGGCCGTCACCACCAAGGATCCCTGCAACGGCACAGGCAGGGAGATGATCTGGCCGCGGACGACAGCGCCACTGGTCCCGGCGACAATCTGACCGCTCTGCACTTGACCCGGCACAAGCGATACCGGGACGTCCATTTCGGTGGTGCAGTTGGAAGCGCAACCATCGCCGCCAAACGGCCGGCAGCGCACGCATAGACCGCCGGGGCAGTTCGAATCGTCGACACAGGAGGTGCCTTCCTTTGCGCCCGCTACGCAGACTCCGCTACCGACGCAATCGTTGTCGCCGTGGCAGATAACACCGGCGTTCGACCCACCGATGCAAATGCCGCCGTCGTCGCATTCCTCACCGCTGTCGATCAGGCCGTTGCCACACGAGCCCAACGTCGCGCGCGGCGAGAAGGCCAACGCCGACCCTTGAACCAAGGCCACGGCAAGCGGCAGGAGCAAAACGCTCAAACGCCCGAACCGCGGTAGAGTCACGCCAACTTTGCCATAGCCGCCCATATCGTTTCGCTACTACGCTAGCCGAACCTTGGTCAATGAACTTTACGATCGCAACGTCTTGTCGTCAGGGCAGCCGGCGCGGCAAAATGTTGGGTCATTCCGGGATGAAGATGACACTGACGCAAAGACCCTTGGCCGTCCAACTCACGTCGTAGCCGACGGCCATGTTTTCCCGCAGATCTTCAAATCGCTGTTTCGTGCCCACGAAGCGGACATGCTGGAAGTCGAACGGGATGTCGCGTCGTGTCGTCGCCGATCGGATGATGCCGGTCCGCGTTCCGCGCCGCAGCTTCACGATCGCTCCACGATAGAATCGATCGATGAATCGATCGCTATCGAGCGGTTCGGGTGGAGCCGGATTGGTTGTCTGGTCAGCCATGTTCAGCGAACGATGCTCGCGGCTTTGCGCGCGACTTCCGTCAGCCGATCGGAGCCGACGCGTCCGACGAAGTCCGCGAACTGCTCACCCGGTTGCCGCTGCGTGCGATAGTGTTCCGCCAAGGCGGTGATCACCTTCGGTACTTCGTCGACGGGAAAACGACCCGACACGCGCTTGCCGATTGTCGCACCGTCCTCGCCGACCCGCGCCCCGACGAGCATCGAGTAGTGCGGGTGATCTTGACCGTCGTCGCCCTTGAGCGACAAACCGGTAAGGCCGATGTCGCCGACATGATGTTGTCCACAAGAGTTGGGGCAGCCGCTGATACGAATTCGAAAGACCCCGATCTCTTCGATGTGGCCGTTGTGCTTCACCAAGGAATCGTGAATGGCCTCGGCCATCCCCATCGAACGGCTGACGGCCAGACTGCAGTAGTCGGCTCCGGGGCACGAAACGACGTCGGTAATGTGCAACGCATCGGCTGCACCCAGACCGATCTCACAAAGCTTGCGATAGACCTGTGCGAGCAAAGTTCCCGGAATCCATGGAATCATGAGATTTTGGTCGTTCGCCGCCCGCATTTCGCCGGCGCCGCGGTCGCGCGACAGCTGCCCGAGGGCGCGGAACTGAGCACTGGTTACGTCGCCGAGCGGCAATTGCACCGTGGCGCCGTAGTAACCTGGCTGTTTCTGCTCGAACGTATTGGTTCGCGCCCAGTGGGCAAAGTCCTTGTCGTTCGTTTGCGACATCGGCGATCCTGGGTGCGCCGGCTGATTCACCTTGTAGCTGTCGACGATTTCGCGCAGCTCAGCTCGTAATGCGGCGCCTTGCTCCTTGTCGACCGCGGCGATCAGACGCTGCACTTCGGCAATGAATTTCTCTTCGCCCATGCGCTGGAAGACGTACTTCATGCGGGCGCGCTTGCGGTTCTTGCGCTCGCCCAGACGGTGTTGCAGGCGGACGATAGCCTCGGCAACGATGAGCGTATCCTCGACGGGGATGAAGTCCAAAACCGGTCGTGCCAGGAACGGTTGCGAGCCCAGCCCGCCGCCGGCATGAACCGCGAACCCGAGCTTGCCGTCGCGCTGGTGCGGAAAGTAAGCAATATCGTTGATCGGCGCCTGCACGCAATCGTAGGCGCAGCTGGTAAACGATATCTTGAACTTGCGCGGCAACGTCAGATTGAGCGGATGAAAGAGGAAATACTCGTGCGCCGCAAAGACGTACGGCGTCACGTCGAACGGCTCGCCGGGTAGAAATCCGGCATGAAAGCAGCCGGTGACGTTGCGTACCGTGTCGGCGCAGGCACCGCGCGTCGTGATGCCGACGGCGTGCAGGCGTTCGTACATCGGGATGACTTCGTCGAGACCGACCCAGTGAATCTGAACGTCCTGCCGCGTCGTCACGTGGATCACGCCGCGTCCGTAGTCGTCGGCGATATCGGCCAGGACGTCGACCTGCTCGGCGGTCATCACCCCGGCCGGCAGCTTGATGCGCTGCATATGGCTGGTGTGATCGAGCTGGTAGTAGAGGCCATAGCCAAGACGAATCGGGCGAAATTGGTCGTCGGTGAGCTTTCCGTCGATATATCGGTTCACGCGCGAAGCGTGTCCCTTTAGAGCCGCCTTCAAATCGGCGTCGCTTGGGCGCATCGGTTTGTCCCTTCGTTGTCTCGCAGATCGTGGAGCTACAAGGGCATTATTCGCGCTCGGGCGGCAAAGAATCAAGCCAGCCGAGCATCTCAGTTAATCTCGTCCGACGAAGACCGGGTCATTTGCCTTTGCGCAGCGCCCCCGTTAAGACGGGCGCTCTCAAAACGATCATGTCAGCGACAGACTTTCTCGGACTTTGGCTACACATCTTAGCCGTCGTTGCCTACGGCGGGGCGACCCTGGCGGTCGTCGTCATGGTGATTCCCGCCGCCAACGGCGCTGCCGATGCGGCGTCAAGGCGCAGCATCTTGGTGCGGGCGCTGCGGATCTATGATCCGTTGGCGATTGCCGTCCTCGGCATCGTCGTGATGACCGGAGCTTCGAATCTCACGACCTACAAAGCCGCCATGCGCGGCGCGTTTTTCGAACGCGTCGGCTGGTTGCTGGTCTGCAAGCTCAGTCTGGCGTTCATGGTGATCATGGTCGGAACCTACATCACCTTCGGCCTGGCGCACCGCATCGTTCGCGCCGAGGGTCTGGGGGATCCGCCCGATGACGCCTGGCTCACCAGTATGACCCGACGCCTCAGCATCGCCTGTATCTTGTCGCTGGTTCTCTTGGCGCTGACGGTTTGGCTCGGCCTCGAGCTCGGCCACCCGAGCATGTACGCCATCCCTCCGGCGTAGGGTTTACCCTCGAGGATCACTCAACGTGAATCCTGCGTCCGTTGTCTGTTGTCCATTGTTTAGCCTGCGGTCCGTGCGACGTGACGGTCGACAATCCAGTAAGGAGGTAGGTCGTGGAGGTTTTCAAGGACGC
This sequence comes from Deltaproteobacteria bacterium, assembly GCA_016200585.1. Taxonomy (GTDB): domain Bacteria; phylum Desulfobacterota; class Binatia; order HRBIN30; family HRBIN30; genus JACQEN01. Next base: position 12,602 of record JACQEN010000008.1, read on the forward strand.
TCACAGCGCCGTGGCATTCGCCAGTGACAAGATGAAGAAGGTGAACCTGTTCGAGACCGAACGCATGTTTTGCGACGTCTACGGCCTCGAGCCCGGACAGGAGCAGAAGGCTCACGCCCACGCCGGTTCGGACAAGGTTTACTACGTCATCGACGGACGCGCTGTTTTTCGCGTCGACGACACGGAGCAAGAGCTCGGACCCGGTGCTGTCGCCTTCGCGCCCGCCGGCAGCCAGCACGCTGTGCGCAACGCCGGACCACAGCGCGCCAGCTTACTGGTATTCATGGCGCCCAAGCCGTAGCAAGCGCGGCGCTTTTGCGCCTTCGCCTGGGGCGGCTGGCTCGGCCCTTAGGCATACAACAAGCGGCCTTTGGGCTCGCTGCAGGCTTCAGCTCTGGACTATCGAACCGCAGTGCTGATTTACGCCGATTGTCCAGACCTGAAGACCCTATGCCCCCTGCTGCGAACTTGATGGGAGCGAAGTGAACGTCGTGGAACCTACTCGCCGTCCGAAGTACCAAAGAACAGCGACGACGACGATTCCGGCCAGGCTGGTCGCCGTTCCGAAGCGTACACTCCACGGGCGGTAGCGGAACACGAGGTGCGACTCCCCTGCCGGCACGCGTATGGCGCGGAAGGCGTAGTTGGCTCTCAAGATCGGCACCTCCTTGCCGTTCACGAGAGCGGTCCACCCGGGATAGAGCTGATCTTGCAGCGACACGAAGCCGGCGGCAGCCGCTTGCACGTGCAGCTCGAGATCTTCCGAACGATCGTCGATGATCTCGACTGCGCCGCTGGCGTTCGGCGTGTCGCCTAGGAATCCATCTGCCGGCGCGGCTTCGACCAACGCCACGCGTCGTGCGTCGTGCGCGGCGGAAGCCAAGCGCTCGAGCAGCTGCTCGGGATCGCTTTCGACCTCAAGCCTGGGCACGAAGAAGGCACGCGGCAGCGCTTGCGGGTTTTGCAAGACAACGACCGCGGCGCTTTGCCACAACGGCAGCAGCGGCGGCTGCATGACATCATCGATGGTACGGCGTGTCGCGGCGTCGGCAACGATGAAGCGCGCCGCCATGAGATCGAAGAGCTGGCGGTTGGCCGGCACTTGCCGCAGCCGGAAGATGTGCATGTTGATCGACATCATCGGCAGGTCGTAGAGCATGCGCACGAACAACTCGGCGTAGCGCTGCGAGGTCTGCGGCTCATAGTCGTCGACCGATGGAATGGCGAACACCGACGCGGCTTTGACGTTCAACGAAAAATCGAGGTTGCGACCAAATACGTACACCCGATCCTGCTTCGCGGCATGCCGGCGCACCACGTCGAACGCCTGGCTCTGGCCGAGCAACGTGCTGCCGTCGGTCATCAAGCGCAGCTCGGTGCGGTTGTCGAGCACAAGCAGGTTGATCGTCAAGACGACCGCAACCGCCCACAGCACCGCGCTGAAGCGCTCGCCGCCGTAGAATGCCACCGCCGTGGCGATGCCGAGCGACCCCAGCAGTGCCCACTCGGACGCCGTGAACCGGCTCGGTGACAGCGCACCGAACGAGGCGATTCCCGCCAGCAGCGCAACCACTGCCGTAACCCGGCGGCGGCGTTGGGCGCTTGCCCGCCAGAGCGCTTCGACACCGAGTCCGACACCGACGTTCGACGCAAAACCCACGACCCAAAGCGACCGCTCGGGGAAGCGAAAGCTGCGGCCGAGCGGCAAACTGCGCAGCAGCTCCGCAAGTCGGTTGTCGAACGCCAGAGCCAGGAACAACCCACCGAGAAGGATGTAGAAGAGAGAAACACGCCGCTGCTCGCGCCAGATCAATCCCAACGGCGCGAGCGCAACGGGGATCAGCGCCATGGTCGCCCCCAACCCGGCGCCAAAGGCCCGCATTCCGACAAGCTGTCGAAAGGCATCCCAGGTGAACACGCCGTACGGCGAACGCGCCTGCTGGCTCAGGTCGACGCTGCGCACCGATTCGCGCACCATCTCGATCATCGGAAACAACTGGACGGCAGCCAGAACCAAGGGCAGCAACAAAGCAAACAGGAACAACCCCATCGTTCTCACCGGCTGGACCATGCGGCCGGACAAACTCTGCCACATCACACGCAACCCGAGCATCAGGTAGGTAAACCAGCTGATCTGCGGATAACCGGAGAGCGCTTGCAAGCTCAGAATCAGGCCGAGCAACAGAGCGTTGCGCAGGTCTGGCCGGCGCAGCAATCGCTCGCCGGCGTATGCAGCCCACGGCAGACAAATGTACGCCGCCAGGATCGTCGTCGGCACCCAGACGGCCATATGAATCGCCGATGCTCCGAGCGCAAAGGCAACGCCGGCGCACAGCGCCGCCTGGCAGCGGCACTGGAGCTCGCGGCAGACGAAGTAGGTCCCGATGCCACCCGCGGCCAGATGAACCGCGGCGGCAACGAAGTAGACCGTGTTGGTATCGAGCACGAGGAAGAGCAGGTGCAGCGGCCACCACAGACCGAGCAGCGTGCTCGGCAAAAACGGCTGGCCGCAGTTCTGCAGGTTGTTCCACAGCAGGCCGTAGCCGAGATGCAACTGGCGCAACGCATAGACGATGTTCGGATAGTGCGCGGCGTAAACGTCGGTCGAAGGAGCGCCGACGCCGCCGCGCGCCCGCGCCCACATGACTCCGACGACGAAACCCGCCGACAGGCTCGCGATCAGAATCGCCGCACCGAGGTCGCGCAGGCGAGGCTGCGGATCATTAGGAGCAGGGTTCATACTCTTGCGCCGCACCACTGGCTCGCCTTCTAACCAGCTTCCGCACCCGTCACGCAAGGTGATATCGGGGTCGCAGCGAAAGGACTTGCTCATGCTGTTGCATCAAGAGCTGACAATCCGCCGGGCCGACCGAGCCGACCTCAACGCCCTGGCAACGATGATGGTCACCTTCCGCGACTTTCTCGACCAGACCTCGCCGGCGGAGTCGGAGCTCAGGGAATCATTGCAACAGCTGCTGTCCGATCCGGCGACGGATTTCCTCTTGGCGGTCAGTGCGTCGACCGCCGTCGGGTACGCGCAGTGCCGCTATCGCTATTCGGCGTGGATTTCAGGGCTCGAAATGGAGCTCGAAGACTTGTGGGTTGCGGCGGAGGCTCGCCGGCAAGCAGTCGGCTCGCAGCTTTTGCAGGAAGTCATTCGGCTCGCCACCGAGCGTCGTTGCCGGAGCATCGCGGTGAGCACGAACGAACACAACCATGCGGCGCTCGCGCTCTATACTCGATTTGATTTTCACTGCGCGCGCCCGCGTTGGAACGGCGGCAGACAGCTGTGGCTGGTGCGGCCGGTCGCGATCGCTGCGCCGCGCCAGGAAAAGACGGACGGGAGACGGGAGACTGGAGATGGGAGTTGAGATCCAACAACCCACGCAACCCCCGGCTCGGTTGCAGGTCCAGGACCAGGCTGCTAGCCAAACGCCTTTGATTTTCCTCAGGTAAGGAGCTTTTCCGAATGATTATCGCCGCTACCGCGCTGCGCGCAGGTATGATCATCAAGCATCAGAATGACCTGTTCCGGATGACCAGCGTCGTTCACGTTACCCCGGGCAATTGGCGCGGCATGGTACAGACCAAGATGCGCAACCTGCGCTCCGGCACACAGATCGAAAACCGCTTCCGCTCGGAAGACAAGGTCGACCGTGTGACTCTCGAACAACATGAAATGGAGTTCCTCTACGAAGCCGACGGGCTGTACCACTTCATGAATACCGAGAACTACGAGCAGATCGCTCTCGAAGCCGAAGCACTGGGTGACGCCGTCAATTTCATCAAAGCCAATCAACGTGTGCAGGTGGAGTTCTACGAGAACAAGCCGATGGGCGTTTCCTTGCCGAAGACCGTCGATCTGCGCGTCACGCACACCGAGCCGTCGGTGAAAAGCGCCACGGTAACCAATGTTCTCAAGCCGGCCACGGTCGAAACCGGCGCCATCGTTCAAGTCCCCGGTTTCATCGCCATCGACGATGTGATCCGCGTCGATACCGAGAGCGGAGAATATCTGTCGCGGGCCAAGTAGCTTCCAACCGGAAGCCCCAAGAACCGGAGCAAATTAGCTTGACGCCAGGCGTCCGCGCGACATACAAAAAACTGGGTGTATCCGTGTGGTCGAAAGCCGCCGGCTGGCACCAAATCTTTCGATTTCCAAGTTGACCACACGCATACAACGGAAGGGACGCGGATGAGATCTCGCTGGCTGCTTGTGATGACGTTGGTTGCAGCTGTTGCCCTGCAAGGGTGCGCTGGCTTCCACCGTCATTTCGTCGACAAGAAATGGGGCAAAGGCACGTGGATCCCGGCCGCGGTTTGCGCTGTCGCTGGGGCCTGTCGCTGGGGCCGGTGCCGGGATCGGCATCCAGGAGGCTCGGCGCGGCACGTCCACAGCCAACGTCTACAATTCCGATGGATCACTGGCCGGACGACTCGAGAAGCGCGACAACGCCGACTACTGGAAGGGCGCGCTCATCGGAGCTGCGGCCGGCGCCGTCGTCTGCGGCGTCGCCGGGCACTATTTCCTCGATCCGGAGCAAGCGACCCCAACACCCGCGCCGCCGCCCCCTCCGCCGCCGGCGCCGACACCCAACCCGGAGGCCCTGCCGGCGCCATCAAGCAAGCGGATGGTCTTGCGTGGAGTCAATTTCGACTTCGACAAGAGCGACATCCGACCCGACTCGCGACCCGTCCTCGACGAGGCTGCCGATGTCCTCACGCAGCACCCGCAAATCCGTGTCTCGGTTGAGGGCCATACGGATTCGAAAGGTACCGATGCGTACAATGAGAAGCTCTCGGTGCGCCGCGCCGAGGCCGTCTTCCGTTATCTCGTCGGGCATGGCGTAACGCCAGAGCGGCTGGAGGTCATCGGCTACGGTGAAACACGCCCGGTCGCCGATAACGAGACGGATGCCGGACGCGCGCAGAATCGCCGCGTCGAGCTACACGTGGTCAGCCCGCCGGAAGACAACGGCGGTACGCCGCCGCTCTCACCACCGCCAGCTCCAGCAGCAGAACCAACACCGGCGCCGGCTGACAAAACGAATTAGGGTATCGCATCCACGGATCACAGCTTGGACCGCCCCCAAACGGGCCGGCGCGGGCTGTGATTCGTGGGTCGTCTGCCGTTGATAGGCGGCGGATTACGCCAGATTCGGCTGCTTCCCGGCGACGATCTGCTCGACCACGACGGCAATGCGCTCGGCGGCTTTGCCGTCGCCGTACGGATTCATCGGACTGGCCATCGCCCGGTAGTGCGCCGCATCGGTAAGCAGCTCGTGCACCGTACTGACGATGCGCTCGACATTCGTACCGACCAGCCTGGCCACCCCCGCTTTGACACCTTCGGGGCGTTCGGTCGTCTCGCGCATCACCAAGACCGGCTTGCCGATCGACGGCGCTTCTTCCTGAATTCCACCGGAGTCGGTGAGAATCAGAGTGGCGCGGCGCATCAAGTCGACAAACGGCACGTAATCGAGCGGTGGCGTCAAAACGATGCGGTCGTGGTTCCCCAGGAGTCGATGCACCGGCTCCTGAACGTTTGGATTGAGGTGCACCGGATAGACGAGTGTAAGGTCGGGATGCGCATCGACGATCCTACGAAGCGCTTGGCAAATGTTCTCGAAGCCACCGCCGAAGCTCTCACGGCGGTGCCCGGTCACCAGAATCATTCGACCCTTGCCGAGTCGCGCCGTAACTTCGGGAGGCAGAGTCGGTTTGATGCGACCGGTCTCGATGCCGGTGACGATCGACAGCAAAGCGTCGATGCCGGTGTTCCCCGTGACGAAGATCCGCTCCGCCGCGACGTGCTCATGTCGCAGATTGTCGCGCGCCCATTCGGTGGGCGGAAAATGCCAATCGGCCAACGCCGTCGTCATGTGTCGATTGATCTCTTCCGGAAAGGGCCGCTGCTTGTCGTGCGTCCTCAGCCCTGCTTCGACGTGCCCGACTTCGACCCGCAGATAGAAAGAGGCCAGGGCAGCAACAAAGGTCGTGGTCGTATCACCTTGCACCAACACCAGCCGTGGACGCTCCTGGGAAAGCACCTGGCGCAGGGCCAAGAGTGCGTTGGCGGTGATGTCGAACAGGTCTTGATTCGACTTCATGAGATCGAGATCGAAATCGGGCCGGATGGCGAAGGCATCGAGAACCTGGTCGAGCATTTGGCGGTGCTGCGCCGTGACACAGACTTTGACGTCGACGCGGCCGCGCAACGAATTGACAACCGGGGCCAGCTTCACCGCCTCCGGACGCGTGCCGAACACCACCAACACTCCGTCACTCATCAGCCGCCTCCCCAGCTCCCTACTTTACGTGGTCATCGACCCAACGACTAAAATCACGCGCCATCTCCGGCTCGCGCTCCACCAGGTTTACGCTTTCGCTCGGATCCGCCTGTAGATCGTAGAGCTCTTCGCGTCGTCTCGATCGCCGCAACTCGTCGCTTACGATCGCAGGGTACCCCAGATCGATCAACCCATGAGGCTCACTACGAATGTACTTCCAACGCTGCGTTCGCATTCCACGCACCGCCGTCCCAAAGCGCTGCTCTGCCTCGCCTGGCGCGCGCGCCACCTGGCTGAGCTTGGCATGCGCCAACACAAACGTCTCGATGTATAGCCGACGATCGCCAGAATCCGGGGCGTCCATCAAGCGCAAGAGGCTGCGGCCATCGGTCATCTCCTGAGGACGAAGGGATGCCATCTCCGTGACGGTCGGAGACACGTCGGCCAGCGACGCCAACGCAGCGACTTGCTTGCCGGCAGGTAGATGTCCCGGCCAGCTGAGGATGAGCGGCACGCGCAACGACGGTTCGTACAAATCGGTCCCATGACCGAACAGATCGTGCTCCGTTAGACTTTGGCCATTGGTGCCATGCAGCACGACGATGGTTCGATTCTGCAGCCCGAGCTGGGCCAGCGTCTGCAAGACGCGTCCGACTTGCGCGTCTGTGGCCTCAACGCCCTTCGGATATGCCGGTACCAGCATCTCCGGCGTCGCCCCGCTCGGCCAACGCTCACGCGGTCCGAAGAAGTGGACCCACAAGAAGAAGGGCTGGCCGCCTTCACGACGCAGGAAGCCGACCGCGGCGTCGGCAGTTTGTTGGTCTGGCCGCATCGCATCGATCTCGAGCTTGGAATGTCGAAACGAACGGTCCTTGGATGCGTCGCCAAAGTAGACGCTCGCCATATGAACCCGGTCGCCGGCCGCTGCCACGATGGGATCTACGAAGGTGTCGTCATAGCCGAAGAAACCACGATCGAGGCGATAGATGGAATCGAGCTCGAACGCCGAAACGATCGCCTGGGTACGATATCCGGCCGCTTGAAACACTTCAGGAAGCATCGGGAGATCGGCCCGCAGCCGATCGATGTGCGAGCGCACGCGATGCGTGGCTGCATCGCGACCCGTCAGCAACGTCGCCAACGACGGGCGCGTCCACGGGACATCGCACACCGCCTGCCGGAACAACACGCCCGCAGAAGCCAGAGCGTCCATCTGTGGCGTGCGCGAGGTCGTACCGCCATAGGACGACAAGGCGTCGGCCCGCAGTGCATCGACACTAATGATCAGAACATTGGGCCGATGGCTTTGACGCAGCCAAAGGAACGTGGCCAACGCCAGCGCAGCGGTGAACCCGAAGGCGATTCGCCGAATCATGCCTGTCAGACGACCAACGTGGTTGGAATCATCGTGCCGCCGCCACAGCACGCGGCACGTCCTCGGCGTCGGCCGGCCGACGCATCTTTGAAGTCAAGGGTAGACCGCGGAAGAGCTTGACCTTGTCGCAGCTGACACAGAAGTGCCCGTCGGGAAGCGGCGACAGCGGCGCCGTCCAGATCCGACGTGCGGCCACGAATTTCTCGTTGTTCCACATCCGCCGGAACTGCCCGGGTCGGAAGTCGTCAAAGTCGTCGTGCTTGTTGAAACCCATACAGCAAGAGGCGAGGCCGCCATCGAAGTGAAAGACGGCCTTCTTCCACAAAAAGGAGCACCGCTTTTCTCCCACCTTCAGGTAGTTGAAGTTGTACTCCCCTTTCGGCGCCCACGATGGATCGTCATAGAGACCACCCATGGCGAAAAAATTGTCGAGACCGAGCTCAGCGGACAGGCGGCGCGCCTCCTCGACGCGGCCTTCGTTGTGGGCAAAGACCAGATACTGCCAGGTGATGTACGGGTTGCTCACGCCCAGCTCGCGCTTGGCGCGAACGAAAGCGCGCAGGTTCTGCATCACCAAATCGAAACTGCCACCACGGCGATAGACCTCATACGACTGCTGGTCGACGCCGTCGACAGCGGCAGCGAGATGACTCAAGCCGGAATCGACGACCGCGCGCACCTGGTCGTCGGACAGAGGAAAGCTGAGATTGCTGGAAATGACGGTGCGCAAGCCGCGGACGCTGGCGTCGCGGATCAACGTCGGCAGCTCGCGATTGAAGAACGGCTCACCCCAGTTGAATAGCTCGAGTTGGTACGCATACGGCGCCAGGTCGTCGAGGATGTTGCGAAACAGGTCTACGGAAATGCTCCCCCGCCCGCGCCCGCCTTGCTCACCGCGGCCGGTCGGACAGTACGGGCAGCGCAGGTTGCACTTGTTGCTGACGTCGATGCAAAGCTCCGACGGGTAGGACCACAGTCGGTTCCGCCCGAGCGCCATCTCCGTCTCCGCCAGGTAGTGATTGAATGCCCGGCGCAGCCGCCGGAGGACTGAATTCACGCTGTAAAGGTACCGTAGCCCCGGACCTTTGTACATCGAACTCGACATCTCGGCGGCGCCAGGCCCACGGAACCTTGATCTGAGCGACGGCGCATGGTTTGCCTCTCGAATGCCGTCTTGGACCCTCGATCAAGCACGCCAATACTTGGCAGCAGTCGAGCGTCCGGCCGCCGAAGCCGAGCGCCACCGTCAATGGGTGGAAAGCGAGCTACCGCGCTTCCTGCGAACGCTGCAATTGGTCCCGGATGGCCAACCGTCGGAGCGCTGTCTTGAGATTGGCAGCATGCCGTACACGTTCACCATGCTTCTAAAGAAAGCGCAGCCCTATGAGTTGAGCCTGGTCGACTTCTTCCCCACGGACGAACGCCAGCACCGCGAGACAGTGATCCTTCCATCGCTCGGCGAGCAGCACGATTTCGTCAGCCAGATCTGCGATATCGAGCGCGACCCCCTGCCCTTCGCTGCCGCCAGTTTTGCCGGCGTCCTGTGCTGCGAAGTGCTCGAACATCTCACGGCGGATCCGATCCACATGCTGTCGGAGATCTACCGTGTGTTGAAACCGAACGGATGGCTGGTGCTGAGTACGCCCAACGTTGCAAGTCTGAAGAACGTGCTGGCGTTGCTTCACGGACGCAACATCTACGATCCGTACGAGCTCGTCTTCGGCCCGACCTGGAGGCATAACCGCGAGTATACGGCGGGCGAGCTTTCCGACCTCTTACAAAATACGGGTTTCACCATCGACCATCTCAGCATCGAAGAAAAAAATGGCGCCCTCTCGCGGCGGCCGCTCGGACAACGCATTCTGCGGCGACTATTGGGATGGCGCTATCGCCAGGCGTATGGCGACCAGCTCTACGTGCGTGCCCGTCGCGGCAGCTCATTCAATCCGTATCGCCCCGACTGGTTGTTCGGTCACGCTGCGCTTGCCCGGCAACTCCAAAAATCGTAGTCGGGCCGCAACGCTTCAAACACGCCGCTGCGCGGAAGCGTAGCCGATGATGACGGCAAGAAATGTCATCCCGGAAAGCAACGAAGCAAGGCGGAAGCTCTGCGGCGCATACTCGAAGACGACGGTGTGCCTGCCGGCATCAACCGCTACGGCGCGCAGGAAACAGTCGGCACGAACGATCGGCGCAACAGTGCCGTCGACGGTAGCGCGCCACCCGGGATAAAACGCATCCGACAAGACAAGATAACCCGCCCCCGCGGCACGAAGTTGAGCTCGTACTCGCTGTGGACCTATTTCCAGCGATTCGATTTCGCCTAGCGCAACAGGTTCTGAACCAACGGGATTTCGCTCAGCGACGAGCAGATCGCGGCCGACCTCGAACGTCGCCGACAGCAGTTCATCGGCGCAATGTTGTGTGACGACTCGCGCCTGCGCTGCGGCAACGAAAAAGGCGCGACTCAGTGCCTGCGGATTCTCATAAACAACCGCATTGCTGCTGCGAAACCGCACCTTCCACGGCGTCGAGCCGCTGAGCCATTGGCTGACCTGCGATGGCTGCTCTGGGCTGGCAATGACGAATCGCACCGCCAGCAGGTCGAGCAAGCGCGGGTCGAGATGCTGCCGTGGCGGTATCAACGCTCCCGTAAACACATCGTACGCGTCGGAGCCGTCGGCGCCGTTGATGAGTCTTCCAAGCTCCTCGAAGTCCCGCGACGATAGAGGCTCGAAGTCGTTGAGTACCGGTACTTCGAAGTAGGTACCGATTTTCGCCCAGGCGCGTCCGTCGCCAATCGGCAGCAGAGAAAGCACGCGGCTCGGGCCCGCAGCTCGGAGGCGATCAAAGACATCGGCAAAGGGCCGATAGAGCTCGTCGACCCGGTGCGCCGGCAACGTATCCGGCTGATAGAGCAAGACCGGCGTCGCAACGACGAAGAAGATCGCCAGCAGGTTGGCGACAACCAGGGGACGTCTCGTCGTCATTTGCCGGCTGCGGCGCTTCAAAAGAAGGAGCAGCGCCAGCGGCACGGCATCGAAGAACAGCGCCAATACCCAAAGGCGCCATAGCCCCAAGTGAACGAGGGTGGCGACCTTGGCGGACAACAAAAGTGCCAACACCAAGAGGAAGCCGGCGCGCCCGCTGCGTCGCGGAGCAGGGCTCCACAGGAGACTCTCGGATCCCGCTGCAGCCAAAACCGCCAAGCACAGGGGCAGCAGGTTCAGCCATCGGCCCGGAACGCGGAACCACGATAGGGTCGGTATATTCTGCAACCAGACAAAGAGCGGCGTTGCCGGTCCGATCGACAGAAGACCGATCAAGACCGCTGCCAGCGCAAAGAACCAGGCAACACTGCGCCGCGACCACAGGCAGAAACCGGATATGCCCAGAACAAGGATCAGGCTGCTGGCACTGCTGAGAGTTGGAACGCCGCGCACGCGTTCGACCAGCATCTCCCACAGCGGCGCGGTGAAAGCCGCTTGCTGGGCCGGCGCCAGGGAACCGGGGGCGCGCACACTGAGCTCGGCAAGCTCGAGGGTCGGCAGCCACTGCGCCGCGGTCAATCCCGCCGTCAGCACAGCGGCGATGGCAAGCGCGAGCACCACACGTACGCGCGTGATCGCCGCCCCGTCGGGATCTGTGCCGAGCCGCACGAGCGCATAGGTCGCGAGCAACCACGCGCTGCGCACGATGGTGTCGGCATCGCCCCCAAGAACGTGCAAGGCCCAAACGATTGCCATCGTTGCCACCGCACGCGGCGACGGCGAGGCGATGACGGTTTCGCAGCACGCAAACAACGCCGGAAGCCAGGCCAAGCAGATGAGCTCGTCGGGAAGATAGATCACCTTGCCGATCAGAATGCTCGAGAAGCCGTAGGCGACACCGCCCGTAGCCGCGGCCATTGGACGCAGTGACAGCCGGCGGCACCAGGCGTACATCGCGAACGTCGCGATCAAGTGGTGCAGCAGCGACGTGAACAGCCATGCGCTGCCGAGGGGTAGAATCAGGTAGAGCGCGTTGAGGGGATACAACGCCGCGACCTGCTGGGTTGCCATCAGCGGCGTCCCAAGAGCTTGATAGGGGTTCCACAGAGGCACGATCCCGGCGCGCCACTGGCGGGCAGCCTCACGTAGCAGGGGCAGCCAGTAGCCGACGACGTCGAAGTTGGCGAAAATCTGTACCTGGTCGCCCGATGTCGGCCAAACCCGCAATCCCCAGAAGACAATGCACGCCGCAAACAGCAGAAAGCGGACGCTCTCTGCATCGCCACGTTCTGCTGCGGATCTCGACCTCTGCATGTTTGACGCTGTGTAGGTGGTGCAGTATGCGGTCGGCTTCCATGCCGCCCGGCGCCGCACCGTATCGGGAAAGGAACAAGGAGTGAAGCGCTCGACGTGGCCGGCAGGGGCGATCGACGGGTTGGCGGTCTTCGTCCTGTCGGTTCTCTATCTGCGAGCCTTGCCCGACTGTTTCAGCTTTTTCGACGAAGGTATCTTCGCCACGATCGCCGACCGGCTGGTGCGCGGCGATCGGTTGTACAGCGACGTCGTGACGCACTACATGCCGGGCAGCTTCTGGCTGTTGATGCTGGCCTTCAAAACGGCCGGCAGCTCGGTTGCCACGTTGCGCTGGTGTCTGACTCTCCTAGCCTCCGTTGCTGCCGTCGCCATCTGGTCGCTGGCAAGGCAACAGGCGAACCGCGCTGCAGCCATCCTGGCCGGACTATCACCGATCGTCGTTTGCTATCCGATCTGGTGGATGGCCAGCCCGCATTGGTTCAGCACGTTCGCGGCGCTGGGTGCGGCGGTCTTGGCAACTGCCAGCGTCACCAGCAACCGCCCGGTCCTCTGCCTGCTCGGCGCCGGGAGCTTTGCCGGAGTGACGTTCCTGTTCTTGCAACCAGTCGGCGTCGCCGTGGCGGTCTTGCTGCTTACAGCTGTGCTCGTCGACAGTCGATTGGCAACGTCATCGGCAATCGCCTTCCGGCGCGCTCTTGCCGTTGCAGCAGGTACGGCCGTCTCCTTGGCGATTGCCGCCGTTTGCGTCGCCTTCGAAGGGTCATTGACGCCGGCTGTGTCGCAAACGCTGAGCTGGGGCCTGCGTCACTACAGCGGTGCCTTTCGCATCGCCTACGGATCGATTCCGTTCGGAGTCAGCAACAGCGCCGACGTACGCTTCTGCGCTCACGTCTTCGCCTTTGCCGTACCGCCACTCTACGGTCTGATCCTGACAACCTTGTTTCGCTGCTACGGGCGCGCCGCAGTCGAGCCGCGCGATCGCCAATTGTTGATGTTCAGCGCGGCGGCGTTCGGTTTGTTCGTCGGCAATCTCTACTACCCCGATGTGGTGCACCTGGCGACGGCAGCGCCTGCGGCTTTCGTTGCTTTGGCGGCAACGCTCGCCCGCAGCCGCGCTGCACACAGCGGCGTGCAGATCGCGGTTTTGCTGCTCTGGGCCGGGTCGCTGCTGGTAATCGGAAGCACGAGCTTGCGCCGGCATGAAATCGAGTGTCCGGCAACGGTCGAGACGGCACGCGGGCCGATCGCCGCCACCGAAGAGACGGCTCGAGACCTGCGCCAGCTGCTGCCCTACGTCGCAAGCAACATCTCTCCCGGCGCGTCGCTCTTCGTTTACCCGTACGCGCCGGGGTACGAATTCCTCCTCGACCGCAGGAACCCCACGCGTTACGCGTACCTGCTCCCCTACCTGCCGATCGCCAACTTACCGCTCGCCGCAAACAACCCCGGCAACGAGGCTGAGCTGGACGAAATCGCCGGCGAGTTGGAGCGCACGCGGCCCCAGTTCATTCTCCTCAGCCCGCTCTCCGGCGGGCCGATGCTGATGACCTACGATACGCCGGTCGAACGCTACATCCGCGCTGGGTATCATGTCGTTCAAACGTTCCACCTCACGGCATTGCTCGAACGGGACGCACCCGGTCGAGGCGATCCGGGAGCGCCCTTCCAGCCCTGACGCTCAACGTCCCAGCCTGGCCTTGCGCACCAGGAACGGCTTCTCGACGAAGTGATAACTGAGCGCCGCGATTGCTGTGGTGCCCAATGCCAGCGCCGCAAGGATGGCGAAGTCCTGCGCCTCCCAGCCGGCAAAGGTCCGCTGATCTCGAGGAGGCAGCAGCCCAAAAGCGAGATAGAGAAACGGCAGATGCAAGAGGTAGATCGAGTACGACCAGCGCCCGACGGCTGCGACAACCGGGTTGACGATCAACCAACGCAGCCGCAGCGGCGCGAGCAGCACCATCCAGACAGTCGCCGCCCAAAAGGCAGCCTCCGCGACGTGCCAAGCGTGAGCCGTAAGCTCCATTTCCCACAGGCCGGCAAACGCGACGTAACGCAGCAGCCAACCGAAGAGCAACACCACAGCAAATGAGCACGCGTCGCCGCCGCCGCTGCGCAGCACGCTGGATGCAGCCCAGCACTGGAAACGTTGAGCGTAACGCAGGTAGAGCCAGGCACAGACGATCCCGGCTGCAAACATTGGCGCACGACCGAGCACGGATTGGCGCAACGCCAGTTCGGCGCCCATGCTGATCGGCAAGGCAACGCCGGCGGCGATCCAGACGTAGGCACCGCCAAACAGCAAGACGGCGGTAACGCCGATGCGCCGGCGCTGCAAAAGGTACGGGAGCAGCGGTAGCAGGAGGTAGAACTGGACCTCGGTTGCCAAGCTCCACCACACGCCGTTCAACGGCGCCAGCAACGCATTGAAGCGCGGGAAAGAGCTCAAGAAGATCAGATACGGAATGCACTTGAGCAGGTCGTGCACACCGTGCGCCATAAGCACCGTTGTCGCCACGACGACCAGCCAATAGAGCGGCAAGATACGCAGCGCCCGGCGTTCGTAGTATCTTTTCCGATCAACCGGCTTACCGCCCGCGGCTTCTTCGAGAAACGGCAGCGATAGGAGAAACGCGCTCAGGATGAAGAACAGACTCACTCCCGTGTGGCCGGCCTGCACAAAGGCGCGCCACGGACCAACCCAGACGCCGAGCCGCTGACCGTGCGACCCGTCAATGAATCCCGCTGCGTGGTAGACAAAGACCAGTGCGATGGCGATACCGCGCAAACACTCGAGCTCCGGCAGGTAGCGAGCTGTCGACTGCGGCCGCTGCATCAAATCCGGCGCTAGCTGCGGCATGCCAGACGATTCAAGCCGCGCGCTCCGGCGCAAAAAGCTGCCGAATGAGGACCACGTCGCCACGGCCCACTCCACCCAGAGCCGCAAGCACGGCCAGGTAACTTCCGACCGCTGTGACGGCGGCCGGCAGACCGTCGAGGTGGAGGAGCCACACCATGCCCCACGCGCCGCCGATGCTTGCCAGGGGCCGCAGTGTCTCACGCAAGCACACCGCGATAAACCCCGCGGTAGAAGGATGCAGGGCCCAAAAGACGAAGCCGACGAGATTTGCCAAGACCGTCGCCGCGGCAGCGCCCGAAGCTCCGTACCGCGGGATGAGCCAGAAGTTGATCGCAACGTCTGCAACCAGCGCCACCAGACTCACCAGCAACATCAAGCGGTGCAGCGACTGCACGATGAAGAGGTTGAGATACACGGCGCCGGTGTAGGCAAAGAACATCCCCCACGCCAGGATCACCAGCGGCACCCCGCTGCTACGGTAGGCGGCGCCGAAGAAGACGTCGATCATTTCATCGCGCGTCAGAGTCAGCACCAGGGCGATCGGCAGCACCGTCGCCGCCAGGTACTTGAAGCTCAAGCGATAGGTTTCGTGAAAGCGCTGCGGTGCCGAGTGCTGCGTCGACGCCAGCAGAGGAAATACCGTCATCATCAACGCTTCGGGGAAAACGCTAAGGGCTTCGGTCACACGCACGCCGATCGCGTAGCGACCCACTTCCTCGGCGCCGCTCAGCTGGTACAGCAGAATCTGATCGAGCCGCATGGCGAGCATAAACATGAGCACGAACAGACCGACCTCACCCGCGTCGCGCAGCAGGAACTTCATCATCTGTGGCTGCAGCCGCAACGACGGCCGCAAGTGACGCAACGTCAAAGCCATCAAGACACTGAGGGTGATCATCCCGTTGATCAATTGCGCATAGAACACGGAGCGCACGGGAAGATGCAGCGACACGCAAATCGACGCCAACGCCAAGAAGAGCGCGCTTGACGGCAGGGTAACCGCAAAGATGTACCGCACCTCGAAACGACTCTGAAAGAAGCCGCGCAAGAGGCTATCGATCGACAGCGGCAGGCCAAGTGCGGCAACGAGAATGCACCAGCGCACGTCGGCCGGCACGCCGAGCACGATTGCTACGACATAGGCAGCCGGTATGACAACGGCGCTGAAAGCCAGCTTCAACAAAATTGCGTTGCCGATGATCTGATCCGATTCCTTCGGCGCGCGCGACAGCTCGCGCGTCACGACACGTTCCATTCCAAGATCGACCAGAAACGACGCAAAGAAGATGTAGACGCCAACGAACGAGTAGACGCCGAAGCCCTCTTGGCCGAGTCCACGAGCCAGGACCAACGTCGTGGCAAAGGCCAACGCTTTGTGCGCCACGGTGCCGCCGAGACCGATCAGAGTGTTGTGCGCCAGCTTCCGCAGACGGGGCATTGCCGCGGCGGGAGAATGCGAGGGACGCCCCCTCCGAGGTCGCTCCGGGCTGTCGGCCGAGGGCTCATCCGAGGGTGACATGGCCTGTTTCCGCTTCCTGCCCGCGCTAAGGCTGCAACCCGAGGCGCTTCAACGGCAGACGCCCCAGGACTCCATCCGCAAAGCCGCGCAAAAGCCACAAGTACGATTTCAGGCGCTCGCCGCGCCACAGCGCCGAGAGCATCCAAATCGTCACGCCGCTGAAAAACAGCGTGACGAACTTGAGGAGCTGCAGCAGGCTGGCGTGCTTGCGGGCAAAGAGAATGCTGTTGCGGCCGAGAAAGTAGAGCACCGGGAACGGCATCTTCGAGTCCGGATGCGCCGCACCAAATCCCTTGTGATAGATCACCGCGTGGCCGTTGTAGACGATGCGGAATCCCGCCTGGCGCGCCCTTTCGCACCAGTCGACATCCTCGTGGTAACCGAAGAAGTTTTCATCGAAGCCGCCGACCTTCTCGATGGCTGCCCGGCTCTTCATGACGCCGTTGCCGATGACCCAGTCGACGTCCTTGACGCAAGTAAACTCCGGACCATCGGGCTGCCGTGATCCGACCAGCCGTACGAGGTCGCGATCGTAGCGCAGCTCGCCATAGGCACCCC
Source organism: Deltaproteobacteria bacterium (assembly GCA_016200585.1). Taxonomy (GTDB): domain Bacteria; phylum Desulfobacterota; class Binatia; order HRBIN30; family HRBIN30; genus JACQEN01. The sequence continues at coordinate 29,505 of JACQEN010000008.1, forward strand.
ACACCATGTTGTGATCGTCCATCAAGATGTTCTTCGTGCCCACGGCGCCGATGCGCGGATCACTTTCGGCAACGCGCACGAGCTCGTCGAGCATGTCGGGATGCAGCTCGATATCGTTGTTCAACAGCAACACGTAGTCGGCCCCACGCTCCAAGGCGTCCTGCATGCCGCGGTTGTTGCCGCCACAAAAGCCGAGGTTCTTCTCCATCACCAGGACGCGCTGCTCCGGATGAGCGGCACGAATGGCTTCGACGCTGCCGTCGGTCGACGCGTTGTCGATGACGGTCGCATCCCAATTCGGGTAGCGGATGCGTGACAACGTCGGCAAGCAGTGCAGAACGTCTTGTTTGCCGTTCCAGTTGAGAATGACGATCGAAACATGCGGTCGTTGTGCCGCCATCCACGCTCCCCTAGTCCAACCCCAAAGCGTTCAAAGGCACCGGACGACGCAGCAGTCCGTCACGCAATCCCTGCAGGCGCAGGCGAAAGCCCGCCCACTCACCACGGCGACAACGAAACGTCCCCTCTTTGATGAGGTTGACCGCGAGATGCACGACGTAGCTGACGCATTGCGTCCAATTGGCGTTCTTACGAACGAAGAGGACGCTGTTGCGCGCCGAAAGATAGGTAATCGGACTCAAGTAGCCGCCGCCCGTCGAGGCGTGCATGCGATGGCGGACCAGCGCACGCGGCACATAGGCGACCCGATACCCATGCCGGCGAGCACGCACGCACCAGTCGAGGTCTTCGTGATAGGCAAAAAACTCTTCATCGAACATGCCGTTGATCTCGAGCGCCTTGCGGCGTAGCAGCATGGCGCAGCCGGAGATGTAGTCGACATATTCGAGCTCGTTGTAGCGCGACAGATCCGACTCCATCCAGCCGCGTTGCTGAACCAACTGGCCGTGATAGGTGAGCACACCATAGGCGGTATGGATGCGTGGCGGATCCTCCTGCGTCAGAGTTTTTGCGCCTACCGCCGCGAGCGACGCATCGCATTCGAGGACGGCAACCAGCTCTCGCAAGCAGTCACGATCGACAACCGCGTCGTTGTTGACCAGCAGCACGGCATCGGCCCCGAGCTTCATGGCCTCTTCGATGCCACGGTTCGAGCCGCCGGCGAAACCTTGATTCTCCCGATTGCGCACGATGATGGCATTGGCGCAGGCCGCTTGCACGGCGGCCGCCGGGTCCTGCTCGGAACCGTTGTCGACGACGATGATCCACTCCGGCTTCCGGGCCGCGGACACCAAGCTCGCGACGCACAACCGCGTCAGCTCGGCTTGATTCCAATTCACGGTGACGGCGGCGACACGCATCGACTCAGACTCGCCGGGCGACCGCCAAGACTCCTCCCGCGATCATCCATGGTGAAATCATGTTGGCAACCGCTTGCACAAAGCGGCCGCGCGCATTGAGCTCCCAGCGCTTGCGTCCCGGAGCCATGTCGAAAAGACCGATGCGATATCCGAAGAACGAGGAGGAATCGACCCACAGGCCTTTGCCCAGTGGTGGAACGAAGTCGTCGGCGTGCATCGACAAGACCTCGAACCCGGCTTGGTGCAGAAAGCTCTTGAGCTCCTTGCCGCTGAAGCGATACTCGGCGAAGTCGAGCTTCAGCCCGGCACGGCGCTTCTGCCAATCGCGCAGCTTGCGCAGGTGGTTGATCACGCAACGGCGAAAGGGATTGTTGTAAGGCACGGCGACAAGGGCGATGCCACCGGAGCGCAGGACGCGCCGCAGCTCACGTAACGCCGGTACCGGCCCGGCAGGATCGTGCTCGATCACGCCGAGCGAGATGATGCCGCCGAGTGTTTCATCACGGATCGGCAGCCGCTGGGTGTCCGCGGTAAAAAGATGTCCGCCACCTTCGGCATGCTCGGCCTGCACCAGCGCCGCATGGGCGTAGTCGGTTCCGAACACCTGGAAACCGCGTTGGCGTAGATAGAAGACCCAGCGCGCCAGCCCGCAACCGGCATCGAGAATCGGTTGGTTGCGCGGCAAGCTGTCGAGGAAGGTCTGCAACGTCGTCTCGTGGTCGCACATCTCCACGTGATCGGCGACGCTGTCGAAGCTCCAGAAAATCTGACTGGCTTCGATGCCGCTGTCCACCGTGTAATAGGTGAAGCTCATGCATTCTCCTGGCGCAGGCCGAGCTCGACCAGCGGCAGCGGGCGGTGGCGCAAAGCGTCGAGCATCCCGCGAACCTTGGACTCGACCCCGGCGTGCTCGCCGCTGAGGCGGCGGCGAATGTATTGCAGCGGCACCGTCGCAAGCTGAAAGGCGAGAAATTTCAGCTTCTGCAGCGGCGTTGCGTGTTTGCGAACGTAGAGAACCATGTTGCGCCCGGCCAGATACTGGCGCGGTGTAACGTAGCCCTTTCCCCCCGAGCTGCGATGACCTTTGTGATAGATCCGCGGCTCCGGACTGTAGACCACCCGCAAGCCTTTGGCTCTGGCCACGGTGCACCAGTCGACGTCCTCGTGATAGGCAAAAAACTCTTCATCAAAGAGCCCGACCGTTTCCAAAGCTCGACGGCTCATGAGCATGGCCGTACCGGGAACCCATTCAACGTCGAGCTGTTGATCGAATCGTCCGTCATCGAGTCCATAGTACCCGATCAGGCGAACCAGACCTTGGCGGTACGTCACTTGGCCGTAGGCCACCCAAACGCGTCCTGGATCGTCCCAGGCAACGATCTTTACCCCGAGCACGGCGATCGCGGGATCTTCTTCCACGACTGCAATTGCCTTGTCGAGCACGTCGGGTTCAACGATGGTATCGTTGTTGAGCACGAAGACGTAGTCGTGCCCCGAGGCAAGGGCAGCACGTATTCCGACGTTGTTGCCGCCCGCGTAACCGAGGTTTTCACCGGTCTCCAGATACGTCACCGCAGGGAACGCCCCCAGAATTTGCCGGCGCGGAGAGGTTCGTGAACCGTTGTCGACGACCACAAGCTCGAAACGCGGATAGGTCATTCGACTCAAGCTAGCCAGACACTCGAGCGTATCGTCGGTGCCGTTCCAGTTGAGCACGATGACGGCGACGCTCGGCGTGCGCTCAGGTACCGGCACGCGATTCCTCCAGAGCCGAACGATAGACTGCCAACGTCTGGCGCGCGGTTTCGTCCCAGCGATAGTGCCGAGCTCGTTCAAAAGCTCTTCGACGGAGCTCGTCGAGGGAAGGATCGCGCTGCAGGACGCGCCGCAGAGCCGCGCGCAGCGAATCGACCTGCAGCTCTGGCAACAGCACTCCGCCGCCTTCGACCAACTCCGTAACGGAGCTGTTGCGTCCGGCGATCACCAGGCACCCGCTTGTCATTGCTTCCAGGAGAGACAGACCAAAGCCCTCGTAGCTCGATGGGCTGCACAGTGCCAGCGCGCGACGGTACAGCACGGCCAGCTGTTCATCCGTCACCGGCCCGAGATAGCGAACCTGCGGCGGCGGCCCCGTCAGGAAGGCCGGACGGTATCCAGGCCGCAGGCGCCCGCAAATCAGCAGCTCGACGGAAGACTTCTCCGCCAAGCCCGCAAATGCCTCCACGAGCATTTCGACGTTCTTGCGCGGCTGAATCGTACCAGCGTAAAGCAGGAACTCATTCGGCAGCCCCAGATCGAGTGCGATGGCCCCATCCATCGCACTTGGCTCAGGGTGAAACTGCTCGCCCGCAGCAAGGGGCACAACGACCACCCGCTCCGCCGCTAGTCCAAATCGAGCCATCAAATCGTCGCGACCGGACTGACTGTCGGCGATGACACGCAGAGCCCGGCGCACCGAGTATGGGGTGTGAGATCGAAGGTGCAGGCGTTGCAGAAACGAAAAGGTATGAGGATGCTCGTACACCGCCAGGTCGTGGACGGTCACCACCGCAGGCCCGCTGCCGAAGAACGGCAGGATCCCCTTGGTTCCGTGGTAGAGGTCCACGGCGTAACGCCGAACCAGTTTGGGGACCAAAATTTGGTCCCAGAATGGCTGCAGGAACGGTGAGCCCAAAGTCGCACGGGCACATTCAAGATTGTCGGCTTCGACACCGAGCCGATCCGGGGCATCGGTGAAGACGACGAACTGGGTGGTTGAATCGACGCGCGTCAGAGCGCGTACGAGCTCCCTGGCGTATGTGGCCGGTCCGCCGACGACCCCGAGAATGGCACCGATTCCGATTCGCATCGCATCACACCCGCGCCGTGTTCACTGTATCGGCGGATTCGGTCCGGCAGGAGCCGCCATGCCGTCGGCCAGTCCGTGCATCAGGCTCGTTACGATATCGGCGCGGCCGCGCACGGCGTACAGCACGGCGCTTGCGGCCAGCAACAACGCGTAGGTCGGGGCAAGAAGGAGCCAGTCACGACCGCGCCCATAGCGGCGCATCAAGCGCAGCAAGTTGCGCGTCTTGAGGCGAGCGCTGAGTGGCGTCAAGCCGCTACGGAAACCGCGCATGCCGTCGTGCGTGACGATCGCTCGTGGATTGCAGGCAATGGCGAAGCTCTGTACGTGGGCACGCAGGCAAAGGTCGACCTCTTCGTAGTAGGCGAACAGACCCTCATCGAAACCGCCGACGACGCGTAACAGATCGCGCGTCAGCAGCATGACACAGCCCAGCACACCGCTTACCGGGTAAGCCGGAGGATAGGTGTGACGATGACGCAGAAGTGTGCGCGGCACGCAAAGAAGTCCGACGCTGAAACGCTCGCCGGCGGAGAGGACGCGATGCGACCGGCTGTCGAGGACCAGCGGGCCGACAATGCCGACGCGCGGATGGGCTACCGCGGTTTCAACCAACAGCGCCAGTGCATCGGGATAGAGGAACGTGTCTTGCGTCGCGATGAGCACCATTTCAGCATCGTTGCTCAACGCCAGCGCGCTCCCGGCGTTGTTGCCGCCGGCGTAGCCCCGGTTCTCGTCCAGAAACAGCAAGCGCACCAACGGATGCCGTGCGTAACGCTCTTGCAGGACGGAGCGCTCGTCGGACGACGAAGCGTTGTCGACGACGACGACGAACTTGTTCTCATGAGATTGAGCCAACGCCGAATCGATGCAGGCATGCGTCCGCTCGCCGCCATTCCAGCTGAGAACGACAATGCCGACACGTACGCTCATCGGGCACCGGTGCCTTGAAGAAGTGCGACGAGTCTCTGTGCTTGCAGCGACGGTGAAAAGCGGTTGGACATCAGGTCTGCGGCGCTGCCACCGAGACGCGAGCATAGCCCGGAGTCGCGGCTCAGCGTTCGAATCGCTTGAGCCAGGGCCGCGGCATCAACCGGCGGACAGAGCCAGATATTGTCGGCGTGCGCAAACACTTCACGAATCGCCGGCGAGTCGGCGCTGATGATCGCACGTCCAACCGCGGCGCACTGATAGACCTTGTTGGGAATGACCATCTGCGCCTTCTGGCCGCCACCGAAGATACCGAGGCAGATGTCGGCGCTTTGAATCAGATCCTGCAGCGACTCGTAGCGTTGCCACGATGACAACCGGACATTCACGAGCTTACGGGTTTGGACGAATTCCGCTGCGGCGGCTCTTTCCGGGCCATCTCCGGCAAGCTCGAATTGGATATCGCGATCATCGGCCAGCAGGGCGGCTGCCTCCAGTATGGTTCGAGTCCCATGTAGCGGGAGAAACGACCCGTAGAAGACGACGCGAGTAATGCCATCCGGCTGGCGCAGCGGCCGCGGACGAAACATCTCGTCGTCGCAACCGAGGTACCATACGGAAGTCTGCGAACGGGGCAGGCGGAAAGACTGGACGACGAAATCGCGATGCGCTTCGGTGTCGAGGACGACGGTTGAGGCGGAGCGCAGACTGGCAGCGTCGAGTGCGTGCGCCAGGCGAGCGCGCAAGGACGTCGGCGGGTAGACTTGCCGATCGTCGATCAAGGTTTCCGTCAAGGTCACAAGCGGCGCAAAGACGATTCGTCGCTTCTCGCGCAACAACCGGCGCAGCAACAACATGTCGAGCTGCCCCTGGAAACCGACGACAAAGGCATCGATCCTGGGCAACGTCCGCAAGCGGCGCGCCAGGCGCCGCGCGCAACCCGCATAGCGGACCAGAAGCGTCGCGACATTGGCAGGGCCGAAGTAGCTGCGACTCTTGGTCTGCGCCGCTTCCCACAGAGGTTCGTGGCATTCGACGACTTCCGCTCCAGCCACGGTGCAGGCACGCATCAAAGCTCGGCTTACGGTGTACTGACGCGCAAAGGTGCCAAAAAAGCAGACCCGTTGCGGCGGCACCCCGGCGCCGCCGCAGCTCATCAGGAGCGTCCCCCTTGCGCCCGCGATTGCGGCGTGTCGTCGGGCTTGGGGATCGACTCGATACCAGTTGACTGCTCGCCCAGCTCGATACGGCGAATGCGGAAGAGGACATCCTCGATCAGCGACCGATTGGCGGCAATGAGGTCGGCGACCAAGCCGATGAGCACCGTTTGAAAGCCGATGATGATCAGTAGCACGGTCAACATCAGCGACTGCAAATGTCCGCCGCCGTCGCCGCTCAAATAGAAGTACAAGAAACGCAAGCCAGGGAGGAGTCCCGCCACGATCATTGCGCCGCCGAGGTAGGAAAAGACCTTCAGCGGTTCGTACATGGCGTAGATCCGCACGATGGTGGCGGCGGACCGTTTGACGTACTCCCAGAGACTCTGGAACAGCTTGGAACCGCGCCGCTCGGGGTTGGTGGTTACGGCGACATGGGTGATCGGAAGCTTCTTCTTGCCGGCTTGGATGATCGTTTCGAGCGTGTAGGTGAAGTCGGTGATGACGTTGAGGCGCATCGCCGCGTCGCGGGTCAGCGCACGAAACCCGCTGGTGGTATCGGGGATTTCCGTCCCAGAGAGCCAACGAACGACCCAGCTGCCGTAGTGTTGGAGCAGGCGTTTGTAGACTGAGAAGTGCTTGACGTTGCGCGGGTCGCGGTCGCCCACCACCATCTCGGCCTGGCCGTCGATCAGCGGCTTGATCAAACGCTCGATGTCTGCCGCGTAGTATTGATTGTCACCGTCGGTATTGACGATCAGATCGGCGCCCAAGCGCAAGCAAGCGTCCAATCCAGCACGAAACGCCCGCGCCAGACCGCGGTTATTGGAGAAATGCAGAATGTAATCAGCGCCGTTGAGGCGTGCGACCTCGGCCGTTCGGTCGGTCGAGCCGTCGTCGATGACCAAGATCTCGACTTCGTCGACGCCGCGTACCTGGCGCGGTAGTTCCTGCAGTGTAACCGCAAGGTGCTGCTCTTCGTTGAAGCACGGCACCTGGATAATGAGCTTTCGCCACGTCATTGCTTAGGAAGAACGAGGGTTGCACTCAACCCGGAGAGAGTCAAATGAAAGCGATCAACACGGCGGTTTGACGGTGGACTAGAGGCCTCGATAGAAGCGAGGGTAAGAAACATGTCGATATTCTGGCTCCTCCCGGCAGCGTGGCTGCTGCTCTACGCGCCCGGACGCTACCTCGCTCGCTGGTTGGGGAGCGCGCCGTCGCCGCCCTTGGCGGCTGTTTTGTTGAGCACCAGCCTCGCTTCATTCCTGGGTCTCGTACTCGCCGAAGCGGGGATATTCTCGACGCTAACCCTGTTGGTCGTTCTGGGGGGGATTACACTCCTGGCGGCAACCAAGCGAGAGCAGGAGCCGCGGGCCTACGGAACGACCGGCATCATCGGTTGGGTCGTCTTGGGAGTGTCCTTCCTCTGGCTGACTCCGCCCCTGGACACTTCGATGCTGGCCGCGGACTCTCCCGGATATCTTGCAAGCGGCACCTTCCTGGCGCGCAACGGATCGCTGGTCGTGCATGACCCGACAATGGCCCACCTCGACATCGACACCAAGCGCATCTTGTTTCCGAGTGTCGCGGCGGACTGGGGCTCGCCGCCCTATCTGCGGCTGCTTGGAAGCATGGTTCTGCGCAGCCTAGATACCGACGAAGTTCTGCCAGCCTTTCACCATCTGCTGACGGTATGGGTAGCGCTTGGCAATGACCTTCTCGGCAGCGGGCACGCTGAGTGGATCCTCACGCTCTTTGGCTCCCTCAGCATGTGGACCATCTACAGCTGCGTAGGCGCGACACTCGGCGGCACAAGCGCTGTGGCCATCTGGATCGCCTTGCTGCTGTCGGCACCGCAATACTGGTATTCGCGCTTCTTGATGCCGGAGGTGCCGGGGCAGTTCTTTGTTTGGGGTGGTCTGTGGGCGCTGACCCAGGAAGAGCACCTGGGCAAACGCTCGGCCGCAGTCGTAGCCGGCGTGGCTTTCGGAATTGCTGGAATCATGCGCTTGGAGAACGCCCTCTTCGTGGCCGCGGCACTGTTGGCGAGCGCCTGGGCGATGCCCGCAAGCGAGTGGCGCTCCCGGCGCTGGATGGTAGGCGTGTTTCTGCTGCTCTCAGCTCACCTGGCATGGCATTCGACGGTCTTTCGTACTCACTACTTTGGAAACGTCCAAACGTTCTTTCGCGACGTGGCTGGCGGCGGCGTTTGGCCGTGGGCAGCCGGATTGCTCATCGGCGCAATTGCCATGACGTTTCGTAGAATCGTAACCAAGCCGCAGATTCGGACGTCGGTTGCCTTTCTTATCCTGCTGCTCATCGGCTTGAGCACCGATGCGCGACATGGGTTCGAAACGATTCGCCTACTCGTAACCTTCTGCGGACCACTGACGGTGTTCGTCGGACTTGTCGGAATCGTATTGTTGGTAAGCGGGTCACCGGACCTTTCTTTTTTCGGAACCGTTTCATCGATGTTGATCGCTGTTGTGCTGGCACAGATGCTTATTCAAACGCACGCCGCGCCTGTTCCAATTTGGGCGATTCGACGAACCGTCCCGGTACTGCTCCCCGCCCTGTACATCGGATGCTTGGCAATTTGCCGGCGCTTCGGGCGCCTATGGTTGATCCCTTTCGGTGTGTGTGTGGCAGCGGGCTTACCAACTTTTTTCACACTATGGTCGGAACCGTTGTACCGCGGTGGGCGCTACCACGTCGCGGCCTTGTCGACCCTCATTCCAACAAGATCGTGTGTGTTCATGGACGCGACCCTGACCGGAATCGGGTTGGCCCCAATGGTGTGGTCGGAAAGAGAAGCCCCGGTGTACCTGCTTGCGGCGAACGACGCAGTTGTGAACGACCTACGCAGCAAACTGAGCGACTTTCCCGTGTATTGGCTCGGCCGAGGCGATCGCCCACCGCCCTCAGGCGATTCGTTCATTGTCCGACCAGTCGCGCGCTACGATTTCGACTATACGACACCAAAGCTGGAAGAAGGCGCATCGCCGCAAATGGTTACAACGATGCAGAGTAGCCTGGCGCTCTACGAGC
>JACQEN010000287.1 GCA_016200585.1 Deltaproteobacteria bacterium
ACACATCGCGATGACCGCACCACGGAGTGCGGGTGCCGACGCGGGAAATATAAATCTCGAGGCCGTACGGAAGAACAACGGAGAAGCCTTGGATGGTGATGAACGCACTGCCGACGGTGTGCGATCATGCCCCAAGATAGTGAATCCGCGCCGGTCCCGGTGTGGCGACCGTCGAGCATGAACTTCTCCGTGCCGAGACGTGTCGAGCGTGCTTCTTCGTACAGCGTTGCGGTGTTGTTGCGCAGCTCGTCCCAGCTCGCAGCCGGATGGATGTTGACTTCGATGACACCCGGATCGGGGGTGATCTGGAAACGGCGCAAGCGCCAGTCGCGCGGCGCTTCGTAGCCTTCGAGAATCACCGGCGTCTGCAGCTCGGCGGCCGTCGCTTCGACACAGGCGATCAGGTCGAGGAGGTGTTCGATGTGCGTCAGCGGCGGCAGAAAGACGTAGAGCCGTCCGTGCCGCGGCTCGACACAAATTGCCGTTCGGATGAACGCCGCCGGATCAGGTTCGTCGGCCAGGTTGACCACCTGCTCGCGCCAGCCGGCGTGGCCGCCGCTGCCGGGTTGTATCTGGCTGTAGCGCCGCGCCACCTGGCCTTGCAGATCACCGAGGGGCGGCAGTTCGTCAAACAGCGATCGTTCGTGCGGCACTTCACGGTCCGCTGGATCGATCCAAGGAAGCGAATCGAGCGGCAGGCGATAGCCCATCGGCGAGTCGCCGGGGACGAGATACATGCGGCCGCGGCGGAAGGTCCAACGCGCACTCTGCCAGCGCCCCCCTTCCACTGGGTGCTCCATCCAGCGCAGCGGCAGCGCGAAGCCCGTTTCGCTGCCGAGACCGCGTTGCAGCAGCTCGGCAAGCTTCCGCCGTTCGAGCGGATCGGTGAGGTCGGCGCGCAACGGGTCGACGTTGTGTGGCAACGTGCCTTCCTTCCAGAGGTAGTAGAAGGCGTCTTCGAAACCGGGGATGACGAGGTCGCCGGCAATGCCGAGGCGCAGCGCCAGCGCGTGCAAGAAACGCAGCGCTTGTACGGTTGTCAGGCCGTACTCCGTCTCTTCGTCGGCAAGTAGCGTGGGATCGTTCCACACGGGCACGCCGTCGATGCGCCACAGGCAGGTCAGGGCCCAGCGCGGCAGCAGCTCCCCCGGGTACCACTTGCCTTGACCGTAGTGCAGAACGCCGCCGGGAGCGAAGCGGCGCTGCAGGCGCTTGAGGAGCTCGCCGGCGCGCAGCCGTTTGGTGGGGCCGCTGGCGGTCGTGTTCCATTCGTCACCGTCCATGTCGTCGATCGACACGAACGTCGGCTCGCCACCCATCGTCAAACGCACGTCCTCGTCGCGCAGGTCGCTGTCGATGCGCAGGCCCAGCGCGTCAATCTCCGCCCACTGCTCGGTGGTGTACGGTTTGGTGACGCGTGGATCTTCGTGGATGCGTTTCACCTCGTTGAAGAACTTGAAGTCGACCTCGGTGACCTCGGTCGCTCCGGTTACGGGTGCCGCTGTCGCTGGGTCGGGGGTGCAGGCAAGCGGTATGTGCCCCTCGCCGGCAAACAAGCCCGAGGTCGGGTCGAGACCGATCCAACCCGCACCGGGCACATAGACTTCGGCCCAGGCGTGCAGGTCGGTGAAATCGGCCGTCGGACCCGCCGGGCCGTCGAGCGGCTTCACGTCGGGCGCCAGCTGAACGAGATACCCGGAGACGAATCGTGCCGCGAGGCCGAGGTGGCGCAGGATCTGCACCAAGAGCCATCCGGTGTCGCGACAAGAACCGACGGCTTTGGCGAGCGTCTCCTCGCAGCTTTGGATGCCGGCCTCCATGCGCACGGTGTAGCCGATGTCGCGTTGCAGTCGTTGGTTGAGGTCGACGAGGAAGTTGACCGTGGCGCGTGGAGTACGATCGACCGCAGCGACCCAATCGAGCAAGCGCGGTCCGGCCTCGCGCACCTCGAGGTACGGAAGAAGGTCCTGCGCCAGCTGCTCGCCATAGGGAAACGGATACTTTTCGGCGTCCTCATCGAGGAAGAAGTCGAACGGGTTGATCACCGTCATGTCGGCAACCAGCGACACGTGAATGCTCAGCGCTTGCGTGCGTTCCGGGAACACCAGCCGTGCCAGGTAGTTGCCGAAGGGGTCCTGCTGCCAGTTCAAGAAATGTTGCGATGGTTCGATCTTCAGCGAGTAGGCGACAATCGGCGTGCGGCTGTGGGCCGCGGGCCGCAAGCGTACGACGTGCGGCATCACCGCGACCGGTCGGTCGTAGTGGTATTCGGTGCGATGGGTCAGAGCGACACGGATGGACATAAATCCTCTCCCGCTCTCACTGCTGCCCGGCGCGCGCCTGAGGCAGCAGACGCAACCGCATCTGCGTTTCCGACTCTTCGCCGCCGCGGTAACAACTGCGCAGCAGCGGCACGTCGTCGGCATCGCGTCCGACGCTGAGAGCTACATACGAGTCGTTGACCACCAGTGCGGCTGTCGGATCGAAGCCGCGCCATCCGGCTCGCGGAATCAAGACTTCCGCCCAGGCATGCATCCTGGTTGCGTCCGCTTCATCCTCACCCTCTCGGTAGCCCGTCACATAGCGCGCCGCGAAGCCCAAGCGACGAACGATAGCGACGAACAGGTGCGCCAGATCTTGCGCGCCGCCGGTGTGCGTCTTGATCACTTCGGCGAGCGCCTGCGGCTCAGTTCGTTCTGGGTCGTGGGTGATCACCGCACTGACCCAGTCGCGCGCCGTCACCAGCATGTCCATCAAATGCACATCGCTGTCGTAGGTCGGCCACTCGATCGCGGCGCTCTCGAAGCGCGCCAGATCCGGGGTCAGATGGCTACGGTGCAGCACATAATCCCAAAGCCGCGGCTCACGTTGCAGCGTTTCGCGTATCCAGTTGCGTTCGGCGAGCGGTGTGATGAGTGGAAAATCGAACGGATTGTCGAGCAGGGTATCGACGGTCGCTCGCAGGCGCGTGATCAAGTCGGTATGCGGCTTGATCAGCTCGATATGAGTGACGCGATTTCCGAAGTAGTCTACGTAGTCGCTGATCAGCGCCTCGGGCTCCGTCGTCAGCTTGACGTCGGCGAGCGACTGGGCAGGATCATCGCGCGGCACGACGCGTAGCTCGCACTGGTGCTCACGCACCGGTTGTTCGAAGTGCAGCCGAGCTTCGTGCTCGACTACGTAACGCATGACTCGTCTCCCAGATACGCCTCGAAGTAGCGTGCGGCGAGAGCGTCGTTGAGCTCGCGAACGCCGTCGAGAAAGTCTTCGAGAAATTCGTGCAGGCCGAGCTTGAATGCTTGCTCGGCGTCGGTGTGCTCGAGCCGGGCGAGCAGACCTTGCACGCAGACAGCAGTGCGCTCATCCGGTGCCGTCTCGGCAAGCTGGTCGATGGCTTGCTTCATCCGATCCAGCGAGAACCGCAAAGAGCGCGGGAAGTCGGATTCGAAGATGATGAATTGCGCAACGTCGATCGGCCGCAGGCCGGCTTGGTAGATGCGCCGGAATGCCTCGAACCCTGAGAGCGACTTCAACAGCGCTGCCCATTGGTAGAAATCGAGCGGCGACCCCACCATCGACGCGTCGGGCAGCAGCAGGTGATACTTGACGTCGAGAATGCGCGCCGTCATGTCGGTGCGCTCCAGAAAGGTGCCGAGCAAATAGAAGTTGAAGGGCTGGCCGCGCATCATCGAGCCGCTGGTGATGCCGTGGAAGCGCGCCACGCCGCTGCGGACCTCGGAATAGAAGCCGGCGGCCCGTTCGGGTAGCAACGGTCCGCTGAGCTGGCGATCGACCTGCAACCACATCTCGTTCATCGCCTCCCACATCTCCTTCGAGATGCGGTCGCGCACGACGCGGGCGTTCTCACGCGCCAGGCGCAAGCTGGTGCGGATGGCGTTGGGGTTGTTGCGTTGCTGCGTGAGAAACTGGATGACGCGGTTGGCGGTAACCGGCGCGCCTTTGTAGGTCTCGCTGTACGCCGCTTCACTGCCGCAGATCGCCAGCAGCGGACGCCACTGCGCCGCTTCGGTAAGCTGATCTTCCGCTTCCAGCAGATAGAGCAGGTTGATCTCGACCAGGCGTGCCGTGCTCTCGGCACGCTCGAGATAACGCGACATCCAATAGAGAGAGTCGGCGATGCGGCTTAGCATGCTCCCGACTCTATTCTGCAAGTACCCACGTGTCTTTGCTCCCGCCCCCTTGCGAAGAGTTGACGACCAGAGAGCCTTTGGTGAGCGCGACGCGGGTCAGCCCGCCGGGCACGACCTCGATATCCTTGCCGTAGATGACGTACGGTCGCAGGTCGATGTGGCGCGACTCGAGCTCGCCGTCGAGGTAGCAAACGTGGCGCGATAGCGGGATCACCGGCTGCGCGATGTAGTTGCGTGGGTTCTCGCGGATGTTCTGCGCGAACTCGGCGCGCAGCGCCGGCGTCGACGCCGGGCCCATGAGCATTCCGTAGCCGCCCGACTCGCTGACCGATTTCACCACCATGCGTTCGAGATTGTCGAGGACGAAAGCCTGATCGTCCGGGCGCGTCATCAGATATGTGGGCACGTTGTCGAGGATCGGCCGCTCGCCGAGGTAGTAGCGAATGATATCGGGGACAAACGGGTAGACGGCCTTGTCGTCGGCGATGCCGCAGCCGGGGGCGTTGACGATCGCGACGTTGCCGGCGCGCCAGGCGTCGACGATTCCGGCTACCCCGAGCATGGAGTCGGGACGAAAGGCGAGCGGATCGAGGAAGGCGTCGTCGACGCGGCGATAGACGACGTCGACCCGCCTCAACCCCTGCGTCGTGCGCATGTAGACGACGTTGTTCTTGACGAAAAGGTCGCGACCTTCGACCAGCTCGATCCCCATCTCCTTGGCAAGGAAGGTGTGCTCGAAGTAGGCCGAGTTGTAGATGCCCGGCGTCAGCAACACGACTTCGGCGTTGTCGGCGCCACGCGGCGACAGATAGCGCAAGGCTTGCAGCAAGAGCGCCGGGTAGTGTTCGACGCGGCGCACGCGATACTTGGCGAAGAACTCGGGCAGGATGCGGCGCTCGACGATGCGGTTCTCGATCATGTACGAAACGCCCGACGGCGTGCGGCAGTTGTCTTCGAGCACCAGGTAGCGGCCGGTTTCGTCGCGAATCAAATCGATGCCGCTGATGTGCGGGTAGATGCCCTGGGGCGGATCGATGTCCATGATCTCGCGGCGAAAGTCCTTGCCCTGGAAGATGAGGTCGGCAGGCAAGACGCCGTCCTTGAGAATCTGCTGCTTGTGGTAGAGGTCGCACAGGAACAAGTTGATGGCTCGGACTCGCTGTTTGAGCCCGGCCTCGATCGGCACCCACTCGGCGGCCGGAATGATGCGCGGCAGCAAGTCGAAGGGCCATACCCGTTCGATGCCTTCCTCGTTCTCGCTGTAAACGGTGAAGGTCACGCCCTCGGTCCGCAGCGCAAGGTGGGCCGCTTGCGCCTTATCCCCCAGGGCACTTTGTCCGGTCTTGCGGATGTGCTCCCACAACGGCGTGTAATGCTCGCGCGGCGCGAAGTCATCGAGATAGAACTCGTGGTACGGCATGCGGCCGCTGCTGGTAGAGCTCTGGGCCTGAATCATCATTGGACACCTCGGGAATCGGCGTAGGACACGAGCAGGAACCTCCGACATCGCCAGGGCTGAGTCTGGCAGGATGGCAAAGAGCCAGCCGCGTGCCAGCGCCTCAAGCCGCCCCAAGGTTAGGCGCTGGAAGTCATCCGGTCGCTGAGGGCCAGAGCCCTGCTGAGATCGCGGGCAGCGCCCGGTTTAGAAACTAGGCAGGATCTGTTCTGGTTTGCAGATGACTCAAGAACCGGCAGTCGGGGGCTGTCCTTCAGCGATGATGTCGTCGCCGTCGAGCCGTAGCGAAACAGGCGTCAGGAACTTCCCGCAAGGGGGTCCGGAAATGCATTCACCGGTGTCGGGTAGGTAGCACGCTCCGTGCGTGGCGCATTGGATGAACTGATCGTCTTCGGTGAAAAACTGATTCTCGACCCAGTCGAGGCTCATAGGCACGTGGCAGCAGCGGTTGACGTAGGCGTGCAACGCACCGGCGTGGTTGACCAGGAAGCACTCTTCCTCGTGTCCGTCGATGACCATCAGGAACTTCTTCGTCCGCCCGGGTTGGACTTCTCCAACCTTGGCCACTACCCCTCGGCTCGCTGCCGCCTCTGACATCGAAGCGCAAGGTAGAGGTACAAACAGGGAGGGTAAAGGCCAAGATCAGCACCTCGTTCCGGACCGGATTCCAGGTTGACTGGCCTTCGGCCGCGTCAGAAGATCCTGCAATGCGTCCGCGACCCGCCGTCAGCGTCTTGGCTGTATTGTTCGTTGCGCTGACCGCCGCTGGCTCCGCCGATGCCGTCAGTTGTACCGTACCCACGGACGCAGGGTGCGCGACGGTTCAAGCAGCCCTCAATCAAGCTGTCGCCGGCGACACGGTCAGTGTCAACGCCGGCATCTACTTCGAGAAGATCAACTTTCCGGCAAGCGGCGGTAGCAGCGGCGGCTACATCACGCTGCAAGGCGCGCCGGCTCACGCCGCCATCCTCGACGGTACCAACGTCGCCGGCAGCGACATGGTGTTGATCGACAGCCGCAGTTACGTGAAGCTCGTTGGTTTTGAAATCCGCAACAACCTCAAGGTCAACGACGGTTCCGGCGTCCGCATTCTCGGCTCCGCCTCGCACATCGAGATTCGCGACAACGTCGTCCACGACGTGCGCGGCAAGAGTGCCATGGGAATCACCGTCTACGGCACGCAGCCGGCGTCGATCTCCGACCTGATCATCGACGGCAACGAGATCTACGACTGCGAGCCGGCCAACAGCGAGACGCTGACCCTCAACGGCAACGTCGAGCTGTTCGAGGTGACCAACAACTTCGTACACGACGTCAACAACATCGGCATCGATTTCATCGGCGGCGAGCGCGACATTCAGCCCGACACGACGAAGGTCGCCCGCAACGGCGTCTGTCGCGGCAACCGGGTGTATCGGGCGCGCTCGAACTACGGCGGCGGATTTGCGGGAGCGATCTACGTCGACGGCGGGCGCGACATCGTCATCGAGCGCAACGTCACCGCGGAAAGCGATCTGGGATTGGAGGTCGGCGCCGAAAACGCCGGCGTCGACGCGCAGAGCATCGTCGTGCGCGACAATATCCTGCATCACAACGACAAGGCCGGCCTGGTATTCGGCGGCTACGCCGGCAACGTCGGGCGCGTCAACAACTGCTCGTTCCTCAACAATACGCTGTTCGACAACGACACGCTCGGTGAAGGTTTCGGCGAATTGTGGGTCCAGTTCGCTGCCAACAATGTCGTGCGGAACAATCTCTTCGTCAGCGCGCAGAGCGTCGTGCTGCGTTCCGAAGACGGCAACGTCAACAACAGGCTCGACTATAACTTGTGGCGCAGCAGCGCCGGTATGCCGACCTTCGTCTGGAAGAACATCGAGTACAACGGCCTGGCGGCGTTTGAGGCAGGCTCAGGCCAAGATGGGCACGGGCTCAGCAGCGATCCGCAGTTCGTCAGCCCGGCGACGGCCAACTTCCATCTGCGCTCGACCTCACCGGCTGTAAACGCCGGTGACCCCGCTTTCACGCCCGGGCTTGGCGAGACCGACTTCGACGGCGCCAGCCGACTTGTGGGCGGCCGCGTCGATGTCGGTGCCGACGAGATCACCTGCGGCGACAACATCGTCGACGTCGGTGAAACCTGCGACGACGGCAACCTCACCGACTGCGACGGTTGTGACAGCAATTGCACGCCGTCGAACACGTGCGGCAACTTCATCCGCTGCGGCGGCGAGCAATGCGACGACGGCAATACGGCGAACGGCGACTGTTGCTCCGCCGTTTGCACGTTCGAAGCAGCGGCATCGACTTGCGACGACGGCGACCTGTGCACCAATCTCGACCAATGCGACGGCGCCGGTACCTGCAGCGGCGTTGCCGCACCGGCAACGACCTGTCGTGCACCGACCGCGCCGCTGAAAGCGTCCGTACAGCTGAGAGATCGACTGAAGGACGCGCTCGACAGCCTGAGCTGGCGCTGGACGAAAGGACAGTTGACGACGAGCGCCGACTTCGGCGACCCGCTGCACAGTACGTCGTATGCCCTGTGTTTGTACGACCAGTCGGCCAATCCGCAACCACGATTGGAGGTTGCGGTGCCGCCCGGCGGCTCGTGCTCGGCCAGGCCTTGTTGGAAGGCGACCAGCAGCGGCTTTCGCTACGCGAGCCGCAAGGGTAGCAGCTCGGGCGTCCGCAGCATCGTGCTGGCTCAAGGCACAGACGGCAAAGCGCGTGTGACCTTTGGTGCAAAAGGAACACGCCTGCCGCTGCCGGCGCTTGGATTCTCGCCGACCGTGAGCGTGCAGCTACGCAACAGCAAGGGCGGCTGCTGGGGCGCGTCGTACTCAACGCCGTCGAAGAACGATACGACGCAATTCAGAGCGAAGAGCGACTGATTGACTCGCCGCGCAGTCCCTCTGCTGCTGTTGCGGCTTGACGATAGCGTGCTCGGGATGTTGCGAGCCCGCACCCCAAGCTTTCTGAAGTACGAGAAGCGTATCACCCGCGATGCCTAGCGATCAGGGCCCCTGAAGGCGCCCCGCAAATTGCATAGCTACTGGTTTCTTCAGGAGGCGCCGTGCCTGCGATTCCGGGGCGTCACACTTAACTTCCCTTTCTTGAACGGGAGAGGCTCCCCTTTGCGCGCGTCGATCGCGCTGGGATCCTCGACACGGGAGTCAAGACTGGCCGCAGTCGCAACCCGCCGCCCAGGAAGAAAGAGCTCATGTCCTTGAAGGAATCAACCGCTGTGAACCCTCCGAGAAGAGATTCTTTCCGCCACGCCGAGGCCGGACCCCCGACTTGCAGATGGCTGGGCGTCGTGGCGCTCGTCGTCGTGTCGATGTCCGCCGCTGCCCGGGCAGCCACCATTTCCTGGGTCAATGCCGCCGGCGGCAACTGGAGCGATGGATCCAACTGGAGCGGCGGTACTGCGCCCGGAGCAGACGATGCTGCGGTCATCACACTTGCCGGCAACTACACCGTCGTGCTCGACGCAAGTGTTTCGGTCGTCGGCCTCACCCTTGGCGGCACAAGTGGGACGCAGACCCTTTCCGTGTCGGGAACCTCACTGAGCCTGAACGGCACTGGCGAGGTCGGCAGCCATGGGCAGGTGAATCTCGACGGCGGCGATCTCCACCGCACTGGAATGCTGACCGTTAGCGGAACGCTGCGTTGGACCGGAGGGACGATGAGTGGGGGCGGGACGACGGTGGTGGCCGCCGGCGGTACGCTGTTCATCGACCCCGGCGAGAGCGGTTTTGTCGCGTTCTACGGCGGAACGCTGTCGAACGCCGGAACGACAACATGGGCGACGGGAGGGTGGAACATCTACGTAAACACCGTGATCAACAACACCGGCACGTTCAACGCGTCGACCAGCGGGTTGGTCCAGGTATTGGGGGTAACGTTTTCCTTCAACCACCAGGCCGGCGGGGTCTTCAACAAGACCGGCGCGTCGACGACCACGGCGTTTTACGGGCCTTTCAACAATAGTGGCGGAACCGTCAACCTCGCGAGTGGAACCCTGACCCTTGCGGGCGGCGGCACGAGTACCGGCACCTGGAGCATCTCGGCCGGTGCACTCCTCAGCCTCGGGGTACCCTACACCTTCAACGATGGCTCGATCCTGGGCGGAGCCGCTTCCGCCAACGGCAATGTGACGATCAACGGCACGCTCCTTGGTGCGGTGGATGGGTCGGTCGTCTTCAACGGCGGTCTCAACGGAACTGGAAAGCTGACCGTGAGCGGAACGCTGCATTGGACCGGGGGGACGATGACTGGGGGCGGGACGACAGAGGTGGTTGCCGGCGGAACCCTGGTCATCGACCCCGGCGAAAGCGAGAGCACTTTTGTCGCGTTCGACGGCCGAACATTGTCCAACGCCGGAACGACGGCATGGGCGACGGGAGGGTGGAACATATACGCAGACACCGTGATCAACAACACCGGCACGTTCAACGCGCCCGCCAGTGGGTTGGTCCAGGTATTGGCGGGAACGTTTTCCTTCAACAATCAGACGAGCGGGATCTTCAACAAAACCGGCGCGTCGACGACCACGACGTTTGGTTTTGGCGCGCCCTTCAAGAATGGCGGAACCGTCAACCTCACGAGTGGAACGCTGGCGCTTTACTCGACGTACACGCAAACCGCGGGCGCCTTTCACCTCCTCGGCGGCAGCGTCTCGGCCGGAACAAAGCTCGACGTTCAGGGCGGCCTCATGGACGGCAACGGCACAATCAGTGGAAACCTCGCCAACGGCGGGCGACTCAACCCGGGAACGTCGCCCGGGAAGATCACCATCAGCGGCAGCTACACGCAGACAGTGTCTGGCGTGTTCAATGTCGACATCAACGGTCCAACCGCCGCGACGCAGTACGACCAGATCGAGGCTGCCGGAATCAATTTGGGCGGCACGCTCAACGTTGTGATCTCGCCGCTGCCAGAGGTCGGGCTCACCTACACCATCATTAGGAACAACGGCGACACGGTCAGCGGTAACTTCGCCGGCTTACCGGAGGGCGCCTCGTTCGCAACCGGCGGCGCCACGATGCACATCAGTTACGCCGCCGGCGGTGGACACGATGTCGCGCTTACGGTCGACAACGTCATCACCCCGACACCGACGAGGACACGGACGCCATCGATCACTCCGACGCGGTCGAAGACACCGACCGTGACCCTGAGCGCCACGCCAAGTAAGAGCGCCACAGCGACGCGGACCGGCTCGGCAACCGCGACCCATACGTCGACTTTCACACCAACCAGATCGTCGACACCAAGCGCTTCCTTCACGGCTTCGATCACACCCACACGGACGCCAACTCAGACTTCCACACGGAGTGGAGTGGCCACGCCAACCGCGACTGCGACCCCGACAAGGACGGGCACATTCACACCGACGCTGACGCCAACCGTTACTGCCACTACAAGCGCAACGGCTTCGTTCACGCGCACGCCGACCCTCACGGCAACTCCGACCGTGACCTGCGCACCCACCGGCACGCCGTACTGCTCGAACAACTGCGTACCGTGTCCAACGGTGCGACCCAACTGCTACGCGGCGCCGTGCGGGGCATGCATCCAGAACCCGACCTGCGCCGACAACGAAGCCTGCGTGCCGACGAACGACCCGTCGATCGGCAACTGCTGCGCCTGTGCCACCCATACACCGACGCCGACACCGCCCGAGGTCGGATGCATCGGCGACTGCAACGGCGATGGCGCCCTGACCATCAACGAGCTGGTCCTCTTGCTCAATATGGCGTTGGACAGAACCGCGCTGAGTGCGTGCCCGGCCGGCGATGCGAATGGAGACGGGGCGATCACCGTCGACGAGATCGTTGTCGCCGTAGGCAACTCGCTGAACGGGTGCGGCGACGCACAGCCGATCAGCGGCGAGCTGGCGTGCAGCGACGGCGCGATTTCCGTGTCGATCCCGTCGATACGCGCAGCGGTCAGCGCCGGCGGGCTTGCGATCGGCTCGTTCTCTGCCGCCCCGGGGCAGGTAGCAACCATAGCGGTGACTCTTAAAGCCCAGGGACAAGCGATCGTCGGCCTTCAGAACGAGATCGAGTTCGATGCGATCAACACCCCGATCTTGGCAAAGGACGATTCGCTGCCGGATTGCACGGTCAACGCAGCAATCAACAAACCCAGCACTGCCTTTCGCTTCTTCCCGGCAGGCTGCAGCGGAGCAACTTGCACGAAGGTGCGAGCCGTTGTCGTCAGTCTGAGCAACACGGACCCGATCGCCGACGGCAGCATCCTCTACACTTGTAACGTCGCTGTTGCCGCAGAGGCGGGCGCGGGTGAGTTCCCTCTGGTTTGCGCGAACGCGCTGGCGGCGCTTTCAGAAGGCCCCGCTCCCCCGACCTGGACCCCAACCGAGACGCCGACCTTGACTCCGACCGGGCCGACGCACACGCCCACCAACACCCCCAACGAGTCTCCGGCCATCGTCGCACAAACGGTGAACGGCCTGCCGGGTCAGCAGGTGAGCTTCGATGTTGTCCTCACAACCGCCGGTGCCGCGATTAGCGGCGCACAAATCGACATCACCTTCGACAGCCTGGCACCGATCGCTGCGGGCACCACCGGCTTCCCCGATTGCTCGGTGAACCCGGCCATCGACAAGGGTTCTTCGTCGTTCCGCTTCCAACCGATGGGTTGTGACAGTCCAAACTGCGTCCGTGCGCTGATCCTATCGACGGACAACGTCACTCCGATCCCGGACGGCTCCGTGCTGTACACGTGCAGGGTCAATATCGATGCCGGGGCTCCTCCCGGAACGTACCCGCTTGTGGTCAGCGGCGTAGTTCTGGCCGACCCGGACGGCAACTCGCTGAGCGTTGGACCAAACGTCAATGGCGCTGTGATCGTTGGCAGCGCTCAAGTGTGCGTCGGCGATTGCAATGGCGATCATCGCGTATCGTCCACGGAAGTTGCCGCGTGCCAGGCGATCGCGCAGGGCAGCGCGTTGATCGACACATGCCCTGCCTGCGACGTGAACGGCGACGCGCAGGTGACAATCGATGAGCTGGCCGCGGCCGAAACCAACTTCGTCAGCGGTTGTCCGGGTTACTTGATTCCGACCAGGACGCCGACACCGACCTCGAGCGCCACACCGACCATGAGCGTCACAAACACTCCGACACACACGCCGACGTGGACAAAGACTCCGACACCCACACCGACACTCACCCCGACCCGAACCCCGACACGCACACCGACGATCACCCCCACCACAACAGCGTCGCTCACGCCAACAATCACCGCTACCCCAACACTGACGGCGGTGGCAGCAGGCGTCGTGCTCGGCAGCACGACGGGTAACCCGGGAGACACGGTGAGCATCGCAGCGACACTACGTGCGACCGGCGTGGCACCGGGTGTGGCCGGCATGCAGAACGACTTTTCCTACGACAGTGCGCGGGTGGCCGTCGGTTCTATCGGCACCGGCCGGCCGGATTGCGCCGTAAATCCCGCCATCGACAAAGGCGCCAGCGCATTCAGCTTCTTGCCCATCGGCTGCTCCGGAGCGGCATGCAACGGGGTGCGCGCCATCGTGTTGTCGCTGAGCAACGTGGAGCCGATTGCGGATGGAGCGGTTCTGTACACCTGCAATGTGCGCATCGCGACCAACGCTCCACTCTCCGACTACCCGCTCACGGTCAGTAATGTGGTGCTCACCCTGCCGGACGGTAGCAAGGCATGTGACAGCTCATCGAACCCACCGTGTGCCGCCGAGAACGGCGTCATCATGGTACGGCGCATCCCGACAAATACTCCTACGGCGACCTCCACGCGTACCAGGACCGCGACACCAACACCAACGCCGACGCCAATCCGCTGCGGCGGCGATTGCAACAGCGACAACGAGGTGACCATCGACGAGCTGATCACGTTGGTGGGCATCGGCCTCGGCAACCAGAATGTGAATGCGTGCCGCGCCGGTGACACGGATCGCAATGACGAAATTACCGTCGACGAAATCATCAAGGCGGTGGGCTACGGGCTGAACGGTTGTCCGCCGGGACCGCCGACCTTCACCGCGACACGGACGCCGACGCGCACGGCTACACCAACGCGGTCGCCTCCGGTAAGTGTGACACGAACCGCCACCGAGACGCCGACGAAGATGCCCATCTCGTGTGCCGGTAAGCCGGACGG
The DNA here is from genome assembly GCA_016200585.1 of Deltaproteobacteria bacterium. Classification (GTDB taxonomy): domain Bacteria; phylum Desulfobacterota; class Binatia; order HRBIN30; family HRBIN30; genus JACQEN01. The sequence goes on from JACQEN010000287.1 coordinate 13,774, forward strand.
CACAACCTGTGACGCAGGAACCGACTCGGCGCAGACTTTGACGTGCTCGGACAGCACCTGTGCACCGTGCAGGACCGACAGCGTGGCCTCACCACGCTTCGTCGACAACGGTGACGGCACCGTCACCGACCGGCAGACCTGCCTGGTATGGGAGAAAAAGGATGACGCCGGTGGAATTCACGACAAGGACAATGCGTATACGTGGAGTCTCTGTGGCGGAACCGCTTGTCCGCCCGATGGTAGTGTATTCACCGTGTTCCTCCCAACGCTGAACAATGGTGCCTTTGCCCGCCACGGCGACTGGCGCCTGCCTTCGGAGGATGGCAACAACTACGCCGACCGACCACAAGAACTGCAAGCCATCAGTGATCCGCAAGCCGCGGGATGCGGCAGCGGCGCCCCCTGCGTGGATCTTGCGTTCAATACGAATTGCGGCGCAAACGGCGCCGGCAACCCTGGTTGCACCATCGATGGCGCCGGGGGGATGCCGGAATGCAGCTGTACTGTCGTGGGTCCGTTTGAGGGCACCAACTACTGGTCCGCGACGAAGTGGCGCTACTCAACACAGGCCGTCTGGACCGTCGGATACATCGGCCCAATCGAGCTCAACGTGACAGTGGAGAATGTCTACCCCTCGGCGCCGGCAAGGTGTCGGGCCGTACGCGGAGGTCCCACAATGTAACGCCGACGGAATTGGAATGGCAGGACTGCGGCCCGCGTTCCGCATCACGGAGGACGCCATGACACAATCGGAAATCGTTCGCCTAGCCCTGTGGAGATGCCTGGCGTCGACAGCCGCGGCTGTCATTGCCGTGCTGCTCGTACGTATTACCGCCGTAGCAGGAGCAAGTATCGTTGGCAGCGGGACGCCGGAGAGCTGCACCGAGACAGCCTTGGACGAGGCTTTGGTCGGCGGTGGCCCGGTCACGTTCACCTGTGGCACCGAGCCCATGACCATCACAATCTCCAGCACCAAGGTGATCGCGGTTGCCACGGCGATTGACGGTGGTGGCCGGGTCACGATCGGCGGCAGTGGGACCGTGCGCCTGTTCATGGTGAAGTCCGGTGCGTCGCTGCAGATATCGAACCTGACGCTGGCAAATGGATACCTGGCAGACGGTGCGGGTGCGGCCGTTCAGGTTGACGGTGGCACTCTGACGATCACCAACAGCACGCTGACCGGCAACCGGGCGACGGGCGGAGCCGGCGGCGCTATCTTCGCAAGTTCCGGCAGTACCGTCACGATCACGGCCAGCATGCTGGCCGGCAATTTGGCAAATGCGCAGGCCGGCGGGATCTACAACGACGGCGGTACGGTGACGATCACCAACAGCACGTTGACACACAATGGATCCTCCCACAGCGGCGGGGGCATTGGGGCTGGCTCCGGCTCGATCACGATCATCAACAGCACGCTGGCCGGGAACTTTTGCAGTGAGGGCGGCGGTGCGATCCAAGTTGGGAGGGGCGACGTAACCGTCGTCAACAGTACGTTGGCGGGCAACTCCGCCGGTGGCGGTGGCGGCATCTATATCTATGGTTACGCGCCGAATCTGGTGACTCTCATCAACAGCACCCTGGCCGGGAACCGAGATAGCTACAATTTGGGCGGCGGCATTCACAACGAGGGTCACCTCACTCTCGTCAACACGCTCATCGCCGGCACCAGCCCAGGTGGGCATTGCCAGAACACCGCTTCCGGCACGACCACTGACGGCGGGCACAACCTCATCGAAGATGCCGCCAACGCCTGCGGCATCACCAACGGCGTGAATGGCAACATCGTCGGCATCGACCCGATGCTCGACTCGGTGGGTCTTGCCGACCACGGGGGTCCGACGCAGACGATCGCCTTGCTTGCCAACGGTCCCGCAGTCGCCGCTGGGGATCAGGCGGTGTGTGCAACTCCGCCGGTCGATGCGATCGACCAGCGCGGGTACCTGCGGCCCGGCACGGATGCGGTCGCCTGTTGCATTGGCTCATACGAGTACAACGCATCGGGCCCACCAGGTAGCTGCGTCGGCGACTGTAGCAGCGACGGCGAGGTCACCGTCGACGAGCTCATCACCATGGTCAACATCGCGCTCGGCACTGCCAACGTCGGCACCTGCACGGCGGGCGACGGCAACGGCGACGGCGAGATCACCATCGATGAAATCGTGACGGGCGTAAACTACGCGCTGAATCAGTGTCCCGGCCGCTAAGGCGCAGCAGATGTGAAGGCCCCGGAAGGAGACCAGCCATGAATCCACAGCAAGCAAGTGATGTTCGCAGGTTCCTCGTTCTGCTCTTCACTGCCGGCACCACCCTGCTCGCGGCCGCGAGCGCAAACGGCCTTACAGCAACACCTGCCGCCGCGACACCGACTCCGACTCCGACGGTTTTCGTGTACTGCACCCCGCCGCTGTGCCCGACAGGCAACGTCTACTACTGTCCCGACCTCTGTCCGGGCGGATGCGGCACACGCTGTGGTACGCCAACGCCGGTTCCGCCGCTCCCCGCCATCGAAGTTACGCCGTCGACCGCATCATTCGGGTGCTTTGGCGTGTTCGATCTGGTGATCAGAAACAGCGGCGCACCGGGTTCGACGTTGGAGATTGGTTCGCTCACCTTCCACCATGGCTACAGCCAGGGCTTTTACGGCACCGGCTTCCAGTGGGATCTGAGCAAGGTGACGTTGCCGGTGTCGCTTGCCAGCGGCGCATCGCTGCGCATCCCGATCACCTTCAGCGCCAGCG
>JACQEN010000271.1 GCA_016200585.1 Deltaproteobacteria bacterium
CGATCGAAATACCCGAGCATGGTACTCCCAAGGTCTTCCTCGAACCTTGGTGGTTGGCCGAACGATGCGAAAACGACGCCGTGCCGTTCGCTAACAGCCAGTTTGTGCAATCCGTGCTCGTCGAGGTGAAAAGTATCGGGCATGCCGCCTTGCTTGCGCAGGCCGCGACGCAACGGAACGGCTGTGAGATTGCCACGCAAGTCGTAGGTCCATTGATGGTACGGACACATCAGCTCAGAGGCGTTGCCGAATGCCTCCTTGCACAATTCAATACCACGATGGGCGCAGCGATTGGCGACAACGTTGATCGCTCCTTGGTTGTCGCGCATGACGATGACCGACTTGTCACCAATGTGGGTTCGCTTGAAGTCACCCGATTGCGGAAGCTCGCATTCCAGCGCGACGAATGACCAGTACGGTCCGCCGAAGATCCGCTCCTGCTCACGAACGTAGATATCCTGATCCGTGTAGACCCAGAACGGCACCCGTGAGCTGTCGCGAGAAGGCCACGAGCCGGGGCTCAGCGGATGAGGCGGTGCTCCGGGTTGCTGAGGGCGCGAGCTGGAAGACTGACCGGTTGGGTCATTCGTGTCCGCCATCGTCGTTACACTCGCATCGGTTGCGGCAGTTGCTTTGGCGCTTACTCGTCGATCAGTCTGATCTCGGGCATGGCGCCGGTCGTGCCGCGATCGACGCCGACCGTCGACATGAACCCCTCGCCCTGGGCAAGGCCACGAATCGCGTTCCCCCCTTGTGCCGTCAATCCACCATCAGCCACCAGGTGCGCGCCGGTCACAAAGCGTGCATCGTCACTGGCGAGAAACAACGCAACCGCGGCGATATGCTCTGGAAGGCCCGCTTCGGGCCAGGGTTGTAGCTTCTGCAAAACCTCGGCAACGGGCTCGGGATTGCCGCGATGTAATAGCGGCGTGAGGATTCCGCCCGGGCAGATGGCGTTGACACGGATCTTGTCCGCCGCCAGCTCGACGGCGCAGGCGCGGCTCAAATTGATCACCGCGGCCTTCGCCGCCGAGTAGGCTTGTGGCCCATCACCGCCGCTCAATCCCGCAATCGAAGCGGTATTGATGATCGAACCGCCCTGCCTTTGCGCTCTCATAATGCGCGTGGCGTGCTTGATGCCAAGAAACACGCCGCGCACAAGGACGGCAAACGTGTAATCCCAATCTTCGACCGTTTGGTGCGAGATCGGACCGAAGGCACCGGCAACGCCGGCGTTGTTGAAGACGCAGTCGAGGCGGCCGAAGGCCTCGGTCGCGAGGCGCAGAGCGGCGGCGACGTCCTCCTCCTTGGCTACATCGGCGCGGATGAAGCGCAGGTTCGCGCCAAACCCGGCGCCGGTCATCATGTCGACCGTTTCCTTGCCGGTTTCGGGGTTGAGGTCCGCGGCCACGACGCGGGCCCCTTCCTCGAGGAAGCGTCGTACGGTGGCCCGTCCGATTCCGTTTGCCCCACCCGTGACCACCGCAACCTTGCCTGTCAAACGTCCGTCCATATAGTCCTTTCCTTGGCTCGCCCGATCGACGACGCGTAACGGAGTCATAGTGGTGCTACGGCGAAATCGTCAAGCGGCCGGGAACGACAGCACGGCGCGGTCGCCCAAACCCTCTCGCTGAGGGCGCAAGGCGACGGTCGACGCCGCTTCTAGAATGATCTCTCGTGTCTCCTCCCAACCAATGCAGGCATCGGTGATCGAGACCCCGTACGCGAGTGGGGCGTCGGCGACCCACGTCTGTTTGCCAGGTTTCAAGTTGCTTTCCACCAGCAAGCCCATGATCGACTCATTGCCGCTGACGAATTGGCCTACGACCTGGCGAAATACCTCGGCCTGACGGTTGTAGTCCTTTGACGAGTTGTCGTGTGAGCAGTCGACCATGATTGGACGTGGGATTTCTTCGTCGTGCATCAGCGCTGCCGCTTGCTCGATCTGATCTGCAGAGAAATTCGTCTGCCCGCCGCCGCCGCGCAACACCATGTGACGATCGGGATTGCCCTTGGTCTTGACGATGGCCGTGATGCCCTCGTTGTTGATCCCGAGAAAACTGTGCCGGTGACGCGCCGAAATCATCGCGTTGAGTGCAACCTCAAGGCCGCCGTCCGTACCGTTCTTGAAGCCAACCGGCATCGACAAGCCGCTCGCCATTTCGCGGTGCGTCTGGCTTTCTGTCGTGCGCGCTCCGATGGCTGCCCAGCTGACCAAGTCGGCGATGTACTGCGGCGTGATCGGATCGAGCATCTCACAAGCACAGGCAACGCCGAACGTGTTGATCTTCAGTAGGATGCGACGGGCCAACGACAACCCGGTGGCGACATCGCAGCTGCCGTCGAGATGTGGGTCGTTGATCAAACCCTTCCAGCCGACCGTAGTTCGCGGCTTTTCGAAATAGGTGCGCATGACGATCACGAGCCGCTCGCGTGTCGCGTCGGCGAGACGCTTGAGGCGCGCAGCGTATTCGTAGGCCGCATCGGCGTCGTGAATCGAGCACGGACCGACGACGACGAGAAGGCGATGGCGATCGCGGCCGTGAAGGATGTCGCGGATCGCTTGCCGGGTTTGCGCCACGACTTGAGCTGCTTCTTCGTTGACCGGCAGCTCGTTCTTGACGCTCCGGGGCGGTGCCAAGGGCGTGTTGGCCATAATGTTGCGGTTCTCCAGACTCTCGATGGCTGTCATGTTTGCCTCCAGAAAAAGAAAAGCCCCGAGAGATCGTACTCTCGGGGCTTTGAAGACCAAAGATCAGCGTACTCTAGACGCGCACACAGGCCTCCACCGCCCCGGTTCTCCAAGGAAAGGTAAAATACGCGAAGCAGCGGACGCTGTTGTTCATGTTTCTGTTCGATCCCTAACGGATGTAGAAGGGCCAGTCAATTTCGAATTTACGTCATCGCTACACGTTCGTGCTTGACGCACGCGTCCATGTTGGGGCGCGCCCGGCGCGGGGCATCAAGGGTTCAGAGAGCACAGGACCGATGGGACGGACAGGACTCATCACAACGAAAGGGGCTCATCCTTGACTACCCGGGTGAACATTTGTTAGCCGCCGAAGCTCAATGCATTGGCCGCCGACGCAACGCGACTTCGAACCGCTTCGTGAAACCCTTGCCTGGGTTCTGGAGCGATCGCCTTTCTATCAACGCAGCTTTTCAGCCGCCGGTATCCGCATCGGCGACCTCGCGTCCTACGACGACTTTCGCCGCCGTGTGCCGCGTCTGGCGAAGGCGGAGCTGGTTGCCGACCAGCGGGCTCATCCACCGTTTGGCGAATTCGTCACGGTGCCGCGGAATCGCTTCGGCTCCGTGCATACCTCACCCGGTCCGATTTTCATCCCGCGGCTGGCGGAGGAACGCGGTGGCACGCCGGTTCTCAAAGAAGCCATCAAGGCGATGGGCGTTCGACCCGGCGACGTTGCCCATGTCACCCTCTCCTACCACATCATGCCCGGCGGGCTGCGCCTACACCGTGCCTTCGAAGAAGCCGGCTGCCTGGTGATCAATGGCGGAACTGGCAACAGCCAACTGCAAATCGAAGTAGCACGCGCGTGGCGCGCAACGGTGTACGCCGGAACGCCTAGCTTTCTTGCCAATCTCGCCGACACCGCGAAGCAGATGGGTCTCGATCCTCGCAAGGATCTTTCGTATCGCGTCGGCTTCTCCACTGCCGAGGCTTTGACTCCACCTCTTCGTCGCGAGCTTCACGACACACTCGGCATTGAGCTCTTTGATCACTGCGGCGAAGCGCAGATCGGTCCCCTGGCTGGTGAATGTAAGGTTCACGAAGGCATGCATCTGCACGCCGCCGACCTGTTTTGCGAGTTCCTCGATCCCGAAAGTGGGGCGCCAGCCGATCTTGGGGGGATCGGTGAAATCGTCGCCACGCAGCTCGGACCGCGCGCCCTTCCGTTGGTTCGCTATGCTCCCGGTGATGCGTTTCGCCTGCTCAAGGAACCCTGCCCCTGCGGCGATGAATCTCTGCGCATCGTCTTCGTCGGCCAGGTCGGGGTTATTCGGAAGATCAAGGGTGTGCTGGTGCACCCGGCACAGGTCCACAAGGTCATGAGCGAGTTTCCCGAGCTCGGTCGCTTTCAGATCATCGTCGACCATCCCGAGGGGCAACGCTACGATCGCGCCGTGCTGCGCGCCGGAACCGTTCAGCCGATCGCCGATGCCGACGCCTTCAAGCAGCGTCTCGCAGCCCGGCTCAAGGCGCAGGTTCTGATCCAAATGGACATCGACCTGGTCGCCGAAGTCGACGTACCGGAGGCAGCCGCTGGCCCCCGCTTCACAGAGGCCATGGTGGATCGGCGGCATAGCTGATCGCGGCAGAGACGAAACGAGAAACTACAGGATGACCGCACTCAAAGACGCCATGCAAAGCGATCGGCGGTACTACGAGCCGAAACTTCAAACCATGCCGCTGGAGGGCCTATACGTCCTCCAGGCGCAGCGACTGGCACGTCAGCTTGACCGCATCTGGTCGACGCCGATTCTCTTCTTCAAACGTAAGCTCGAGGCGGCCGGACTGAAACGGGCCGATCTGCAAGGTCTCGATGCCCTACGCTCGATCCCGACAACGCTGAAGGCCGAGCTGCGCAAGAGCGAAGAGGATGCACCGCCGTTCGGCGACTACCGCGGTGCACCCGTGAGTGCCGCGGTGCGACTGGGGGCGTCGACCGGCACCAGCGGCCGTCCGACGTTGATCCTATGGACACGCAAGGATCTCGAAGTCGACTACGCGGCCTCGTTTCGCGGACGCTGGCGCTGGGGCTTGCGTCCGGGGATGAGTCTTGCCAACGCGCATCCCTTCGGCATGAACGCCGGCGGATGGCATTTCAGCCACGGTATCGAAGGGCTTGGGGTTCTGAACATTCCGTCCGGCCCGCCGGTCGGTGCGCAACATATCGACGATGTCCTGGAGGTTTGGCGCCGCCTCAAGCCCGACATGTACCGTCTATTTGGCAACGTCGCGACCACCTATTCCGACGCTGCACGCAAGCTCGGCATCGACCCGATCAGCGAGCTCAACCTGACGACCGCGGGCGACCACCCGTCCGAGCAATACCTCATGGCGAGCTCCGGCCTCGAGGCCCTTCCTCTGTTGGGCAGCGCCTGCGATGAGCGCGACGGTGCGCATCTCGCCGAAGATCTGGCTATCGTCGAGGTCATGGATCGACGCACCGGAGTGCCGTGCGGCCATGGGGAGCGCGGCAATCTGGTGGTTACGGTTCTCGAAAAAGATAACTTCCTGTTGCGCTACGATCTTGAGGATGTCGTGCGCCTCAACACCAAGGCGTGCCCGTGCGGCGAAACCCACCGGCGGCTCTTTTACGAGGGGCGAGTGCGTGACATCGTAAGTGTCGATGGTCATGAAGTCTTGCCGATCGACGTAGCGCTGATCCTCTACGAGTTCCCCGAGGTCTCCACACCCTCAGCCGAATATCAGATCGTTCGCAGCAAGACGGAAACGGCAGCCCTTCGAGTCCGACTCGAATATGACCCGGCACGCTTGAACGATACCGCCGGTGCGGCTCGTCGTCTGGGTGACCGATTTCGTGAAAAGCTTGGTGTAACTCTAGCCATAGATTGGGTTGAGCGTGGCACCGTGCCGCGTTTCGCTTACAAGGCGGCGCGCGTCATCGACGCGTGACTCAGGCGTCGGAGGCTTGCGAACGGAAGTTTGCTTGCCGCGATCAAAACCGTTGTTGTGGACGAGAGGTCGGCGTAGGCCAACAGCGTCGCCGATTTGGACTCTTTGATTCTACGACGGAACGATCGGCTCGCCCAAGAAGGTCTCGATCAGCGCATTGAACGCCGCGGGGCGCTCGAAGTAGACCGAGTGTCCGCTCTTCGCAACGTGCTCGACCCGCGCATCCGCA
>JACQEN010000272.1 GCA_016200585.1 Deltaproteobacteria bacterium
AGAGCTGACGCCTTCGACCGACATCGACGGAGCACCCAAAATCTTCGCCACGACCGAGGCAGTTTCGGTGGCGCCGTTCCTTGCTCAGGAAAAGGCCGCTATGCGTGCGGACGCTTGGAGCGCACCTTGGCTTCTTCGATCGTTCGAAAGCGGTACACACCATGGCGGACTTGGCCGTGAGGCTGCCGCATCTCCGCCAAACGCCGCATGCGTTCGAGGATGCGCGGATCCCCCGCTGGCAGCCACAAGGCACGGCGAGCTTCGTCGAACGTCTTGAACTTTTGTACTCCCATTCAATCGTCCTTGATGTCGAATTTTGCCCGGAGGTCAGCCGCGTCGGCGTGGTCGATCGGCCGCACCGTGCCCTTCTTCATACGGTAAAGCATGCGAGGTGTTGCCAACCTTGCTGGTACGCCGCCGATCAACAGCGTCTCGCTCTCCACGTCTTTGAACTCGAACATCTCACCGATGCGCCCGACTAGATCGACGGCAAACCCGTCCGGCGTTCCATAGCGCACCACTGCATAGTCTCCTGCCAGGTCCTCGACGCAGATCTTCTCAATCTCCGGATCGTGCCAGACTTCGGTCAGAGCGCGTCGCAGCCGTCGGATGTTGTCGGCGGTCGGCTCGACGAAGAGGTCGATATCCTCCGTAAAACGGGGAATACCATGGAGGTTCACCGCCTGACCGCCGAACAATACATAACGTACGTCTTCGACGTTCAGCGCGCGAAGCAGCTCGGCGAGCTTTTCAAAGGCCGTTGGCACACGGTGATCTCTAGGCCCTCCTATCGAGGCCGTCAACGCACAATGCCTCCCGCACGTCGCTGATGCGCAGAGAGTTCCGCTTCGCTACCAGGCTGAGAAAATGCGCGCTCGGCCGCGGCTTGCGCTCAAAGGTCACAGGATCAAAGCCGATCAAGCCGAACGGCGCGGTCCAGCCGTGGTTCCACTCGAAGTTGTCGACCGACGTCCAGTGGAAGTAGCCGCGTACGTCGCAACCGGCGTCGATAGCCCGCTTCACTTGCACGAGGTGCTGCGCGATGTATTCGATGCGCCAGCAGTCGTCGTCGGTACCGGTGCCGTTCTCGGCGACGTAGATGGGAATCCCGAGATTGGTTTGCTGCACACGTTGCAGTACGTCGAACAGACCCTCCGGGTAGACACCGTTGCCGATCTGATTGAGCCGCGTCTGACCGGGCGGGTATGGCGTCATGCGCATGGGTTGGCGATGGTCGACGCTGACGCCGCAGTAGTAGTTGGCGCCGAAAAAGTCGGCGGCACCTTTGAGATCCGCAACCGTTTCCGGTTCGCGGCCGGGGAGCGCAATCACGCCGTCGCGTAGCGCCAGGAGCGGCGGCGCGTTGAACAGGCCGTCGAAGTTGGCGGCGAGCAGACGGTCGCTCTCGTCGTCGGGGTTGGCGGGAAAAACAGGGATCATGACGTGAATCGTTCCGACCTGGAGCTGCGGGCGCGCTGTTTTCAGGATCTGATAGGCATCGCGGTACATCAGCAACGTGTTACGCAGAACGCGCTGGAACTCGCCCAGGTCGGTGTGGCCGGGCGGCATCGCTCCCAACAGGTATGATCCGCCGGCGTAGGCATTCGCTTCGTTGATCGGATGCCAGTGGTCGGCGAAGGTTGCCAACGCGGCGGTAACGCGCTCGACGTGCCGCCGCCAATACGACAAGTTTGCTTCCTCAAGAAAACCGCCCTTGGCGGCGAACCAACGCGGCAACGCGAAGTGATGCAAGTTCACCCACGGCGTGATGCCGTTGCGCTGCGCGGCTTCGAGAACCCGACGATAGTGATCCACCGCGCCGCTATCGATGCGCCCTTCTTCCGGCTCAATCCGCGACCATTCGAGAGACAAGCGGAATTGATTCAGTCCGAGGTGCGCCAGCAGAGAGAAATCGCCGTCGTACCGTTCATAAAAGTTGTTGCCGCGCCCCGAGCATTGCCCGTGCACGATGCGACCCGGTTGCTGCTCCCAATCCCACCAATCGTTGTGGACGTTGTTGCCTTCGGCCTGGTGCGACGACGACGCGGTCCCCCACACGAAGTCTGCGGGGAACGCAATGTCCTGCGTCAGCCAAGTCGGCATGGGTGTCACGCGGCGCGTGCCGGCAGCTCGCCCAGATGGTTGGCGATCAGGTTGCGTACCTCATCCATGAAGGCCTCCACCGGCTTGTGCGCGAAGCTGGCATAGGGAATTTCATCGAGCACTCGAACGCGAATGGCGTGGTGGCCGCGCAACACGAAACCGCGCTTGGGCAACGCGTGCGCCGTGCCTTCGATGACGATCGGCAGCAACGGTGCGCCGACGGATTGCGCCAGCGTGAAGGCGCCATGCTTGAACTGTTTGAGCCGGCCGTCGTGCGAACGCGTCCCTTCGGGAAACATCATGATCGAATTGCCGTCCTTCAAGGTCTTCTCGCAGGCCTGCATCATCTGATCGATGCTCGCTTTGTCGCCGCGCCGCAATGGAATGTAGCGGTTCAGCCACATGTTCCAGCCGATCACGATGACACGGAAGTTTTCGATCTTCGACACCCATTTGAAATGAACGAACAAGCGGAACAGCACCAGGATGTCGAGCAGCGACTGGTGGTTTGCAACCATCACATACGCAACCTGCGGGCGGATTTTCTCCCGCCCTTCAATGCGCACGCGCCAGACCGGGTTGAACCAGGTGTAGAGCGACGCCCAGAAGCAGGTAAATTGATGCAAGAGCCGCAATTGGCGATCGACAAGAACGGTCAGCGCCCAAATCACGACAGCGAGCGGGAAGAGCAAGAACGAGCTGGCGATGATGAAGAGCCAGAAGGCCGTCGAACCGAGACGCGCAAGCACGGGGTTTTCCTTATCAGTGGGGTCCGGAAGCGACAACTCGGGAAGCGTTGGCAGATGGCTTGCGATTCTGTAATTTGCCCGAGCCGTGTCTGATGCGCCGCCCCACTTTGCCGACCGATTGATTCAGCGCGTCCGCACCCTCGGACATCCACTCTGCCTGGGTCTGGATCCGCACCTGCCGGCGATTCCAGCACTGTTCCGCCGCGGCTCGATGCTGCCTGGTGATCCACAAACTGCCGAAGCGGCGCATTCGTTCCTGAGTGCCGTACTGGCGCGCTACGGCGATCGGATTGCCGTCGTCAAACCGCAGAGCGCTTTCTTCGAACAGCTCGGATGGCGCGGACTGCAAGTACTGGAACGCATCGTGGCGCAAGCACACGCCCAAGGCACGCAAGTCCTGCTCGACGCCAAACGTGGTGACATCGATTCCACGGCCGCTGCCTACGCAGAATACTTGAATCCAGATGGAGCTTTGCGCGTCGACGCGCTGACGGTGAACCCCTATCTCGGCCGCGATACGCTGGCGCCCTATTTCAAGCGGGCAGAGAGCGACGGACGGGGCGTGTTTGTCTTGGTGAAGACCAGCAACCGTGGATCGGGCGACTATCAAGACCGCCTGATCGACGGCCAACCTCTGTTCGAAGTGGTCGCGGCTTCCCTGAACGAGACGGCTCAATCCCTGCAAGGTCCACAGACCGGCTGGTCCGCGCTCGGCGTCGTCGTCGGCGCGACCTATCCTGAGCAAAGCGAGCGCGTACGCGCCTTGTTGCCGAATGCATTGTTTCTGGTGCCGGCCTACGGCGCTCAAGGCGGCGGCGCCAAGGACGCGGTGCGCGCGTTCGTAAGAACGACGAGCGGCCGGCGCGAGGGCGGAATCGTCAGCTCGTCGCGCGGTCTGCTGTTTCCGGACGGATCGCAGACCGACGACGTGCGAACATGGGAGAGAGCCATCGATGCAGCACGCGACCGTGCTATCGAGGAGCTTGGCAGCGCGACGAGCGGTACGTGACAGCTTGGTCCGCGCCGACTCAGGGAGGGCGGAATGTTGGGTCTGAAGCACAACTGGGGTCTTACGCAGAACGGAACCATCAAGGCCGGCAAACGTCCCCGTCCGCTGCGCTTTGCCGTCGTCGGCACTTCCATCATCGGGCTATTGCTCATCCGCGTTGTCGCGGGAGCGCAAGAATGCCCGCAGAACGATCTCGGTAGTACGCTGCACGCGACGATTCTCGGAACCACCGTCGGTGCTGCGCAAGCCCTCGGCGGTTCGTGCGGCGGACAAAACGCCCCGGAAGTCACCTTTACGTTTTCCGCGCCGATTGCCGGCGACTACGTCGTCGATACGGACGACAAGACAGCGACGTCGTTCGATAGCGTCCTCTATGTCTTGGACAGCGATTGCACCGGTATGGAGCTGGCGTGCAACGACAACATCGGTGGCGCGGGGCAACTACGCTCGCGTGTGCGGGTTTCACTCGCCAAGGGCCAGCGTGTCGTTGTCGTGGTCGACGGAATGAATCAAGCGGGCAGCTTCGCGTTGCACGTGAACCGTGACGACGTGTCGGTCGACGCCGGTTTCGTGGTTGCACATCCCGGCGACGCGGTAGTATTTGCGGTGACCTTGAATTCCGGCGGTTCTGCCGTCGCCGACGTCGACAACATCCTGAGCTTCGACCCGATCAACGCACCAATCGCTGCCAACGGTGGGCTTCCCGATTGTCAGATCGGCAGCGGCTTGAACAAGGAGGCCTCGTCCTTTTCGTTTCTCCCGGACGGATGCAGCGGGACGGACTGCCGCTCGGTTCGCGCCCACATCACGTCGGCCCTGAACCGAACGGCGATCCCCGACGGGGCAATCGTCTACTCATGCCAGGTGCAAGTGCCGTTGGGTGCAACGCCGAGGACGTATCCGCTTTTGCTCACCGACGTGAAACTAACCGATCCGGACGGTGCGACGATCCCCGAGACGCAGGGCGGTAACGGCGAAGTCGTGGTACAGCTCGCCCAGTGCGGCAACGGTGTCGTCGAAGCGGGAGAAGACTGCGACGACGGTGGACTGTGCATCGGCGGCACCAACGCCGGCACGGGGTGCTCGAGCGATGGAGATTGTCACGGCAGTGGATCTTGTGAAGCCGGACCGCGCGTCGGAGCGATTTGCGAGAACGATACGGACTGTCCCGGCAGCCGCTGTCTGCGCTGCAAGACGTTCGGTGGAGACGGGTGCGCCGCCAATTGCACGTCGGAACGCGATATCCCATACAATCTGGTTCCCGGCATGATCAGCGACTTCAGCCTCAACCCAGGCACCAGCGGCGCGCAGTTCCTCAGCTCCGCCTTCAACGTATCGTTACCCTTGGAAGGCAACCAGACGCTGACCATCGGCAGAGCCGGCATCGACGGCGCCGTGCCCTTCGTCCTCAAGGCCAACAGCGTTCACCTTCCGAAAGTGTCGGCTCTCGGCCTTTCTTGCGCTTGCATCCGTGCAGTTCCGCTGAAGACTTGCGGTGGCACCCTGTTCGAAGCCGACGGTACCGCTTCACCGTCCTGTACACCGGGATTTCCCTCCGCGGTCGAGTGCCCGACCGAGAAGCCGTGCGCGTTCGTTCATGGCCCCGGCAATGCGGCGACCGGTGTCTTGGGTTGCGGCAATATCGGCTTGCGCGGGGTCAACTTCACACTGACGCAGGATGCCGCCATCTGTATCGATCCGCCTACGTGCGCGGTTCAGGAGCGCGGTCCGGTACACGTGGTGACGACGGCGAACGGACTGCGCGGTTCAGCGCGACTCATCAGCAGCACGGCAATTGGTCTGGTATCCGGAGCCTGCCAGCCGGACTTCTGCAGCGACAGCGACCCGATCGAAGTCCGCGGCGTGCCGACGACGGTGCCGCTGACCACGGGTCAGGCACAAGCGACGGTTTTGAATACCGGCGGCGTTGCCGGCTTGAATATCGGTCCGGCCGAAATACGCGGCTCTGTGGTGGATTGCGATGCCGCGCTGCAAGACCCTCCGGACTTGAGCAACTTCGCGGTGGTTGCGGCGTTCCCGCTGCTCGACGACGTGGTCATCGGCGACTCGGTGATCACGACGCGATTCGTCGCCCAAGGCGCTCCGCCGACTGCCACCGCCACCGAGATCCCGACGCTAACGGCAACACCGTCGGAAACGCCGACGCAGACCGCGACGCAAATCCCAACCGAGAGCCCGACACCAACCGAGACGGCAACCCTGACCTTGACGCCGTCCGAAACGCCGACGGTGCTGCCTTCGGAGACACCTACGGAGACCGCAACCGAGCAACCAACTTCGACCGCAACCGAGACGCCTTCGCCGACCGGCACGGCAACGACGCTGCCGACGAACAGTCCCGAGCCCAGTCCCACAGCGACTCTGCCGCCAACCGAAATTCCTTCGCCGACCGAAACCATCCGACCGACGTCGACGGCCGGGCCGACAGCAACCCATACGGTGATGCCGCCTTGTGCCGGCGACTGCGACGGCAACGGTGAGGTGACGATCGATGAGCTCCTCGTCCTCGTCAACATCGCGCTCGAAACACGCGAGATCGGCGCTTGCACCCCCGGCGATACCAACGGTGATGGGGCGATTACGATCGAAGAGATCCTGCTCGCCGTCAATCGTGCCCTGGGCTCGTGCTTCGAGGCGTCGTCACCGTTGCGGCGTTGAAACCGGGTTGGGTATTCTGGGACTAAAGTCCGTCCGGTAGATAGCCGCGAGCCAGGGCGCGAAACGATTCAAGTTGTTGTAGCTGCCAATCTGCATCGCGCTCGAGCTCTTCAGCCATCAGGGCCGCAACACGCGGCGCCATTTCCAGGGCGGCGCGGACGTTCAAAAAGGTCGCACGGGTACGACGTGACAGCACGTCGTCGAGCGTGCGCGCGTACTCGTGGCGCACCGCCCATACGACCTGCGCCGCGGTGTACGGCAACGCCGGGTGCAGTCGTTCGCCGAGGTGCGGCGCGTCCTGCGACAACTGCAGCAAGGCGGTGGCATCCGAGCCGTAGACCGAAAGGTGGCCAAGGCGTTCGGCATGTTGCAGGTAGCCGTGGATGTTCAGCTCTTTGGTGACGCACGATTTCTCGTCGAGGCCGCCGAGCATGGCCGCATGGTTGACACAGTCCTCGGCCATGTTGCGATAGGTCGTCCATTTCCCGCCGGTGATCGTCAGCAACCCGGATTCGTCGACGCGGATGGTGTGATCGCGCGATAGTGCCGCCGTATCGCGACCGTTGCCGACTTTCACCAGCGGCCGGATTCCGGCGAACATGCTGAGGACGTCGCGACGCGACGGCGCCTTGTGCAAGTACAGCGACGCCGTCTGCAGGATGAAGTCGATCTCCCTTTCGAGCGGGACGGGATCGAGGGTTGGTGTGCTGATCGGCGTATCGGTCGTGCCGATGAGGGTGTGGCCGTTCCACGGGATGGCGAACATGACTCGACCGTCGCTGGTATGCGGAACCATGATGGCGCGGTTGCCCGGCAAGAACGATTTGTCGAAAACCAGGTGGATGCCTTGGCTCGGCGCAATCATCGGCAGCGCTTTGGGTTCGGCCATCGTGCGGATCGCATCGACGAATGCCCCGGTCGCGTTGATTACGACGCGTCCCTGCAATTGCAGAGTTTCCCCCGACTCGACCTCGCGCGCCACGACGCCGTCGACGACGCCTTCGCGGCCGCGCTTCAGGTCGGTAACCTGCACGTAGTTGAGCAGCGTCGCCCCTTGCTCCGCCGCCGTCTGCAAGAGGCTGATCAGGAACCGCATGTCGTCAAACTGACCGTCGTAGTAGATGACGCCACCGCGCAATCCTTCGCGCCGGATCGTCGGCAGAGCAGCGAGCGTCTTCTCCTTCGAAAGGTTGCGCGACTTCCCGAAGCCGTACTTGCCGGCCAGGATGTTGTACATGCGCAGGCCGGCGCCGTAGAAGGGCCCCTCCCACCAGGCGTACACCGGAACCACAAAGGCAAGGTCCGAAACCAGGTGCGGCGCGTTGCGACGCATGATGCCGCGCTCGCGCAACGCTTCCATCACCAGCGGCACGTCGCCACGTTCGAGATAGCGAACGCCGCCGTGGACCAGCTTGGTGCTGCGGCTCGAGGTACCCTTGCCGAAGTCGCTTTGTTCGAGCAGCACGACTTCATAACCGCGCGCGGCTGCATCGACGGCAACGCCGGCGCCGGTCGCGCCGCCGCCGATGATGATCATATCCCAAGGCCGCGCGTGGTTGCGGATCCTCTCCAGCTTCTGGGCTCGATTCAGTGTTCGATACATGGTGTGTGAGCGAAGTTCTTCGAGTGCAGCGTCGACCGTCGAGAGTCGACGCGCGCCGGCTCTCCTATGTTCCAACCCTGGTAACAACAAAGCGGAAGGTTTGCATTCTTTTGCTCTCAATGAAACGAGTTGTAGTCTTCAACAGGAGGAATCGACCATGCAAAGCGCTGTCCAACGTTCTGCCGACAATAGCTATGTAATCCAAGGCCGCACCGTCACCATGCCGTGCATCGTACGCGACGCCAGCTCGGCGAGCGTCATCTACATGGTGCCGGCCGACGTAGCGCAACGCTTCGTCGGCGACGCCTACGAGGTGGTAGAGATGATGCCCGGGCAGACGCAATTGATCGTCGGGTTCGTCGACTACAAGGACAACGACCTCGGCGACTACAACGAGGTAATGATCGTATTCATGGTGCGACCCAAGCAGGGGGGCAGCGACGGCACGTTTATCTGGAAGCTTCCCGTGAACCAGTTGTTCACCTGCGACGCCGGCTGCTCGATCTGGGGCTTCCCGAAGAGCGTCGAACAGATCGACGTCGACTACACTGCCGAACGCGCCACTTGTCGCTTGGTCATGGGTGGACAGCACGTCTTCACGTTGAGCGTACCGCGCGGCGCCGCGGATGCCGGTGAATCCCCCGATATGGAGATGACCACCTACACCTACCTCGACGGCCCGACCTGCTTGCAGTTCGCCACCGGCGGCACGGGCACGACAGTGACACCGGGCGGCGAAGGGGTCGAGCTGATCCTCGGAACGCACTCGATTGCCGACGACCTGCGCTCCCTGGGTTTGCCGACGACACCGATGTTGTCGACGTGGATGGAACACATGCGCGGGTCGTTCGGCCCGCCGAGGAAGCTGTGACGGCAACGACGGCGATCGGCTTGGCCCGTTCCATGAGAAACCGCGACACGGCTGTCCTTCGTCAACCCGGACGCCGATCGTCGAGCGCGGCCTGAGTCGGGGGCATTCTTGTGATAGACACGGTCCGGCCATATGCGACAGGACCAAAGCAGCAGAGTTTCAAGACCGAATCGACGACCACCGTGCGGTACACGGACGGTCGCAAACCGAGCTGATGCAATGGGCCGAGCTGTCGCGCTTGGCGTTCTGCGGATCTTACTCGTCATCGTCAGCCTGACGCTGTCGGCATTGGAGGCAACAGCGAAGGACCTTGGTGATGTCCTGCTGCAAAAGGGACTCATCACAAAGGACGAGCTCGATCAGGCCCGCGCCGAGGAAAAGCAGAAGCAAGCGGCGGACGAATCACGCCTCGACGCGTTTCGCGCCAAGCTACCGCAGTGGCTCGATCGGATCACGCTTTTCGGCGACCTGCGTTTGCGGCACGAAGGGTTTTACCAAGAGGACCTCCACGCTCGAAACCGCTTTCGTCTGCGCGGTCGCCTCGGTTTGACGGCGAACATAAGCGAGGAAGTCAGCGGTAACTTCCGTCTGGCAACCGGCAACCCCGGCGATCCCATTTCGACGAACCAAACCGTCGACAGCGTCTTCTCGCGCAAGTCGATCAACCTCGATTGGGCCTACCTGACGCTGAAGCCTGGCAAGAGCTTGGGCATCGAGCCGGGTTGGTTCAGCCTCACCGCCGGCAAATTCGGTATCACCACCTACCACCTATCCGAGTTGGTGTGGGACGACGACGTTTCACCCGAAGGGGCCAGTGAAACGCTGAACCTGGTCGAGCAACGCGAAGGCGTTGTGCGCGGTTTGCGGGTCAATGCCTTCCAATGGATCGTCGACGAGGTTTCCGATGGTAGCGATCCGTGGATACCCGGCGGACAAGTAATCGGCGACGCCTCACTCGGAGGGGAGGCCAGCTGGTCGCTTGCCTTCGCCGACTACTACTTCGATCACAGCAATCTCATCGCCCGCAAGTTCCTCAACCAGTTCACCGACCCGCCGACGAACTCAAAGGCCAACTCCAGCTTCAACAGCCAATTGGCGAACAGCAATTCGGTGGTGAAGGACGCGAACGGCAAGATCCTGCGGTATCAATCCGGGTTCAACGTGCTGAACGCAACCACCGAGCTCAACGCCGCAAATCCGATCGGCTTGGGGGTGCCGGCCGGAATCTTTGCCGACGTCGCTTACAACACACAAGCCGACGGCCACAACGTCGGTATGTACGTCGGCGCCGGAATCGGCAAAGCCGGGAAGGACTGGTACCACAACACTTTGAAGAACCAGGGTGATTGGGGCCTGTCGTACACCTACGCGTGGGTCGAGAAGGATGCCGTGCTGTCGATCTTCTCCTTCAGCGACATCAACGAATTTTCGACGGCTGCCGCAAAGGCCGGAAGCTCCCGGCCGACGCAAAAGGGCGGCACGAACCTCAGCGCTCACATCCTACGCGCCGACTACGTCTTGCTGCCGTATCTCCAGCTTACCGCCAAGGCGTACGTAGAAGACGCTTTGGACCGCAAAATCTCAAACGCCGCGCTGACCGGCAATCCAACACTGCTGCGAACGCAGCTCGATGCGACGCTGCGCTTCTGATTCTGTCCCACCGTCGGGCCTTCGTACCATGCACGAAATGACTCTCGATCAACTTTCTCTCCTCACGGCCGCAGTCTTCATCGTGGCGTTTCTCTACTCGTCGGTAGGCCATGCCGGCGCCTCCGGCTACATCGCCGTGATGTCGCTCTTCAGCCTTGCGCCTGCTGTCGTTAAACCGACCGCGCTGACGTTGAACATTCTCGTCGCTTGCATCGGGACGTGGCAGTTTTGGCGTGCGGGTCATTTCTCGTGGCGACTCTTCTGGCCGTTTGCTGCGCTTTCCATCCCGTTCTCGTTTATCGGTGGCTACCTCGACCTGCCTACGCATGCCTTCAAGGTATTGGTTGGCGTCGTGCTTCTCTTCTCTGCCGTACGGTTCCTGTTTCGTCCCTCAGCCGATCAGGTCGAGCGTGGACCGGCACGCCCGGTTGCGCTTTGCGTCGGTGCGGGTCTGGGTCTCCTCTCCGGCCTCACCGGCACCGGCGGCGGAATCTTCCTCACGCCGCTGCTGCTGTTCATGCGTTGGGCCACTACGAAGACCGCTGCCGCGGTGTCGGCTCTGTTCATTCTCGTCAATTCGATCTCGGGGCTGCTCGGCAATTTCAGCAGCGCGAGAACCTTCCCGTCGTTTGTGATGCAGCTCGCAGTTGCCGTCGTCATCGGTGGATCCGTCGGCTCGTACTACGGCAGTCGACGTTTCTCGCACACCGTCATCAAGCGGCTATTGGCCGTGGTGCTCTTCATTGCCGGGCTGAAACTGATCCTGACTCGCTGAGACTCGGCGACGCTGTATTTCGATTGCCAGCCTGTGGCCCATGGCATCGCACCGGCGACTTGAGGTACGGTGCCGCGCCGGAGGGTCCGGAGCGAATGGCGCACAGCGATCTCAACCAACGTGATCCGCTCGACGACTTCGAGCATCGACAGGTCACTTTGCAAGGCAAGACCAAGCTGGTCTTCGTCGCCGGCCAAGGCCCGGCGGTAATCGTCATGACCGAGATGCCCGGCATCTCACCGCATGTCGCACGTTTCGCGCGCTGGGTACGCGACGCCGGCTTCACCGTGTGGATGCCGCACCTGTTCGGCGACCCCGGGCGACCGCTGTCGACCGGCTACGCCCTGTCATCGATGCTCAAAGGCTGCGTCAGCGCCGAGTTCCGCGCCTTTGCTTCCAACGCGTCCAGCCCGGTCACGCAGTGGCTGCGCGCCCTGGCCGCGCATGCGCATCCGTTGTGCGGCGGCAAGGGAGTCGGTGCCATCGGCATGTGCTTCACCGGGAATTTTGCGCTGTCGATGATGCTTGAGCCGGCCATGTTGGCGCCGGTTCTGTCGCAACCGTCGCTGCCGCTGTTGAACCAGGCGGGCATGCACATCGCCCCGGAAGAATTGCAAGCCGTCAAGGAACGAATGGAGCGCGATGACCTCACCGTCCTCGCCTATCGCTTCGAGGGTGACGCGTTTTGTCGCGCCGCACGCTTTACCGCCTATCAACAAGCTCTCGGCGACCGCTTCCAGGGGCGCGTCTTGCCCGACGGCTGCGCCAACCCCGACGCACCGATGAAGAACCCGCACAGCGTCGTGACGCTGCATCTGATCGACGAGGAAGGTCAGCCGACGCGCAAGGCGGTCGACGAAATCCTCGGGTTCTTCAAGACGCGATTGGGGTAAAGAAGTGGCCGACAGGCCGTCGTGTCATTCGATGCACCCGGATTGACGCAAAGAGTCGATCTCATCGGCGCTGAAGGCAAAGGCGGCGAGCACGGCAGAGGTATCTTTCGACGCCGGCGGCCCTGCGCTTGCCAATCGGATCGGTGAACCGAGTCGTTGTGTGGCACTCGGGCTGTTCGACGGCTGCAAGACCTGCACGGCCTCGCCGGCGGTCAGGACGGGTGCGGCGCAGACATCCTTGTCGTCGAGAATCTCCGACCATTCCTTCAAGCTCTTCGATTTGAAGATACCGGCGAACGTGTCGAAGAGATCGCGCCGCTCGTGAGCGTCGGCGAATTGCCGATTCACCAGATCCGGTCGCCCTATGGCGTTGCACAGGCGCTCGTAGAAATGCGGCTCGACCGCGGCGACGGACAGATATCGCCCGTCGGCGGTTTCGAAGACGTGATACCACGGGTAGCCGCTGCACAGATGCGTATCGCCGCGTTGCCGCGGCTTGCCGGTTTCGCGGAAGTAGTCGTACTCCATGGCCATGAGGAACGCCGGCCCGTCGGCGATGGCGATATCGAGATAACAACCTTCACCGGTTTGCACGCGCTGCCACAAGGCTGCGACGATGTTGAGTGCCGCGCTCATGCCTGCCAGGCCGTCGGCGAACAGAGTGCCCGGGACAGACGGCACGGTCCCGGGATCACCGGTAAGGTGCAGGACGCCTGATGCCGCAAGGTAGTTGAGGTCGTGGCCGACGCGGTCGCGAAGCGGCCCGCTTTGGCCGTAGCCCGAGATGGCCGCGTAGACGATTCTGGGGTTCACTCCTTTGATGTTCTCGTAGCCAACGCCGAGCCGCGCGCTGATTCCTGGTCGAAAGCTTTCGAGGATGACGTCGGCTTGCTGCGCCATGCGGCAATAGGCGTCGCGGCCGCGCTGGTCCCTGAGATTGATGACGCAGCGCGAGGTACCCGCAAGCAGGGAGCGAGTCGGAAAGAGCCCGGCCAGGGCAGCGTAGCGAGCCGCAACGGATTCAGCGTCGGGCGCTTCGATCAGCGTCACCTCGGCACCCAGATCGCGTAACGCCGGTATGCAATACATCGACGGCAGGGTATGGCCGACGGAAAGCACTCGCATGCCTGTAAGCAACGAAGGCGACATGCAGGCTCAGTAGCCGGTTGCGGCGCTGCCGTACAGCAGTGTAACTTCAGCGCATGCGCACCATCGGCGTGGTGGTCAAGCGCGGGCGGGATCAGGCAATCGATCTGGCGAAGAAGCTGGTCGCTTGGCTGCATGATCATCACCTGGAAGCGCTGATCGAACCGGAGCATTGTTCGCAAATCGGCGGCACGGCTGCCGACAAAACGGCGATGATCGACCGGGCCGACCTCATCGTCGTGCTGGGTGGAGATGGAACCCTACTGAGCGTGGCGCGCTTGATGGAGAAGCGCCCGGTGCCGATCCTCGGGGTGAACCTCGGAGGGCTTGGCTTCCTTACCGCCATCACGACGGAAGAGTTGTACCCGATGATGGAACGCATCATCGCAGGCCGCTTGAGCATCGATCAGCGGCTCACGCTCGCGGTGACGTTGTGGCGCGCCGGCTCGGCGTGCTCGCAGCATCAGGTGCTCAATGATGCCGTGATCAATCGCGGCGTCCTTTCGCGCATCATCGACCTGGAGACGACAGTCGATGGCCACGACCTGTGCGTCTACAAAGCCGACGGGCTGATCGTCACGACGCCGACCGGGTCGACGGCCTACTCGCTATCGGCCGGTGGGCCGATCGTCCACCCGTCGCTCGACGTCATGGTGCTTTCGCCCATCTGCCCGCATACCCTCACCAATCGTCCGATCGTCTTGCCCGGAACCGCCGTCGTGCGCGTGAAGATCCGTGCACCCGATGAAGAGGTCGTCCTGACGCTCGACGGTCAGGACGGCATCAAGCTGAACAACGAAGACGTCATCGAGCTGCGCAAGGGACAGATGGGTGTTCCGCTCGTCCAGTCGGCGACACGCCAGTACTTCGACGTCTTGCGCAACAAGCTACGTTGGGGAGAACGCTGAGCATGCTGCGCGCTCTGCGCATCCGCAATGTTGCCATCGTCGACGATCTGGCGCTCGACTTTGCGCCGGGAATGAACGTGCTCACCGGCGAAACCGGCGCCGGAAAAAGCATCATCACCAACGCCATCGGGTTGCTGTGCGGCGAGCGCGCCTACGTTGACCTGATTCGCACCGACGCCGCCGAGGCCGAAATCGAAGGCGTGTTCGACCTCGAAACGTGCGATCCCGAAACGCTTGCGAACTGCGGAGTCGACGACACCGACGAGTTGCTCATTCGCCGCGTCATCGCCCGCAGCGGCAAGGGGAAGATTCTGCTCAATGGCAATGCCGCTACCGCGGCGTTGCTGGCCCAGCTCGGGGCACTTCTCATTCGGGTCTACGGACAGCATGAGCAAACGACCCTCCTGAAGAGCGAAAATCACCTCGATCTAGTCGACGAGTTTGGGGCGCTGGCCGCCGAACGTGCGACGATGTCTGCGGCCTACGAGGAATTCCGCGTGGCTGCCGAGCGTCTGGCCAAGCTCACGGCAAGCAGCGAAGCGACGCGCCAGCGGGTCGAGCTGCTGCGCTTCCAGAACGGCGAGCTGCACGACGCCAAGATCGAGCGCGGCGAGGAGGCGGCATTGCAGCAGGAGCGCGAACGCCAACGCTATGCCGAAAAACTCGGTCAGATCTGCCAGCAAGGCGAGGAAGTCCTGTATGCCAACGACGAAGCCGTGGTCACGACGTTGGCGCGGGTGGTTACCCAACTCGACGACGCGGCGCGCGTCGACGCCGACTTCCGCGAGCAAGCCGACCTGCTGCGCCAGGCGAAAGCCCAGGTCGAAGAAGTGGCGCTCAACCTCAGACGTAGCGCCGAACGCATTCAACACGACCCGCAACGTCTGGCGGAGATCGAAGATCGCCTGGCCTTGTTGAGCCGATTGAAACGCAAGTACGACTGCGACGGCGACGCTCTGCTCGAAAAACACGTAGCGCTCGCCGCCGAGCTGGCGGAGCTCGAAAGCTCGACGGCCGACAGCGCAACACTCAAGCAGGAAGTACGAGAGCGGGCTCAGCACGCTTGGGCTGCGGCACGCGAGCTGTCGAAGGCACGCCACGCGGTAGCCACGAAGCTCGAAAAGCGGATGGAGGGTGAGCTGCGTACGCTCGGCATGTTGGGTGGCGTGTTTCGGGTCGTGTTCACCGTCTCCGGACTCGATGCGCCGCAAGCCGGGTGGGCCGACGCGAGCGCCCCGGGTGCGTCGCGCTTTTCGGCCCTCGGGGCGGACACCGTCGAGTTCTACTTGTCGGCCAATCCCGGTGAGGCACCGAAGCCGCTGGCCCGGATCGCGTCGGGGGGTGAGCTGTCACGCATCATGCTTGCCCTCAAAACGCTGACGGCCGGTGCCGGCGAAGCGGCAACCTTGATTTTCGACGAAGTCGATACCGGTATCGGCGGAACCGTCGCCGAAGCCGTCGGCAAGCGCCTGCAGGCCTTGGGGCGCGGCCGGCAAGTCCTCTGTATCACCCATCTGCCGCAGATCGCCGCTCTGGCGGACCATCATTTCGCCGTCGAGAAGCGCGTCTCCAAGGGCCGTACGATCACCACCGCCAAGCAACTCGAAGGCGACGATCGCATCCGCGAGCTGGCACGCATGCTCGGCGGTAGCGGCAGTGTCGAATCGGAACGTTACGCCCGGCGCCTCATGGCCGGGGCCAATGGCGCTAAGTGACGGCGGCCAGGCAAACATTGCTGCTCAAGAAATAGCCGTTGCACGTTGCAGGGGCATGGGTGGCTGCAACATGGTGTTGGTCCTTCCGCCAAAGCTCGCGTTACACGGCTGGCATCGAGGTTGCGCGGAGCGCAAACGTGCGCAAGCGGCCCAAGGCTTTAGTCATCGATGACGACGAGGGTACGCGCTTTGTCCTGACACGAGCGCTTGCCGAGCTCGGATTCGAAGTGGTCGCCGTCGACGATGGAGCCGATGCGCCTCAGACGGTCGTCGACGAAGCGTTCGACCTTCTGGTGGCTGATCTTTACATGCCCGGCATGAACGGGTTCGAGCTCTTGCGGCGGGTACGACAAACGGACGGACGGATCTTGCCGGCGCCGCAGACGGCTTCGACTGTGCCGATCATCGTCGTTTCCGGCGAAAGCCAACCGGCCTCGATCGCCAACGCCAAGCGTCTCGGCGCCGACGCCTACCTCGTAAAGCCGGTCGACATCCACGAGCTGGCTGCGACCGCACGCGCCGTTCTGCCGGCAAAGCTCGTCGCACCGTCTCAGAAAACGCCTTGACTTCGGAAGCGGCAACGGCCTAGGACGATCGCAGTCCTTCGAGGCACGTATGCAAACGAAGCGTAGCGCCGGCGCGGCCGTGAGCCTCTACCTGTTGACGATCGTTCCTGCGGTCTGCGCCGCTTCGGGGACCCCCACGCCCACCCCAACCCCGGAACCGGTCGGCTGCTGCCAAGCCGATCCGGTGTCGCGCACCGGCTTCCCGATTTGCGGCAACCGCATCAAGAAGTCGGATTGCACCGCGTTCTTCGGTGCGCGGGCGGAATTCTGCGAACACTGCAGCTGCTCCTCTCATCCGGACGCCGGCTTCACGTTTGATCGCGGTGAGTGCGTCGCCTCCACGCCCACCGCAACCCCGACCGCAACGGCAACCCCGACCAGCGGCTCGCGGCGCGGCTGTTGCCAGGTCAATACGTCGCGACCCGGTCCACACCCGTTTCTCTGCGGCAACGAAATCGATGAAACCAGCTGCTTGAACGACTTCGGCGCCGGCGCTTTCTTCTGCCCCGACTGCACGTGCTCGTCGCACTCAGGACTCGGTTTCGGAACATCGCCGGGCTCGTGCGTGAATACGAACGCGCGACCCCGACCCACGCGCCCACCGCGACTGCCCCGTCCAACTCGCGCGCCGCGTTGATCAACCCCCGTTCCCTACGAACCTACAAATTGCCGTGTCGCTCTCGAGCGGGCAATTCCCAAGCGTGGACGATCGTAGTAGGGACGCAACCATCGCAAAGGAGCCTTGCATGAACGACGTTTCCCATCTGACGCTCATCGAGCTGACCGAATCCCTGCGTCAGCGCCGCTTGTCGGCGGTCGATTTGATGAACGCCACGCTGAGCCGCATCGACGCGACCCACAAAGCCCTCAACGCTGTCGTCGCCATGTACGATCGCGGCCGCCTGCTCGACGAGGCGCGCGCCGCCGATGCGCGCTTTCAACGCAACGAGGCGCGGCCGCTCGAAGGCATACCTCTGGGAGTCAAAGACATGGAAGACGCGCAAGGGTTGGTGACGTCACAGGGCTCACTGCCGTTCAAGAACAACGTTGCCGGGCGCGACTCGGTGCAGGTCGAGCGCCTGCGACAGGCCGGGGTGATCGTCGTCGGCAAGACCAACGCACCCGAGTTCGGCTACACGGCGATCACCAAGAACCTCGTCTACGGTGTCACACGTTCACCGTGGAATCTTGAACGCACACCCGGCGGTTCGAGTGGCGGCTCGGCAGCCGTCATGGCCGGTGGCGTCATGCCGCTGGTCACCGCGAGTGACGGCGGCGGATCGATCCGAATCCCCGCAAGCTTCACCGGAACCTTTGGCCTCAAGGTCTCCTTTGGAAGGATTCCACGCGGGCCCTTCGATCACTGGGAGTATCAAGATACGGCGGTTGTCGGACCGCTGACGAAAACCGTCGAGGACGCCGCGCTGTTTATGGATCAGGTGGTGGGTAGCTCGCCATGGGATCCCAACAGCTTGCCGCACCCCGGGATCTCCTACCTCGATGCCGTGCGGCAACGGCTGCCGAACAAGCTACGGATCGCCTACTCGCCCGACCTCGGGTACGCCGTAGTGCAGTCGGATATCGCTGCCGCGGTCGAAGAGAATGCCAAAGTGTTCGAGAAGCTCGGCCACCGCGTCGAACGCATTGAGGGTGGTCCGCCGCAACTCGGACGTGACTGGGGTATCCTCGGTACCTTCGAGCTGGCGTCGGTCCTGCACGAGCTCTTGCCTGAGCACGAAAGCGACTTCGGACGCACATTTCTTAATTCTGTAAAGCTCGGTTGGCAGGTACGCCCGGAATCGTGGGGGCAGGGCGCCAAACAACGCGCGCAACTGAACGCCTGGTGCACGGAGGTGTTCGACCAATACGACCTGCTGATCACACCGACGGTCCCGTACGATCCACCACCGGCCGGTGGTCCGTTCCCAGCGGAAACCGAAGGCCGGCCGCAGGTCCTCGCCGGCGTCGGCTCGTTCACGATCCCGTTCAATCTGTCGTGGCATCCGGCCGCGACCGTGCGCATAGGGTTGTCGCGTGCGGGTTTGCCGATGGGTATGCAGATTGTCGGCCATCGGCATCGCGATGATATCGTCCTGCAAGCCGCGCGCGCCTTCGAACGCGAACGGCCCTGGCATCCGCAGTGGCCTCAAATTTGAAGACCCCAATCTGACAAAAGATTTCACCGCAAGGGCACGAAGAAGCAGAGAAGGGACGGGGCAATTGATACGAGAGAGAGCAATACCAAGCGCCGCGCGTCGCAGCGAAATCCAATCGGGCGATGTTCGCGTCCAAAGTCCGTGCTAGATTCGCCGCAAGTCTCAAACCGGGGAGGTTTTGCTCGCATGAAGGAAATTGCCGCGCTTGGCGCTTCCTCGCTTCTGCTGTTGGTATCCGCCGCACGAGCGGCCGAGTTTGAAGGCGTACTCCAATCGAGGATCGTCAACGTCGAGACCTCACGCTTGGTCACCATGCTTGGTGGCGACGCGACCGACGCACACAAAGTGTTCGCCGTACCCCTCGAGCGTTTCGTCGCCCTTGCCGGGCCCGACTCGGGCGTACAAGTCAAAGAGGCCGACCTGAAGGTAAAAGGCTCCAAGGTGCGGCTCGACGATGAGGCCCACGGCATCTACATCATCATCGATACCAACAGTGGCGTCGTGTCGATCGTCAAGCCGAAGGATAAGGCCTATTTGGAGTGGACCAAAAGCGATCGCCAGCGCGTCAATGCGCCGAACGAAGCGGCGCAAGAGTCGATGCAGGACCAGGCAGCCAAGAAGGGCGACGGCAAGGACGCAGCGACGGCCCAAGTCGAGGCCAAGCCATTGGGCAAGACTCAAACGATCAACGACATGAAAACATCGGCCTTCGAAGCCCATAGCGGCGCGACGACGGTGCTGGCGTGGATCACCCCGGAGTACAAGGAGATCGCGCGCATCTACAAGGTCTTTCAGTCGGGCGACCAACGCCTCAACAGCTCGCCCGCCGCGGACAGCGGCATCGAGCGCACCCTGGCGGCACAGGGTCTGCCCGTGCGCGTGCAGACGTTCGACCCTTCCGGCTACCACATTCGCGAGCTGCTCGGCATCGAGAAGAAGGCCTTGGCGAGCGATCTATTTTCTGCGCCGGCCGACTACGCCAAGCGCACGCTCGAAGACACCAACAAAGCAGCCGCCGCCAAATGAGCCGAGTCGACCCTCTCACCACTTTTGCTTCTGGACTCTTCCGAGGGCGGACGGCGCTGGTGACCGGTGGCGGTCGCGGCATCGGCCGCGCCGTCGCCCTGGGCTTTGCGCGGCTGGGAGCCAATCTGATCATTGCCAGTCGCAACCCGGAAAACCTCGACCCGACGGCAAGGGAGATCGAATCCCTCGGTGTCGGTTGTCTCGCCGTGCCGACCAACATCCGTGTGATCGACCAGGTCGACGCATTGCTGGCAAAGTCGTTGGAACGATTCGGTGCCGTCGATTTTCTCGTCAACAATGCCGGCGGGCAGTTTCCGGCGCGCCCGCATGAAATCAGCGACCGTGGCTGGCGTGCCGTCGTCGACCTCAACCTCAACGGCACCTGGAACATGTGCAGTCGTTTCGGAGCGCACATGCTGCAGCGGCGCTCGGGTTCCGTGGTCAACATCGTCCACATCTACTCGTTCGAGCGCGGCTCGCCGGCGTTCGCCCACTCGGGTGCGGCGCGCGCCGGGGTGGTCAATCTGACGCGTTCGCTGGCCTACTACTGGGCTCGTCGCGGGGTAACCATCAATGCCTTGGCGCCCGGCACCGTGTCGACGCGCGGCGTGCGCGAGGAAGAATTCAGCCACGCCGAACAAAGCGACTACGAAACCATTGCTGTCCGCGATATCCCAGCCCACCGTCTCGCCGACGCCGACGAGGTCGCCGCCATCACTTTGTTTCTGTGCTCACCGGCGGCACGCTACATCAACGGAGCGTCGCTGATCGCCGACGGTGCACTGTCCCTCGATAGCTGGACGCCGATGCTCGATCCGGAAGTCATGGAATGAAGTCGACCGTGGACCGTTGGTTCCTGAGCCTCCTCTGCTGCGCGTCTTCGCGCCTTTGCGGTGAAATCCTTTTTCAGATTGGGATGAGTTGAGACTCATGGCCTTTCGTAAGCAGCTCTTCGACAACAACCGTCGCTGGGCGGCGCGCATGAAGCAGGCCGACCCGGAGTTCTTTGCCAAGCTGGTGAAGCAACAAGCGCCGGACTTTCTGTGGATCGGCTGTTCCGACAGCCGCGTACCGGCAAATGAGATCGTCGGCTTGATGCCCGGCGAGTTGTTCGTGCATCGCAACGTTGCCAACGTCGTCATCCATACCGATCTCAACTGCCTTTCGGTGCTGCAGTACGCCGTCGAAGTCCTCGGCGTCGAGCACATCATGGTGTGCGGACACTACGGTTGCGGCGGCGTGGCTACCGCGATGGAAAACAAGGAGCTCGGCCTGATCGACAATTGGCTGCGCACGATCAAAGATGTCTACCATCAGAACCGCGCCATCATCGAAGAAATCGACGACAAGGAACAGCGCCTGAATCTGCTGTGCGAGCTCAACGTCGCGCAGCAGGTTGCCAACGTCACCCACACCACGATCGTACAGAATGCCTGGAAACGCGGCCGCGCCCTTTCCGTGCACGGCTTCATCTACGACATTCACGATGGGTTGCTGCGCGACCTCGGATTCTCGATCACCGGTCCCGACCAAATCGGCGAGATCTACCGCATCGATGCGTAGGTGATCTCGCTCCCTCGCCCTTCGGACAAGGGAGCGGATCTCTCATGCGGCCGCGCGCTGCGTTGCCGCCTGGGCTCCGACCAGCAACGGATGCATGGCCGCCGCGCGCGGCTCGGACCGATAGTCGCGCAAATTGATGTGCCGCGTGTGCCACCAATAGACCGCCGTCGAGTGCGGCCAATTATTGGTGATGCGGCCCGCTTCGTCCTTGTACCAGCTCTGACCCGCCGCGGCCCACGCGGTCTGCTTCAGCGCTTCTTGAAGCTGGCGGTTGAAGGCATCCATCACGTCGCGCCGCAGATCGAGGTAGCGAAGATCGCGCCCGATCAACATTTGCACGGCGCTCAGAATGTAGGAGATCTGGCACTCGAGCATGAAGATGATCGAATTGTGCCCGAGGTTGGTGTTCGGACCGTACATCATGAAGAAGTTCGGGTAGCCGGCGACCGTGAGCCCGTAGTATGCGTGTGCCCCCTGTGACCAATCTTCCTCCAACCGGTGACCGCCGATTCCTTCGATGTGCATCGGTGCCAGGAACGGGTTGGTGCGAAAGCCGGTGGCGTAAATGATGGCATCGACGGGGTGCGGCGCGCCGTCGACCGTCACGACCGAGTCGGTCGAAATGCGTTCGATCGCGCCGGTGACGATCCGAACGTTCGAGCGCTTGAGAGCCGGATAGTAATCGTCGGATATGAGCACTCGTTTGCCGCCGATCGGGTAGTCGGGTGTCAGCGTTCGGCGCAACTCCGGATCGGTGATCGTCTGCTGCATGTAGTCGGTCGCCGCCTTGGTGTACATGCGCGTCGCCCACGGCTTGGATTGGATCATCGGCAGCAAGAAGGCCTCGTGCATGCACCACAACCAGGAGCGATAGAAGCGGCTCAGCCCCGGTATGTTGGCAAAGCACCACTGCTCGCGCTCGCTATAGGCCCGATCGTTGCGCGGAATCATCCAGTTGGCACTGCGCTGGAAGATCAACAACTCAGCCACCTGCTTGGCAACTTCCGGGATGAACTGAATGGCGCTGGCAGCGTTGCCGATCACAGCGACACGTTTGCCGGTAAGATCGTAGCCGTGGTTCCAGCTTGCCGAATGGAACTTCTCACCAGTAAACTGCTCGACACCCGGAATTTTGGGCAGCGCCGGATGATGCAGCTGACCGACGGCCGACACCAGCACGTCGGCGACGATTTCTTCACCCGTCGTGGTGCGGACCGACCACGTACCTTTGCCTTCCTCGAAGGTCGCTCCGGCAACCTCGACCCCGAAACGGATGTGCGGCAAGATGCCGTTGCGTTGCGCCGAGCTTTCCATGTAGGCGCGAATCTCCGCCTGCGACGACCACTTGCGTGTCCAATCGTTTTTCTGGTCGAACGAAAAGCAGTAGAGCATCGACGGTACGTCGCAAGCAGCACCGGGGTAGGTGTTCTCGCGCCAGGTTCCCCCCAAACTGGCGGCCTTCTCGAGAATCGTGAAGGAGTTGATCCCCGCCCGCTTCAACCGGATGCCCAGACCCAGACCGCCGAAGCCGCTGCCGATGATGACGATGCGCCTGTGTTCGCTTGCCATAAGGGTGAAACCCCCTTTCGGAGATCCAAAATCATACCACCAGCCGGCGGTAAAGCGAGCCGCTCGAATGGGTCTGGATCAGACGCTTCTCAGCGCGATCGGGCTGCCGTCAGGGATCGTGACGCGGCGCGCTCCGGTTGCTTGAACTCGGTTCAGCTCAGTTCAAGGGAGGATTTGTGACGTGGGCGGACCCTCCAGGGGTGAAGGACCGCCCACGTCTTTGCCGCCTCACACGGAAGCAACCACAAGCGCCGTGATTGTGTCCACGCGACGGGGGATGCCACGGTGGCGCGTGAGACGGTAACTGCTCTGGCAGAAACGGCACGTGTGCCGACGCTCACCGAAGCGATACCGTGTACACGAGGTTTGCACGGTCCGATGAAGGCTCGTCGAGGTTTGAACACGTGGTTCCATTGGGGTACCCCTGTGAGCAGCAACCATGCCAACCTTGAGTTACATCTCCCGTCGATCGCTGTGACCAGGCGCGAGCTCTTCGACTGAGGCATCGGGTCTCGCTGGTGCGGCGTTTTGTCTCAGCGTCGAGCCTATGGATTCGATCTAAGGAATCGGCTGAACGGGGCGCGCTTCGCGCGCAAATACCGGTTGCAAGGTACTTCGACGCGCGCGTCGTTCACGCCATTGATGCGCGACGACGAGAAGCGGCGGACGCAGAACGCGCGTCGACGCGGCCAGCATGAGCGCTCCGCCGATGACCACGATTGCCAGGGGGCGTTGCGTCTGCGCGCCGATCCCATGTGACAGGGCCGCCGGCAACAAGCCAAGCATGGCGACGAGAGTCGTCATCAGCACCGGCCGGAAGCGCTTCGCCGCCGCCTCCCGGGCTGCCTCTTCGATGCCGAACCCTTCCTGGCGTAGTTGTTGAAAGTAGCTGACGACGAGAATCGCATCCTGGATGGCAATCCCAAAAATGGAGATGAAGCCCATCGCTGCCGACACCGAGAAGTTCACGTTCGTGGCCAGGAGCGCCATGACGCCGCCGGCGCAAGCGATCGGTATGCTTGCCAATACAATGACCGTGTCGAGCCAGTTTTTGACTGCAGCCGACACCACAAAGCCGATCAACAACAGCGTCAGCGGTACGACGAAGATCAAGCGACCGAGGGCGTCGTGCAGCTCGTTGATTTCGCCGGCCCACTCGAGGTGTGTGTCGTACGGCAGCCGTACTTTCTCAGCGATCTTGGCTTGTGCTTCGGCGATGGTGCTAGCCAGGTCGCGGCCACGCACGGAAAACTTAACCGGTGCGTAACGATGACCGTCTTCGCGGTAGATCACCGATGGGCCATCCTCGTTGGCGATGGTTGCGAGCTGCGCCAGCGGAATGCGCGCGCCGTCCGGTGTGGCAACGGTGATCTGGCCGATTGCCGCTGTGCTGGCGCGATACTGCTGCTTCCAACGAACGACGAGGTCGAAGAATTTTTCGCCTTCGTATACCTGCGTGACCGTCTGCCCGCCGATTGCCGCTTGTATCGCCGCTTCCACGTCGCCGGTGTTCAATCCGTAACGGGCACACGCCGCCCGATCGGGGACGATCTTCACGCTTGGTTGGCCTAGCGAATGGAACATGCCGAGGTCGGCAACGCCGCGCACGGCGCGCATGACGCCGATGATCCCCTCGGCATTTTCTTCGTTGAGATGGAGATCCGGACCGATCACCTTGACGCTGTTCTCGCCTTTGATTCCCGAGAGCGCCTCTTCGACATTGTCCGAGATCATTTGCGAAAACCCAAAGACGACCCCGGGAAACGCGTCTTGCAGTTCCTGCGACAGATCTACCGTTAACTGCTCTTTGGTCACACCACTGGGCCAAGTATCGAAGCGGTGCAGCGGCGCGAACAATTCAATGTTGAAGTAACCGGAAGGATCGGTTCCGTCATCCGGTCGTCCCAACTGCGAAACCACCGTCACCACTTCCGGATACTTGCCGACAATGGTCCGCATGCGACCGACGTACGACGAGGCCTTTTCGAGGGACACCGACATCGGCAGGGTAGCGCGAATCCACAGATTGCCCTCTTCCAGCTTGGGCATGAACTCGCCGCCGAGAAACGGAAACAACGCCACACACAGCAACAGTGGCAAGACCGCAAGAGCAACCGACGTGCGCGGCCAACGCAAAGCGAGGCCAGCCAGCGGATCGTAAACTCGGTGCAGCAGGCGCATCAGCCGATTCTCACCCTCCTCGGCGTCGGCGGGAATCAACTGCGCCGCCAATACCGGGGTCAGAGTGATCGCCAGGACGACCGCACCGCCGATGGCAAAAGCGTAGGTCCGCGCCATCGGAGCAAAGATCACTCCCGCCACGCCGTTCATCGTGAACAATGGCAGGAAGGCGATGCCGATGATCAACGTCGAGAACGCCATCGGACTACCGACCTCGCTGGCAGCAGCGCGGATGCGCTCGGTCATTGTTCCCGAGCCGTGCGAGCCGAGATGACGATAGATGTTTTCCATCATGATGACCGTGGAATCGACGACGATACCGAAATCGACGGCACCGAGTGAGATCAAGTTGGCCGATGTGCCGCTGGCGACGATGCCGCTAAAGGCAATGAGCAAGGCGATGGGAATGTTCACAGCGGTGATCAACGCGGCCCGGCGATTGCCGAGAAAAGCCCACAACACCAGCGTCACCAGCCCCATCCCGGTGAGCATGTTTTCCAACACGGTGTGCGTCGTCAGCGCCACCAAGTCGCCGCGATCGTAGTAGGGATGGATCTCCACGCCCGGCGGCAGCAGGTGGTAACGGCGAATTGTTTCCAGGCGCTCGTGCAGCGCCTTCAAGGTCTCCTCGGTCTCACCGCCGTAGCGCATCAGGACGATTCCCTGCACGACGTCCGGTTTGTCGTCGCGCCCGACGAGGCCCAACCGCGGCCGTGAACCAACGACCGCGTCGGCTACATCCCGCAGTCGAACCGGAATCCCCTTGGTCTCGCGCACGACGATCTCGCCGATGTCCTTGAGGCCGGTCAGCAGCCCGACGCCGCGTACGGTGTACGATTGCTCTCCGAATGTGACGCGTTGGCCACCGACGTTGTTGTTGGCGTTGGCGATCGCCGCTGATACCTCGGGCAATGTGACGCCCTGGCCTGCCAGGCGATACGGATCGACGTCGGCGTGATACTCTTTGGTTTCACCACCGTAACTGACGACGTCGACGACGCCGGGAACCTGCTTGAGCTGGCGCACGACGATCCAATCCTGCGCCGTCTTCAGATCCATCGGCGAGTAACCCTTGCCTTGCAGGATGTAGCGAAAGACCTCGCCGGTGGCGTTCCACGGAGAGATACGCGCTTGCCAGCCGTTCGGTAACGACACGAATTGCAACCGGTTGACGACCTCTTGACGCGCTTGCCAGTAGTCCGTGCCCCAGTGGAAATAGCATTTCACGTCCGACAGCCCGAAGAGCGATTGCGATCGTACGTGGTCGAGGCCCGGCATGCCGGAGAGTCCGATTTCGACCGGAACGGTGACCAGGCGTTCGACGTCCTCCGCGCTCAAGCCATCGGGTTGGGTGATGATCTCGACCAGCGGCGGTACGGGATTCGGGTACGCTTCGATATCGAGGCTGCGATAGGCAAGAACACCGCAGGCGATGACCAGTGCAACGAAGAACAGTGCCAGGGCCGGCGCGCCAAGCGCAGCGGTGACGATACGGCGAACCACGGTGCTACACCATGCCGAGCAGGAGAATGCTTCCCAACGTCACCACTTGCTCGCCGGAGGACAAGCCGCTCATGACCGCGACGGCATCGTTGTTACCCTCGTCGCTGACCGTGATCGAACGCCGCTCGAAACGCCAGCGCCCGTCGGGCGCTTCCTCGCCGCGAACAAAGACGATGGTCTGATCTCCGACCCGCAGCAGCGCGCTGCGCGGAATCGTCAACGCTTGCTGTCCGGGGACGAGTACGCCGACGGTCGCATACATCTCCGGTTTGAGCTCATGGTCGGGGTTGTCGATGACACAGCGCACTTTCACGGTACGTGAGGTGGGGTCGATGGCGTCGGCGATCCAATCGACTCGGCCACCGAAACGACGGTCGGGAAAGGCGATGACCCGGACGTTCACCGCGGAGCCGATCCGGACGCGCGGCAGGTCGATCTCGTAGACGTCGGCGAGCACCCAAACGCGGTCGAGCTCACCAACCGTGTACAACTCGGCAGCCGAGCTGCCGCCGTATTGCCCTTGCACCTCGACACCCGGGTT
The DNA here is from genome assembly GCA_016200585.1 of Deltaproteobacteria bacterium. Classification (GTDB taxonomy): domain Bacteria; phylum Desulfobacterota; class Binatia; order HRBIN30; family HRBIN30; genus JACQEN01. Next base: position 27,207 of record JACQEN010000272.1, read on the forward strand.
GACGTTGCGGGCGATGACCTCGCCGGCAATCGGCGCACGCAGAACGAATTCTTGCGTCACTCGATCCGGGGCATCGGCTTCGAGCAGGTGCGCTTTCTCCTTCGCCCTTTGATGCTCGGCTTGCGCCTTGCGGAAGGCAGCTTCGGCTGCATCGAGGTCGCGTTGCGCTCCGGCGTGTGCGTCAAACAGCTCGTGCTGGCGGTGATATTCGCGTTCGGCGGCGCTCAGGTCGGCTTCCGCTTTGACAAGGTCGGAGAACGCGTTGCCGAGATCGGGCGAAGAGATCACGGCCAAGGCATCGCCGACCGCGACGCGCTGGCCGAGCTGAGCCACGATGCGCGTGACGCGGCCGGTCACCGGTGAGAAGACGTGTGACACCCGCTCGTCATCGAAGGTCACGCGGCCACTGGTCAGCAGCTCTCGGCCCACCTCCGTGTTCGACACGTTCGTCGTCATGATTCCGGCTTCCTGAGCCCTCTGCGGCACGAGCCAGGCTTCGCCCGCCGGCGGCACCACCCCGGAAGTCGCTTCGGAAACCGGCTCGCACGCCGCCGCCAGCGTCATCATGCAAGCAACCAATCCGATTTTCGCCAACCCTGTCGCCTTGTTCATGCCCCAAGATCCTTTCCGACTGCCGCTTCGACAAGAAACAGTGAGGTCCAATAGTCCGTAAGCGTTTGATGATATTCGTTGGTGGTGGCGACAAACGTACGCTGCGCGTCGAGCAGCTCGAGCAACGAAGCGGCGCCCTTCTGGTACTGCACCTCGACGAGATCGCGGGCGCGCCGGGCACGCCCAAGCAAGGTCGAATCCATGCGCTCCAACCGGCGCCGCGCGGATTGATAGGCAGCGAGTGCGGTGGCCACATCGGCGCGTATCTGTGCTTCCGTTTTCCGATGCTGTTCGAGGTCGACTTGGCGCTGCGCCTCAGCAACCGCGATTTCACCTTGCTGGCGGTAGAGGAGCGGCAACGGCAGCGACAGGCCGAAGGAGAGTGTTGGCGGTTGGACACTATCCTGCCCCGAGCCTTGGCTCTGATAGGTCGCGAACAGGGCGATGTCGGGAACACGTTGCCGCCGCGCCAAATCGACGGCGGCGGCGGCGCGGTCTATTTCGGTTTGCGCCGCTTGCAAGTCCGGCCGGCGCTCCAGCGCAATCGGCAGCAGCGAGTCGATCGAGGCGTTGGTCAACAGCGGCAGTTGAGGCACGGGCCGCAGATCATCGACGAGCTCGAAGTCGGCGGAGGAGCTGCGCACGCCGATGAGAAACGCAAGCGACGCTTTGGACGTCGCCAAGGCTCCCCCGGCAGTGTCGACGGCTTGTTGCGCCTCCAGCCGTTCCGTATCGGCACGCGCAACGTCGGCTTCCGAAACGGCGCCCGCTTGAAAGCGAACGCCAACCAGACGCGCCGTTTCGGCGCTCATCTGCGCCGCTTCGCTGGCGGCGCGTAGCGCTTCCTTGTTCATCACCGCTTGCGCGTACTGCTGTTTCACCAGGAAGGTGAGATTGCGCTCGGCATCGGAGCGATTGAGCTGGGCGATGGCAAGGGCCTTCTGCGCGACCGCGACTCGAAGCCGGCGCTTGCCGATGAAGATGTCGGCGATCAATCCCTGATCGGACATCGCGCCGTTGATCATGGTCGTCGAACAGCCGCGCGCGCCGGAGGCGCAAGAATAGTTGAACGCCGTGCCCGCACTTCCTTGCAGCTGCGGATTGGGAAATGCGGCAGCACTGACAAGCTCACCGCGTGAGCGCGCAGTTTCAGCGTCGGCAATCAGCAGGTCGAAACCGTGCGAACGAAACAAATCGAGCGCGTTTGCCAATGTCATTTGCTGCGGTACGATCGGCGCATCCGAATTCGGATGCGCTGCCGGAAAGGCCGCAAACGACGGCGCCGCCAGCAGACCAAACAATGCCGCGAACCATGCGTAGCTGCGGCGCCGAGCGCATTTGGAAACTTTGATTCGTGGCACAGTGGAACTGCGCTCGCCGTGGCAACCGGAGCGGCCCTGAGGGGCAGGGGGTTCGCCCGGTTGCCGCCGCGCTCGCGCGTAACCACGACGTGGTCGATTGGCGGCGGTGAATAAGGAGGGCACCGTCGTACACCCGGGGGAGGGCGTCTTGATACCAAACGGCGTGGTCGTGGAACCTTGAAGTTGTTCTTCGAAAGCGATGCGTGAATCGTCGATTGTCATGGGAGGCGTGGAGCACTGCCGTCATCAGGTTCTCAGAGATTGAACTTTGAACTTCGACAATGCAGCGACCGTGCCAGTGAAGTTGCCTCTCCGATCCCGCGCCGGCGTAGCACGGGTAGGCGTGACTCGTGAGGCAAATGGCCTCGCGGTGCGGCGTTTCGTCCCGAACGCCGCGGTTGTCACTCGTCCGGTGGCGGGCGATGCGCGATGCCGTAGCGCCGCAGCATGCGGTACAAGGAGCGCCGATCGACGCCGAGGATGGCGGCCGATCGGCTGATGTTTCCGCCGTTCTCTTCGACCACCCGTCGGATGTAGCGTTCCTTCAGCTCCTCCAACGTCGGTGCTCCTTGCAACAGATCGGCGCGATCGGCCGGGGCCGGGCGGCGCAGCTCGAGCGGCAGATCTTCCAAGCCGATCACTTCATGTTGGGCAAGGGCAACGCTGCGCTCGAGGGCGTGGGCCAGCTCGCGCACGTTTCCCGGCCAGTCGTAGCTGCACAGCAAGGCGAGGGCTTCTTCCGACACGCCGACCACGCGTTTGTTGAACTGGCGCGCTGCGCGTTGCACGAGGTGATCGACCAGCAAGGGGATATCATCGCGCCGTTCGCGCAGCGGCGGCAACGGAATGGTCACTACCTTCAGTCGATAGTAGAGGTCCTCGCGGAATCGGCCGTCTGCAACCATGGCGCCCAGGTCGCGGTTGGTAGCGGCGATGATGCGCACGTCGACAGCTCGCCACTGGGTTCCGCCAACCGGCCGCACTTGACGTTCCTGGAGGACACGCAGCAGCTTTGCTTGCAGCGCCGGTGTGGTGTCGCCGATTTCGTCGAGAAAGATGCTGCCGCCATCGCTCTCGACGAACAGCCCGGGAGCATCGCGCAAGGCGCCGGTAAAGGCTCCGCGAACGTAACCGAACAGCTCGCTCTCGAGTAAGGTCTCCGGTAAAGCGGCGCAATCCACCGCAACGAACTGCTTGTCGTGCCGGCGACTATGCTGGTGGATGGCGCGCGCCACCATCTCCTTGCCGGTGCCGCTTTCGCCGAGGATCAAGACCGTGCTCGGGCCGGGCGCGACGCGAGCGATGGTCCTGTAAACATCGACCATCACAGGGGTCCGGCCGACGACGTCGGGCAGCGCCGTAGCGCCCAGAGGCACTGCCGCTTCCGCTTCTTCATGCCGTCGAAGGGATCGGTTCACCGTGGCGCGAATCTCCTCAACGTTCATCGGCTTGCTGACGTAATCGACGTCCCCGGTGGCCAACGCCTC
>JACQEN010000275.1 GCA_016200585.1 Deltaproteobacteria bacterium
GGAAGACAGACGTAACGCTGCCGACCATTGATGGCCAACGATACGGCGGCAAGGACGTCGAGTTCTTGAAGTTCATCGACCTGCCGTCACGCGTAGACGTTGCGCTGGAAGTGGCTGTGTCGGGGGATGCACCGCGCCAACAGCTGCAACGTCACGGTTGGCTCGTCGCCGACGCCTTCCAGCACTCGCACAGCCTCGATGCCTACCACGCCTACCTGCGCCAGTCGCGCGGCGAGTGCAGCATCGCCAAGAATGCGTACGTCGCCTCGCGCAGCGGCTGGTTCAGCACCCGCAGCGCCGCGTACCTGGCGCTCGGCAAGCCGGTCGTAGTGCAGGACACCGGCTTCCGATCGCGGCTGCCGACCGGTGCCGGTGTGTTTGCGTTCGACGATCTCGATGAAGCGGCAGCTGCCATCGCCAGCGTCGAAGGCGACTACAAGCGCCACTGCGATGCGGCACGCGCTGTGGCCGAATCCGAGTTCGCCGCCGAGCGCGTGCTCGGACGCCTGCTGAAGGACGTGGGACTCTAGGCGATGCGCGTCATCGTCTCCGGAGCTCTAGCGGCGCATCCACTCGGCGGTGGCGGCAACACCTGGGCCTTCCTGCAGTACGTACTCGGGTTCCAGCGGCTTGGTTGCGACATCTACTATGCCGAACAGATCGACGCGGGACGCTGCATCGACGACGACTGGCGGCCGTGCACCTTTGCCGACTCGGCCAACGCCCGCTACTTCCATTCCGTGATGACCCGCTTCGGCCTCTGCGAACGCGCCGCCTTGCTGGAATCGGACGGCCTGCAGTCGGTCGGCCTGTCTCTGCGCCAGCTCGAAGACGTTGCCGGCGACGCCGACCTCTTCGTCAATCTCTCGGGACGTTTTCACATCGACTCGGTGCTCGGCAGGCCGCGGCGGCGCATGTACGTCGACCTCGACCCGGGGTACGTGCAAATCTGGCAGGCACAGTACAACGTCGACATGAATCTCGCCGGCCACGACGTGCACGTTACCGTCGGCCTCAACCTGGGCGCCGACAGTTGCCCGATGCCGACGTGCGGCATCGACTGGCAAACCACGTTGCCACCCGTCGTCTTGCCCGAGTGGCAAACCGCGCGGCCTGCGGGCTCTGCCTATACCACGGTCGCCGATTGGCGCGGCTACAGCCCGGTGGAGTGGCAGGGACAGTGGTATGGACAGAAATCCGAGGAGTTCCTGCGCGTCCTCGATCTTCCGCAGCGCTCGGCTGCAACCTTCGAGATCTGTCTGGCAATCCATCCGGACGAAGCCGACCGGCGGCGTTTGCTCGATCACGGCTGGCATCTCGTCGAGCCGCGAGAGCACATTGCGACGCCGGACTCGTATCGCAACTACGTGCAAGGATCGCGTGGCGAGTTCACCGTCGCCAAGAACGGGTACGTGGCCGGACGTACCGGCTGGTTCAGTGATCGCAGCGCTTGTTACCTTGCCGCCGGTCGCCCGGTGATCATTCAGGACACGGCCATCGGCGACCACGTACCGACCGGCGAAGGTCTCTTGACCTTCAGCGATACGGCGACTGCCGCCGCAGCGCTCGATCGCGTCGAATCCAACTACGCGCGACACGCCGACGCGGCGCGGGCGTTTGCGGCGCAGCGCCTCGATTCGAGCCGCGTCTTGTCGCGGCTGATCGGTTTGGCAGGGCTGTGAGCCAACGGGACAAAGTCGTCGTCGCGGGGTATCTCGTCCGCTGCCCTCTCGGGGGCTACGCCTGGCAGGTTCTGCACTACCTCATCGGGTTGCGTGACGCCGGCTTCGATCCATACTTCTACGAAGACACCTGTTTCTTCAACGACTGCTTCGATCCGCAGTCGGGTCAGATGCACGCTGCGCCCGACGCCGGCGTTGCCTTCGTCGAAAACCTCTTCGCACAGTACGGTCTTGCCGGCCGCTGGGCGTTCTGGGATGCGCATCGCGGTCGCCACTACGGCATGAAAGCCGCCGACACGCTCGACCTGCTGTGGACGGCACGCGTCGTCATCAACCTGGGAGGGGCCACGCGGCTGCCGCGGCGTCAGCGCGAACGGAAGATCTTCATCGATCTCGATCCCGGCTACACACAGCTGCGGGCGTCGCAAGGCGACCGGCCGCTTCGCGGCCTGCTGGCGGATCAGGATCTCCACTTCACGTTCGGCGAGAACATCGGCCGGCCGGGATCTCGCATTCCCACCGCCGGTTTCGAATGGCGGCCGACGCGCCAGCCGATCGTCACGCAGCTCTGGACGTCCGAGCCACCCGCCGGCAGCACTGCCTACACGACCATTGGCCGTTGGGACGAATCGCGGCGCGATATGCGTTTCGAAGGCGAAACCTACTCATGGCGCAAGCGTGTCGAGTGGTTGAAATTTCTGGCGCTGCCCGAACGCGTCGGCGAACGCTTTCAGCTGGCCATGGACGTCGACAAGATCCCCGGGGATGTCGCGCTGCTGCGCCAGCACGGTTGGGAGATCACCGATCCGCTCGCTCAATCGCGCGACGCCGAAACCTATCGGCGCTTCATCTGCAACTCAGCCGGCGAATTCACGGTCGCCAAGGATCTCAACATCCGGCTTGCCAGCGGTTGGTTCAGCGATCGCAGCGCCTGCTATCTTGCTGCCGGGAGGCCGGTGCTGACGCAGGATACGGGCTTCGGCCAAACTCTTCCCGTCGGGCGAGGCCTGTTCGCCATCCGGACGCTCGACGACGCCATCGCAGCGCTGGCAGCCATCCGCGCCGACCCGCGCGGCCATCAGAGTGCGGCTCGTGCGATTGCCGAGAAGTACTTCGAGGCAACGGCCGTCGTCGGCACACTGCTCGCGTCGCTCTAAGCAGCGGCGTGGCGCGACGCCAGGTTTTTGGCGCCGTCGCTTGCCGAAAAAACTGGATTGACACCTTTCCGGTCGTACCCGATCCTCTGGCCCAGTATTGGCTGCCCAGGGGCGGGGCATACCCAAGTAGGATCGGGAGGACGGAGGGGACGCGATTCATGGGCGACCAGAATACATCCTTGGACGAGTCGAGCGCACGGCATCTGCTGCGGCGCACCGGCTTTGGAGCACCGGCGGCCAACGTCGCTGCGTTCACTGGACTGACGCGCGGCGCTGCAGCCGATCAGCTCTTGAATTTCACGCCGGCCAAATTCAAGCCACGCGGCGTGGCGCGCTACGACGACAGCCGCGCCGAGTTTCGAGCCCACAACAGCTGGGTGAAGTACATGATCACCACCAAGCTGCAGCTGCAGGAAAAGCTCGTGTTGTTCTGGCACGACCACTTCGCCAACAACAACGACAAGGTCGGCGACCATTCCCGCATGTCCGACCAAAACAAGCTCTTTCGCCAGTTCTGCAAGGGGAACTTCAAAGACTTCGTCAAAGCCGTGAACAAGGACGGCGCGATGATGGAGTTTCTCGACACCGTCCGCAACTTCAAAGACGAGCCCAACGAGAACTACGCGCGCGAGCTGCAAGAACTGTTCACTCTCGGAGTGAAGGATCTCTCCGGTAGCCCCAACTATGCTCAGGAGGACATCGTACAAATCGCCCGAGCATTTTCCGGATGGGCCTGGGACAATAAACCGAAAGCCCATTTCAACGACTACGACCACGACTACGCCACCGATTTCCCGGGACGTGGGGCAAAAGTCATCTACCAGACGCACGGTCAGTTCGGCGCAGCGGGTCGAGATTTCACTCAGCCGGCCGGCGAGGGTGCGGCTGAAATTGATCAGGTCATCGACATCATCTTTCAACACCGCGACAGCGACGCAAAGAACACCGTCGCCCGCTACATCGCCGCAAAGTTACTCGAATACTTCGCTCATCCCCTGCCGGCGTACCCGGCCAAGGCCTCCATCGTCGACGGCGTCGTCAGTCGTTCAGGATTCGGCGCGTCGTTCGACATCGGCGCGTTGGTGCGAGAAATTCTGGTCGACGACTTTTTCTACGAAACCGGCGTCGGCGTGCCCTTCGGACCAACGACGCCAAAGTCGGTCAAGTGGCCCATCGACTATGTCGTCAGCACGCTGCGGCTGTTGAAGATGCGGCCCAAAGGTGGCGACGCCTACATCAACGGCGGCAGCTATCACGCCCTGCAGGATCAGCTCAAAGCCATGGGGCAGCAGCTGTTCGAACCCCCGAGCGTCTTCGGTTGGAACTGGGAGCTGTCTTGGATGAGCAGTGCCACGCTTCTGGCGCGCTGCGGCTTTGCACGCGATTTGATCTCGGCACGTGGCAGCGGTCGTTTCAATTTTCATCCAGAAAAGCTAATCGACCTCGGTCTCACCCAACCGACCGATATCGTTCAGGCGGTCACCGACCTGCTCGGAGTCACCGACCAGCTCACGGCTACGGAGATCACCAAACTCGTCGAGTACCTCGGCGCGGGACCGATCGATCTGCACGACTACGATACCCGCAATCGCAAACTGAACGGGTTGTTTGGGCTGGTGCTGCAATCGCCGGCGTACCAACTGCACTAGGTGGAGAGGGAATCATGAGCATTACGCGACGTCAGTTCATCAAGCGCACCGGTGTTGCGGCTGCGGGAGCATTGGTCGTTCCAAACGTCTGGCGGCATCCGTTCGTACGGCGGGCGTTTGCCGAGACGATCGGCGACCGCTTCTTCATTTCGCTCTTCCTCGATGGCGGCAACGACGGACTCAATACCGTGGTACCGGTTTCCGATGGCTCCATGGGGACGCTGCGGACCTTCTACGAAGGTCTGCGCACAACCGGAGCGGGCGGGCTGCAGCTCTCGCCGACCGTTCTCAATCCGTATTCGATCGGCAACGACAACAACCCCAACCTGCCCATGGCGACGCCGCGAACGCACACTCCCTTGGCTGTGCATCCCGGGCTGGCGGGGCTGAAAACTTTGTACGATCTCGGCAAGGTCGCGGTCATCCAAGGCTGCGGCTACCCCGACTACAGCCTGTCGCACGACACCTCACGCAAGACCTGGCAGACGGCGACGCTTGCCGCTTCGGGTCCCGGCTGGGTCGGCCGCTACTTGGAGAGCGCCGGGTACACCGGAAACGACATCCCCGCGCTCGACATCGACTCGGAAATTGCCGCCGACTTTCAGCAAGGAACCACAAGCGTCATCGCCGTTGATGACCTGGAAAATTTCATCTTTCCCTACGACGGCGACTACAGCGATGATGATGCCGCCAAACGCACGGCCTTTGCGGCGCTCTACGCCCAGGCGGCGAGCTCGGTACAAGCAGCGCGACATTCCATCGGATCGGCCGGCGCCGCCACGCTGGGGGCAACCGATAACTATCCGGGTCTGAACGACCTTTACAATAACGACCGCCCATCTTGGGTGGCTCAGTACAACACCCTCGACAGAAGTACGGGCTACGGACTGCGCGAGATCGCCAAGGTGATCTACGGCATCCAAAATGGCGTGTCGGGAATCAACGCCCGCCACTTCCAGCTCAACAACGGCGGGTACGATACGCACAGCAATCAGGGCGCCGAGACCGGCGCGCACTTCGACCTGCACCAGGAATTGGGGAATGCCATCGAGCTCTTCTACAACGACATCGCCAATATGGCAGCCGGCCTTGAGAACAAGGTCTTGATCATCGTGTGGAGCGAATTCAGCCGCCGCCCGGAGCAGAACGACAGCGGCACGGATCACGGGTCGCAAGGCCCGATGTTCGTCATCGGCGGAGGCGTCAACGGCGGCGTCTACGGCAGTCACCCCAACATCGACCCGGCGGTTGCGGGCGATGATGGAAACACAGCGTACTCGCAAGATCCAACCAATCCATATCGTTCGACCGACATTCGCGACGTCTACGGAACAATCCTCAAGCACTGGCTCAATATGGGTGAGCCGACGATCTTCAACCCGATGGCTCCGGTATTGACGCTCGACTCGGGAGATCCGAACCTCTATTGGACGGCTCACAACTTCGATCTCGGGTTCGTTTGACGCGGAACATCCAAACACAATCGCTGCCGTGCGCGGTGGCGACGCGGTAACGCTCGACAGGCACTTCTTGATCATCGGAGCAAGCGAAATACTGCGTTGACACCCATCTGCACGCATCCGATGTTGTGGCGCACAATTCGCAACATCGAACCCTTGGGAGGGGAGCTGGATTTGATCGGGGAATCATCAGACTGGTTCGCTCCTCATGTGCTCTCAAGCGCGCGATCCGAAACAAACTGAGGAGAACCGGCCGATGAGAATGGGACTGGGGTTGTCCGTTGGCCTTATGCTTGCCGGCGGGCTTGTGGTGAGCCGAGGTTCGGCGCAAGTCGTAGGCGGCGGCGGCCCGGCTTCGACCGATTGTTGGATCACCTTCGACTCGCAGCCGGCGCCGAATTACCCCACCCTCAGGCCAACCGGTGTGCGCTGCGCCGACAACGATGCGACCTGTGGCGACGCCAACGCGGCCTTGGGCTACTGCCAGTTTGCCGTACAGATGACGTTCAATAGCAGCACGGGCTTCCCGGGCTGCTCTCCCGCCGGCTTCCCGAGCGATGGTTTCATCATTCCCTACTCGGGACCGTCGAATGACGACCACCCGAAGTACATAGCCGACTTCGAACCCTTGGTTCAGTTTGCCAGCGACCAGTTACTGCTGACACCGACCGACATCGACCGCATGTCGGGCTTCAAGAACGTCGTGATTCCCTTGGACATCCGCTTTTCGAGCAGCGGACCGAGCTTCAAGACCACGACCGTGACTTTGCAGCCGACCCTTTGTCAGGCGGCGTTGCTCACCAGCGGCAAATGCCCGCCCGGCGTCCCGAAGGACGCCGACAAGGTCAAGCTGACCTGTACGGCGCCGGTCGACGCGATGAGCGGCCAGAAAATAAGCCCGTGCAGCGGTATCGCCAGCACCTTTCAGCAAATCCAGGAACACATCTTCGATCGCAAGTGTACGACGATGGCGACATGCCACGGATCGACGGATTCGTTGCACGACCTTTGCTTGAAGCCAACCTGCGGTGCGCGCTCGGCGTACAGCGATCTGGTGAATGCGACGCCTCACAGTTTCGCTGCTGCGACCGATGGTCTGAAGCGTGTCGATCCGACGAATCCCGAAAACAGCCTGCTCTTCCATAAGATCAAGGGTGGAACGCGTCTCAACAGCCCCGGCGAGGGGATCGGCGCGTACGGGCTGCGTATGCCTTACAACAATCCGGCAGCCGGACGCGGGCGACCAAGGCTGACGGCCGGAGAGATCCGCCTCATCAACGATTGGATCCTCGCCGGGGCACCGCAAACCGGATTCGTCGCATCCAGCGGCGCTTGCCAGTAGCGGTCGACGTCGAGGAGGAGGAAGTTGCATGGCAAACATCAACCCGGCCAACTGGGGCTACGACACCGCGGCGCATCTTCTGTTGCGCGCCGGTTTCGGCCACAACGGCGTTTTCACTCGGTTGACGGGTGAGGCCAGCCAGGTGCGCTCTCTCGCAAACAAGACACCGGACCAAGCGGTCGAC
>JACQEN010000283.1 GCA_016200585.1 Deltaproteobacteria bacterium
CCGACCCCAAGATGCGTCAGCCGCTGGCCGGCAAACGTGTTGCTTTGCTGGCCCATCCGGCATCGGTGACCATGGATTTTGCTCATTCGGTGGATGCCCTGGCAGCGCTTGACGCAGTGAATCTGGTGGCGGCGTTCGGCCCCCAACACGGCATGCGCGGCGACAAGCAGGACAACATGATCGAGTCGCCCGACTTCATCGATCCGCTTCACGGGATCCCTGTCTTCAGCCTGTACGGCGCGGTGCGACGGCCGACGGCGGCGATGCTGGACACCTTCGACGTCGTGCTCGTCGACCTGCAAGACGTCGGCTGCCGGATTTACACTTTCGTCACCACCCTGCGGTACATGTTGGAAGCGGCGGCCGAACATCGCAAGGAGGTTTGGGTGCTCGACCGTCCGAACCCAGCCGGCCGGCCGATCGAGGGGTTGCGTCTGCGTCCGGGCTGCGAGAGCTTTGTCGGCGCCGGCCCGCTGCCGATGCGTCACGGTTTGACCCTCGGCGAGCTGGCGCGTTGGTTGGTGCAAAGCCTGCGCCTCGACGTCGAATGTCAGGTGGTCACCATGGAACGCTGGCAGCCCGCAGCGGCGCCCGGCTATGGCTGGCCGCTGGGAGAACGGAGCTGGGTCAATCCGAGTCCGAACGCGGCGACGCTTTCCATGGCGCGCTGCTACGCCGGTACGGTTCTGCTCGAGGGCACGACGTTGTCGGAAGGCCGCGGAACGACGCGTCCGCTCGAGCTCTTTGGTGCCCCGCAGATCGACCCGCATGCTCTGCTCGCCAAGATGCAAGCGCTGGCGCCGCAGTGGCTACGTGGTTGCCGGCTGCGACCCTGCTACTTCGAGCCGACGTTCCACAAACACGTCGGGCAATTGTGCGCCGGAATTCAAATCCACGTCGACGATCCGGCGTACGAACACGAGGCGTTCCGTCCATGGCGGCTGATGGCGTTGGCTTTCAAAGCCGTGCGCAGCCTGCAGCCGGACTACGATCTGTGGCGCGATTTCGCGTACGAGTACGTCGAGGACCGACTGGCCATCGACGTCATCAACGGCAGCGATCTGTTGCGCAAGTGGGTCGACGATACGGCAGCGACACCGGCCGATCTCGATGCGCTGACGCTCGCGGACGAAGAGTCGTGGCGCGAAGAACGTGAAGCGGTGCTGTTGTACCGCTGATCGTCCATAGTCTGCGGTCCGTGGTCGATCAGTGCTGGATCTGCGCTTGCCAGACTTTGATCGCCTCCACCGGATGCACCAGCATGACGATGTTGAGCAGCAGGCTGTCACGAATGGTAAACGTCAAAGCCGTCTCGAGCAGGATGACGATCGCTACGGTCGCGCGTGTGGGCAGCCGTGCGGCAAGCGCGAAGCCAACGCCGCACGAGAGAATGTCGCCGACTGAATTGAGGACACTGTCGCCGTAGTACCCCAGCGCCATCGTAGCGGCGCGATAGCGATCGATCACCGTGTTGGTGTTCTCGATCACCTCCCACACCGACTCCAACCCTACGGCCATCACGCCGCAGGCCGGCATCGACAGGCGTCGCGCCGTCCATCGCAGCAGTGCGAAGAAGAGAATTCCGTGGGTGATGTGTGTAAAGCTGTACGGATCGAGGAGCTGTTGCGAATTCTCAGCTCCCCAAGCGTCGCCGTACCACAGTCGAATCGTCCCGCACGCACAGAAGAGGGGCCGGCCCATGACGATGAGAGTCGAGGCCGCGATACCGACGCACACCGCTGTAAATCCCACGTGCTTCCACTGCCACCGAGCTCGGCGCGATGAATCGGCGGAGGCACGGCTCGCGGACATCATCGATTCGTTGCGTTCCAACGGAACACTGATATGCGGCGTGACGAGCCAGCGCAAATCGACTCGTTGTCCGACCCGCCGCTTGTCCGAAAGCAAGAGGACTGCGCTGTGCAGCGGAAGTCATGCGTCGCGGTGTTTCTGACGACCCCGACTCTGTTTGAGTCTCCGTCAGGTGCGCAACGGCACGCGGATTGGTAGGCTGCATGCCATGCCTCCGACAATTGAAGCGAGTGGACCGAACGCGCAACAGATCGAATATTGGAATCAGAACGGGTCGCGATGGGTGAATTTGCAGGATCTCATCGATCCGCAGATCCGCCCGCTGGGCTTGCAGGCCATGGACGCCGCACGCATCACAACCGGCGAGACAATTCTCGACGTCGGCTGCGGCTGTGGCGATACGAGCCGCGAGCTGGCTCGCCGCGTCGGCGCCGGCGGGAAGGTGACCGGCGTCGACATCTCGAGCGTCATGCTCGAGCGGGCCCGCGAGCTGACCCAACGTGCCGGCCTCGCCAACGCCACCTTTAGAAACGCCGACGCGCAAACCTACCGCTTCGAGCCGGCGATTGCCGATCTGATTTTCTCGCGCTTCGGAGTGATGTTCTTCGCGCAGCCCGATCAAGCGTTTGCCAATCTGCTCACGGCGCTGCGGCCGGGCGGACGCCTGGCCTTCGTCTGCTGGCAGCAGGTGAGCGAGAATGCATGGATGTTCGTGCCGATGCTGGCGGCGTTGCAACACATACCGCCGCCGCCCTTGGCGGGCCCGGATGCACCAGGCCCGTTCGCCTTTGCGGATCCAGAAAAGGTCCGCGGCATTCTGACGCGCGCCGGGTTCGGTGACGTCGCCTTCGAGTCGCTGCGGCAGGATCTGATTGTCGGCGGCGGCAACAATCTCGATGTAACGGTCGATTTCATGTTGCAGATGGGTCCGACGGCCGCTGCAATACGTGAAGCCGACCTTACGCTGCGAGAGACGGTAAGGACGGCCGTGCGCCAGGCCCTCGAGCCCTACGCCACGGACCAGGGAGTACGCATGGGTTCGGCGTCGTGGATCGTAACGGCGCAGCGGCCGTAAGCACTTCATCCACGATCGGCGAAAATTCTTCTTGGGTGCCGGCGCGCAGTCGTGATACGGTCGCCGCACCTTTTCGAGGAGTGAACGGATGCGGATGTGTGTCAACGGCAATCGTCTTGTCCCAGCCGGCGAAGGCAATTCGCCGGATTTGGAGCTGACACGCGCCTGTTCGTGACGTAGGCGAACATTGAGGCCCATGCACCGAAGGCCGGGACGCGTTGAGCGTTCGCGGCCTTCGGTGTTTTTGGGAGTCGATCAATGGTGACAGCAGACGTAGAAATCGGCGAGCTCGGCCAAACGCAGCGGCTGCGCGGGGGCGTTGTGGAGGTTGCTGTGCTGGCCTACCCGGCGGTGCTGCAGACCTTGTCCGACACGCTCATGCAAGTGGTCGACGCGGCGATCGTCGGCCGACTGGGCGTCACTGAGCTCGGCGCGGTGGGTTTTGGCGGCGTTTGGTTGTGGACTCTGGTTGTCGTCTTCGTCGGCACCGGAACCGGTGTCCAGACGTTCGTCGCGCAAGAGTACGGTGCCGGCCGCCATCACACTTGCGGCCGTTGGATGTGGCAGGGGTTCTACACCGCAGTACCCCTCGCGGCGCTTTGGGCTCTTTGCATTGGGATATTCTTTCCAATGTTGCTGGCGCTGCTTGGACCGTCTCCCGCCCTCGGTGCGCTGGCAACGCAGTACGTGCACTACCGGCTGTTCGGAATTCCGGCGCTGATTGCCAATGTCGTCTTCATCGCGTTCTTCCGCGGTTGCGGCGACACGCGCACGCCGTTGATCGGCACCGTCGTTGCGAATCTGCTCAACGTCTTCCTCGTCTACGGGTTGGTCTTCGGTCGCTTCGGTTTTCCGGCTTGGGGTGTGAGCGGTGCCGGCGCGGCGACGGCAGCCGCGAATTGGACCTACCTGCTGATCATGTTGATCGCTCTCCGCCGGCGTCGGTTGCGGCAGACCTACGCGACCGCAATCTGCCGGCCCCATTGGGAGTCGATCGTGCGCTTTGCGCGCACCAGCATTCCCGTCGGCGGTCAGTGGGTGCTCGACATGATCTCGTTCGCCCTGTTCTCGACCATCATCGTGCGCATGGGTGATGTCCAGATGGCCGCCAGCCAAGCGATGCTGCAGCTCTTGTCGTTGTCGTTCATGCAGGCTTACGGCATTTCGATCGCTTCCGGAGCGTTGGTGGGACGCTACGTCGGCGCCCGCGACCTGGCGGCGGCCGAGCGCACGCATCGTTCGGCACTCCAGCTTGGCATGGCGCTCGCGGCGATCGTCGCCGTTCTGTTCGTGAGTGTTCCGGAAACCCTCCTCAGCTTGTTCTCGCAAGAAGCGTCGGTGCTGGCGCTGGCTCGCCCGCTGCTGGTGCTGGGTGCCCTGTTTCAGCTCATCGACGCGATGGGCATCATCGCCGGCGGCGCCTTGCGCGGCGCGGGCGACACGCGTTTTCCGTTCGTCGTGCAAACGCTGTTGGCATGGCTGCTGCGCTTGCCCTTGGTCTACACCCTGGCGGTCGTTCTCGGTTATCGTGTGACCGGTGCCTGGCTTGGCGAGCTCGGATACGTCACCGTCCTCAGCACGACTTGGTTGCTACGGTTCCACCGCGGTGCCTGGCGGTCGATTCGGATCTGAATCGGGCGAATACGGAATAGAGCACGGATCTGTCCCCCCTTGTCCGGAATGCTACTTTGGCAGCCATGTCGGATGGCTCGATGCAGCGATCAGCGCTTGCAATGACCCTCGCCGAATACGCGGCAGCGCGGTCGACGCATCCGCAAGCGCTGCGCAGCGAGTATGTACAGCTGTTCCGCGATTCGACCGCGGCGCCGTTGGCGCCGGTAACACGCTGCGAGGAACACGAAGGTGTCGTCAAGTTCTGTCTCGACGTCGGCAGCGGGCTCGAAACCGAGTCGGTCATCATCCCAATGGACAGCTATCGCGGCAGCAAGTGGCACACGCTCTGCGTATCGACGCAGGTGGGTTGCCGCATGGGCTGTACGTTCTGCGAAACGGGACGCATGGGGCTCATGCGCAACCTCACGATTGAGGAAATCGTCACCCAACGCATCGTCGCACGCCGCCTCCGCCACCAACGTACGAGCTTGCCGACCCGGCCCTACTCGTATTTCCGCGACGGCATCCGCAACGTCGTCTTCATGGGCATGGGCGAACCGTTCGACAACTTCGACAACCTCGTCGGCGCCATCCGGGTGTTGAACGAGCCGAACGGACTCGCCATACCGCTGACTCAGATGACCGTCTCCACCGTCGGTCGCATCGACGGCCTGCAACAGCTTGCCGACATCGTCCGTCGCGAACCGAGCTGGGCCAACCTGCGGATCGCACTGTCGCTCAATGCGTCCAACGACGCGGTGCGGACGCAGATCATGCCCATCAACAAGAGTGCTCCGCTCGCCGAGCTGCAGCGGGCATTGCTCGACTATCCCTTGGCGCGACGTGGATTGTACTTGATCGAATACGTCATGCTGGCCGGTGTGAACGACAGCGTCGAAGACGCCGACGCGGTTGCCGATTGGTGCCGGCCGCTGCGCTGCGTGGTCAACCTGATCCCCTACAATCCGCAGCGCGACGCCGCCTATGCAACCTCCGACGACGCCACCGTCTTCCGCTTCCTGCGCCGCCTTCGCAGTCACGGGATCTTCGTCAAGCGCCGGGTTACACAAGGGCGCAACCTGATGGGCGCCTGCGGCCAGCTGGGGAACCCGGAGCTGCGCCGGCCACGACGCACGAATCGCGCGGCGGGCGAACCGGTCGACTCCAATCCCGCCTGAAGTGTCGGGGTACTTTGGATACGCGGGCTACCTCTTGATCGTGCGCCGCATCCAACGCTAGAGCGCTGCAATGATCACGGCGAGCGATTTCAAGCGCGGTTTGCGGATCGACCTGGACGGCGATCCGTATCACGTCATGGACGTCCACATGCAGTCGCCAACGGCCCGCGGTGCCAGCACCCTGGTAAAGGCGAAGATCCGCAATCTGCGCACCGGCAATGTCTTCGAGCGCAGCTTCAAGGCCAGCGACAAGGTCGAGGAGGCACAGCTCGAATTGCGGCCGGTGCAGTACCTGTACAGCGACGACGAAGGCTACCATTTCATGGACAGCGGCTCGTACGAGCAGTTCTCACTGACGGCCGACGTGCTTGGTGATGATGCGGGCTACCTGATCGAAGGGCTCGGTGGAATCCGTTCGATGGTTTTCAACGGCGAGGTGATGGGCATCGAGCTGCCGCAGTCGGTGGTGCTGCGCGTGCGCGACACCGACCCGCCGATGAAGGGTGCGACCGCGCAAGCACAGACGAAGCCGGCGACGTTGGAGACCGGTCTCGTGATTCAGGTTCCAGCCTACCTGGAAAGCGGCGAGGCAGTACAGGTCGATACGCGCGAGGCAAGATTCATGGCCCG
>JACQEN010000284.1 GCA_016200585.1 Deltaproteobacteria bacterium
CCGTTGTACCTGCGCATCGAGATTCTGGGTGATCTCTTGCAGCGCTGCATACGAACCAGCGTTCTGCACGGCGATCGCAGTTTGATTGGCGAGGGTGCGCAGCAAGTCGACATCGTTCGGTCCGAACCAGCGCCGCGACCGCTTCGGGCCGAGTAACAGGACGCCGATCAGCGACTGGTGAAAGAAGAGCGGCACGACCAGGCGGACCTGCAGCGCACGCAGGAAACCCGCCACCAACTGGCGCGGCGAACCTGCCGCTGCGGCGTCGATCAGGGCGTCGACATCCCACACATCGGCCTTCTCGCGCAGAATCTTTGCCAACGTTTCGAGCCCGACGTCGCCTGAGCGCTGCAGCATTCGGCCGTCGGCATGCCGCACCCAGACGGCGGCGTCGGAGTCGGAGAACAAGGCGAGGCTCGTCGACTCGAGCTGCATGGCGTCGGTGACCTCGCGCGTCACTTGGTTGGTGATCGCGTGCAAGTCGAGCAGGGTCGTCATGACTTCGCTGAGCTGGCGGATCGTTGCCGTGTAGTCGATCTGAGCGCGATAGAACAACCGGTCAACAACACGCTGCACACCGCGTCGCAGTGGTTCCAACACCAACGCCAGAAAGACGACGAAAGCACTTCCGAGCACGTGAGGGTTTTGCGCCGTCGCCGGGATCCAGCGTTGCCCGACGCTGAGGATCGACGCGTAACCGACCAAGACCAGCAGGCTGAGCACGGTGTAGACGAAGCTCTGCTGTACCACCCGATCGACGTCGAAGAGGTCGTGCTTCACCAGAGCGTAGGCAACTGCCGCGGAGAAAGCCGGGGTCAGCAGCAAACCGAATTGCACGGGCAATTGATGGCCGCCGAACGCACTGTCGATCAGGGCGATCCCCGCCAAGGTGCCGGCGAGCAAGGCTCCCGGCAGAATCGCTTTCACACGCGCCCGCACGCGGTGATCGTCGGTCTGCCGATAGCTCCAAACCAAGTTGGCAACGAAAAAAACAAAGCTGGCCGCGGCGTACAGATAGGTCATCCGCATCGCGCCCAACGCCGGCGGTTGCTGATAGAAACCGCCGAGCACGGCGGCGCCGAAAACCAAGCCGACGACATAGGGCGCAAGGACGGCCAGCCGTCGCCAACCACCGAGCTGCCGTTCGACCGGAAAGACCAACGCCAGGTGGATCCAGGTGGCCGGAAACAGACATTCGATTGCAAAATACAGGGTCGTGAACATCGCCCAACCGGGCCGATGCAGCAGGATACCGGTGATCGGGTACAGTCCAACCACGATGCCTTGCCACATATAGGTTCGCGCCAGTCGCTGTTGCGGCTGAAGGAAGCCGACGATCAGCGCGAAGCTGAGCCACACCAAGCCGGCAAACAGCATCAGGCCGCAGGTCTGCAAGTAGTCGCTGGCGGTGAATTGCCGCGATTGGATCGTGCGCTCGAAAGACCCTGCGTCGTTGCGAAACGTGTAGGTCAGCGGCGTACCCGCCGGATGTCTACCGGCCATCGTGTAGACCTCGGCGCTGCCGTTTACCGGGGCACCGTCGACGGCAACCACCTGACTGTGAAAAACCAGCGACCGTTCCGCCGGCCAGTCGAACGTGCTGACGGTCGGGACGACGGCATTCTCCATCAGCAGGAAGCCCGGGAACGGCACGGCGAACCAGTGCAGGCTCTCGACGATCGCCAAACCGGTAATCGGGAGCACCAGCAACAAAGCCAGTAGCGGCGCCCAATAGCGCGCCAGCAAGGCTCGCAAAGACGGCATCCGATCCTTTTTCGCCAGCGCCAGCGAACGGGCCGGAATCGACGCATGGTACGAGCGTCCCTGAGCTTCCACGACGCAAGTCTCAAATTTGCGAGGTGCTGAGTCAAGCGAAGAACGAAGCCGATGCCCAACCCGGAGCGCCGAACTGTGCAGGCGGCTGCACACTGCGCAGCGCGCCGCACAGTCGAAGCCCCGGCAAACCCCTCGCCGAAGGGCATTGCCGAGCGGTCGTGGCTGGCATGCAATCTGCGTCTCTATTGGGCCGGAAGCTCGGAGGAGAAAAACGATGATGAGAGCGTCGACACGCCTTAGTGCCCCGCAAATCGTTGAAGACGACCAGCAAACGCGTCTGGAAGAAGTCGGCACACGCCTGGCTCAAGTCGCGCACGAGGTGCGCGTACCGGTCAGCCTGATCCTCGGCAGCATGCAGACTCTCGAACAGTACACGACTGCCTCGCTGGCCTACATCCGCGCCACAAACGAGCGGGTGCCGAAGGACGAGTAGCTGCGGCGCCTGCGGCGCGAGCTCAATCTGGATCAGCTCAGCGAACATGCCACGGCGTTGCTCGACATTTGCCGTGAAGGAACCCGGCGGTTGGACCATGTCGTGCAACAGCTTCGGGGCTTCGTTGCACATCGAACCGATCTGAACGACGCAGCGCCGATCGACGTATGCAGCGTCATCGAAGAAGCAACGGCCTTAGCGCTAGCAGTCGGCTCCGCGCGTCCGACCATCCACCGTGACCTTCCGAAGCTCCCGCCGGTGCTGGGCGTAGGGGAGTCGCTGAGCCAGGCATTCGGCAACGTCGTGAGTAACGCCATCGAGGCCAGCGCCAACCACACGGACCCACAAGTCTGGCTGAGCGCTTCGGTCGTGTGGCCTCTTGCGGCTGGTTTGACCCGACAGGGCTGGATCGACGTACGCATTCGCGACAACGGCCCCGGGATTGCGGAGGATCAGCGCGAGCACATCTTCGAACCGTTCTTCAGTACCAAGGTTCGTCGCAGCGGCATGGGGCTGGGACTGGCCATCACCCGACAGATCATCACGGCGCATCTCGGAACCATCGGCGTGGCTGAGAGCTCGATGCAGGGCACCACCTTCGTCATCCGCCTGCCGCTCGCGAGCGACGAACAGGCACGCTAGACTCACCGGCTCGTGACCTCTCAAACCAACGGCATTCCTGGCGTGATTGCTCTAGGCTCGAGCGGCTTGCCGCGGGCTGTTCTCGTCGTCGACGACGAGCCTGCTAGCGTCAATCTGCTGCGCATCACCCTCGGCATCGAGTTGCCCGACACCACGGTGCACACCGCGACCGACGGCGCGACGGCTCTGAAAATCCTCGCCGCACACCCCGAGATTGCTGTGGCGGTCATCGATCAACGCATGCCCGAAATGACCGGCACCGACCTCATTCAGGCGACGATCGAGCCCTATCCCGACTTGGTCCGCATCATCCTTACCGGCTACACCGACATCGACTCGTTGATCCAAGCGATCAACGCCGGCCGCGTTTACCGCTACCTCACCAAGCCATGGAAAAAGGAGGAGCTGGTCGGCGTCATCCGCCAGGGTCTCGAGCTGCACCGCATGTCGCGCGACAATCGGCGCCTGCAAGACGAGCTGCGCGCCGCTTACGAGCGCCTGCGCATCGAGAACGCGCAGCTGCGCAGCGATGCGAAACAACGCTATCGCTTCAGCGGCGTCGTCGGTAACAGCGCGCCGCTGCGTCAGACGCTCAAGCTGGTGGAACGCGTCGCCGACACCGATAGTACCGTACTCATCAGCGGCGAGACTGGTAGTGGCAAGGAGCTGATCGCCCGCGCCATCCACTACAACGGCGGGCGCAGCGACAAGCCGTTCATCAGCGAGAACTGCGCCGCCATCGCCCCCGACCTGTTGACCAGCGAGCTCTTCGGCCACAAGCGCGGCGCCTTCACCGGCGCCAACGAGGATCGCCAGGGACTGTTCGAAGCGGCAAACGGCGGCACGCTGTTCCTCGATGAAATCGGCGACTGTCCACCCGAGCTGCAGACGCGCTTGCTGCGCGTTCTCGACCAGGGCGAGATACGGCGTGTCGGCGACAACCAGCCGATCAAGGTCGACGTGCGGGTGATTGCCGCCACGCATCACGACCTGGAGCAGGACGTCGAAAACGGACGCTTCCGGCGCGACCTCTTCTATCGGCTGAGCGTGTTCACCATTCACGTGCCGCCGCTGCGCGAACGCAAGGACGACATTCCGGCGCTCGTGCAACACATCCTGGGGCAGCTTGCGGCCGACAGCGGCAAGCACGTGCTCGGCGTCAGCTCCGAGGCGATGAAGCGGCTCATGGTGCACGACTACCCCGGCAACGTCCGCGAGCTGCAAAACGAGGTCGAGCGCGCTTTTGCCATGGCGGATCACGACGAGTACATCACTCCCGATCTGCTGTCGCCGAAGTTTACGTCGAGCAGCGCGGAGCTGCCGCCGCCGAGCGGCTCGCTGCGCGGCCAGCTCGAAGAGTACGAAGCCAAGGTCCTGCGCGCCGCCCTCGAACGCAGCAACGGCAACCAGACCCACACGGCAACCCAACTGGGCATCTCGCGTCGGTCGCTGATCGACAAGCTGCAGCGTTACGGGATCAAGTAGGAATCGACCTTTACGCTCGCGAAGACAGCGAGCTGAACACTCTTCGTGCTCCTCGTGGTGATTCCTTCGACGAGCGACTGGAAACCGCCTCCATCGCCGATGGCCCGGCAAGCGGAAATCGATGCGCATCCCGCCCAGTGAACTGCGCAAACCCTCGCACAGTCAGGTGTGAGGCAAGCCTCACACC